>JAFGKG010000069.1 GCA_016928715.1 Chloroflexia bacterium
CTGCGGAAAGTTACGCCTTGGGAGATATGATTCCCGTTAGGGGATCAGCCCAGGAAGCCCACACGCTTTTAGCGGTGGGTAGCTCACCGGAGCCCATAGGGGAGAGAAGGGAAAGCACGTTAAAAGTTTGCCCGGGGCAAGGGGTCGGGCCAAAGCCGTACGACTACTGGCCTGACCGGTAACGCCCCCCAGCGTACATCCAGGATGGAACAAGTCCACATCCCGGATGTACAAACCCTACATCCCGGATGTATAAACCCTACATCCCGGATGTTCGGACCCTACATCCGGGATGTTTGAATCCTACATCCCGGATGTAGCCTTTTAACGTCCGGGATGTGCGGACAAAAAGTAGCCTATCTGGCACGAATTTATCGGGCTCCCAGCACGAATTTATCGGGCTCCCAGCACGAGTTTGTCGAGCTTGTAGAACGAGTTTATCGGCCTTGTCGGGCTTGTGGATCGAACTGGCCCTATTCATCATCCGCCCAGTTTACGAGCTCGAGTCCCGGCACACGAGGGAATTCATCGACATTGTTCGTTACCAGGGTTACTTTACCAGCCAGTTTACGGCCTGTTCTTTATCCTCAAAAGATTGGATATTCAAGCCGTTCATTCGTCCGGCGAGGCGCAGGAGGGCCTTGTTCAGCCCGCCTATCCCCAGCACGGCGATTTTTTTGCTGTAGGCTTTGTTTTCCAGATGAGTTCTGATCAAAACGGCCAGCGCTTTGGGCCAGAGGATCGCCTCCCTGACGTCATCGAGAATCAGGTTGGAGCGATCCGGCCGGCCCAGCGAAACAAAGACCTGCTGTGTGGCATAGATGGCCTCGACAAGGACTTCTGACTCCAATCTCCGGTAGTCGGCGAGCCAGATACGGACCCCCTGGCGATCCATCCAGATTCCCCGATTGATCGCGGCAGCCTGGTCCGGGCTTAGCTGCGCGCATTGCTCCTGTAGGCGTAGCCACTCCATATGCCCATAAAAGGCCCAGGGCCACAGGACCTCTCCAACGGCTAAGAAAAAGGAGAGCGGGACTGCGCCAACGAGCATCAGGATCCATTCTGCCCCGCCTATCTCCTGGACAGCCAGCGCTAAAGCGGCGAAAAACAGGGTGCAGAAAAGGAAGTACAGCATCCACAGTCGCCAAAAGGCATCGAATCGGCTCACCTGCTGGACCCGGTCCACCTTCTGGGCAAGTGCCAACAACATGCGCTTGCGCAGATACCACCCGCCCCAGCACATCGCCATAAGGACGACCAGGAAGAACAACGTTCGAAACAACATGGCCGTGCTCCTTGTTTACCCCACATCTGTTGAAAATTAGCTGGATTATGATCTTGCCCTTACACTGGCAAACCAACTCGAAGGTTCAAACGTGCGAACGTTTAAACGGCCCTATACGAGACAAGGGCTCCTGCCGCAGCAGGAGCCCCTGTCAGTTCAGGTACGTTCGCGGCTCATTCCACCCAGCGCACGCTGTTGGAGCGGCATTTCGGGCACATGCGCTCGTCGAAGGTGAGGTCGTAGGACTGCTCCCAGGCGTGGCCGCAGCTCAGGCACTTGAAGGAGGCCGGCCCCCGGGCCGAGCCCTTCCAGGCCTTGGGATAGGGCACCTTCTGATCGGCCAGGGCCTCCCGGGTCCGGGCGATTTCCTCCTCCGTCACGCCGGCCCGCAGTTCCTCCAGGCGCCGCACCACCTGGGCCCACTTTTGCCCCTCGGCCGCGCTGACCCACTCGAGCTGCAATCGCTCCGGACGGATGCCGTGCTTTTCCAGCCCCTCCCAGAGGCTGTCCGCGCGGCGCACGGCCTGGCGGTTGGCGCTGATATAGTGACAGTCGGCGTAGTGGCAGCCCGAGACCAGCACCACCGGGGCGCCCTGCTGAAAGGCCTCCCAGACAAAGGCCGGGTCCACCCGGCCGCTGCACATGGTGCGGATCAGGCGGGCGGTGGGGGGGTACTGGATGCGCGAGGTGCCGGCCAGGTCGGCGCCGGCGTAGGAGCACCAGTTGCAGGCAAAGCCCAGGACCACGTCCTGCGGTCGCTCGGCCAGGATGGCCGAGATCTCGGAGCGGATGGAAGCGTCGTCAAAGTGGCGCATGCGGATGGCGTCGTAGCGGCATTCGGCGGCGCAGGTGCCGCAGCCGGTACAGACGGCCTCAATGACCCGGGCCGGCTGCTTTTTCTCCCAGAACATGGCCCCGTAGGGGCAGACCTTGGCGCACATGCCGCAAGAGATGCACTTGTCCGGATCCACCACGGCCGTGATGGCCTCCAGGGTGATCGAATCCTGATTGAGCAGGATCTGGGCCCGGGCCGCGGCCGCGCTGGCCTGGGTCACGCTGTCCTTGACGTCCTTGGGCGCCTCGGCGCAGCCGGCAAAAAAGACGCCCTTGCTGGGCGCGTCCACCGGGCGCAGCTTGGGATGGGCCTCGAGCAGAAAGCCGTCCGGCGCCCGCGACAGGGTCAACAGCTTGCGGATGGGCTCGCTCTCCTGCCGGGGGATGCCCCCCACCGAGAGCACGACCAGGTCCACATCGTGCTGTTCCAGGCGATTGGCGGTGGTGTTCTCCACCGTCAGGACCAGGCTGCCGTTGGGCCCCTTTTCCACCTCGCCGGGCAGGCCGCGGATGTAGCGCACGCCCACCTCGCGGCTGCGCTGGTACATTTCCTCAAAGCCCTTGCCAAAGGCGCGGATGTCCATGTAGAACACGCTGACGTCGATATCGGGATAGTGGTCCTTGAGCAGCAGGCTGTCCTTGATCGTATTCATGCAGCATATATTGGAGCAGTAGGGATTGCCCCGCTCCGTGGAGCGGGAACCCACGCACTGGATAAAGGCGATGCGCCGGGGCGTCTGGCGGTCGCTGGGGCGGATCAGGTGGCCTTCGGAGGGCCCACCGGCCGAAATGAGACGCTCGAATTCCATGCTGGTAATGACGTCGGGGAAGGTGGTGTAGCCGTACTCGTCCAGGGGGGTGGGGTCGTAGACGTCCATGCCCGTAGCCACGATGATGGCCCCGACCTTGAGCTTGAGGATCTCGTCCTGATCGTCAAAGTTGATGCAGCCCTTGTCGCAGCGCTCCACGCACTTGCCGCAGGCGATGGGGTTGTCGCCCAGGCAGTGCTCGATGTCGATCAGGTAGGAGGAGGGCACCGCCTGGGGGAAGGGCATGTAGATGGCCCGACGGGAGGAAAGGCCCATCTGGAATTCGTCGATGGTCACGATGGGGCAGACTTGCTCGCACTCGCCGCAGGCCGTGCACTCGGTCTCGTCGACGTAGCGGGCCTTTTTGCGCACCTTGACCTCGAAATTGCCCACGTAGCCGCTGACGGCCTCGACCTCGCTGTAGGTAAGGAGTTGAACCTGGGGATGTCGACCGACATCCATCATTTTGGGGCCGAGAATTCAGATCGAACAGTCCATGGTGGGATAGGTCTTGTCCAACTGGGCCATAATCCCGCCGATGGAGGGCTGTCGCTCGACCAGGTAGACCTGGTGGCCGGCCTCGGCCAGGTCCAGAGCCGCCTGGATGCCGGCCACCCCGCCGCCGATGACCAGGGCGGCCTGGGTGACGGGGATGCGGGGCTCCTGCTGCGGCCGCAGCCGGCCGGCCCGGGCCACCGCCGTGCGCACAATATCCTTGGCCTTGCCGGTCGCCCCCTCCCGGTCGTGGAGGTGCACCCAGGAGCAGTGCTCGCGCAGGTTGGCCATGGTCATCAGGTACGGGTTCAGGCCGGCCTCCTCGACACAGTGGCGGAACGTCGGCTCGTGCAGGCGGGGCGAACAGGAGGCAATGACCACCCGGTTGAGATTGTGCTCGCGGATGTAGCGCTTGACCTCCTGCTGCCCGGGATCGGAGCAGGTGTACTTGTTGACCACGGAAACGGCGACGCCCGGCAGTTCCTCGGCATAGGCGCGCACGGCCTCACAATCCAGCGATCCGGCAATGTTCAGGCCGCATTCACAGACGAATACTCCAATACGCAGACCGTTCTCTTCCAACCCTGACCTCCTTTGCTCAAGGCAGATCCCAATAGGGCGGCACCCTCCCAGAATATCTCCAACCTGGGGCAGGGATACACTCCGGGGCCTATTCTATCACAAGGGGGAAGGGTGGTCAAACGATGCAAGAGGCAGGGGCGCGATATGGGTAACACGGATTGTACGGGTGGTGTGGATGGCCTGGATAAAATGTAGGAGGGCCAAGCCGGCCGGTCCCTAGATCTCTTGTACGTGGATCAGCGCGGCCACGGCCAGGCCCAGGGCAACCTTTTGCTCGCCGACCTGCACCGTGATGGTCTCGTTATAGGGCCGGTGCTCCAGAACCTGCAGGACGGACCCCGGCAGCAGGCCCTTTTCCTCTAAAAAGGAGAGCAGTTCGGGCTGCTCCTCGGCCTCCTCGACAATGCGCACGATCTTGACCCGAGACGCTTCAGCGATCTGGTCCAGCGGCGTGGTGGGGGGCAAATGGGTGCCGGGCATAGGGTTGCCGTGCGGGCAGGTGTGTTGCTGTTCAAAGAGAGTGGCCAACCGGCGGGTGGCCTCTTCCGAGAGCGAGTGCTCCAGGCGGTCGGCCTCCAGGTGCAGGCGATGCCAGGGGATACCCAGGACGTCGCACAGCAGCCACTCGGCCAGCATGTGGCGGCGGATCAGGTCCTGGGCCAGGGACAAGCCCCGCGAGGTCAGGGCAATGTCCTTGCGGGCCTGCCATTCGATCAACCCGTCGCGGTCCATGCGCTTGAGGGTCGCCGTCACCGTGGCATGGGAGACCCCCATCCGCTCGGCCAGGCGGGACCCCAGCACGGTCTGGCCCTCCCGTTGCATTACATAGATCAGGCCCAAATAGTCCTCAATGGTCGCGGTAACACTCTCTGTCAAACTGCTCACTCCCGGTGATGAACCCACTTGACAAGTCCAAGGATTTAGTATATACTAAATTTAAGACTTAGCCTCACCTACATTGTATCATATTCTGGCCCCTTTGGCAAGTAGGTGAGGTGTGCGCTGGCAAAAAATCGCTAGTTGTAGTATGCTACGCAGGCAGAGGAAAATTGACCGGCAAAGGCGCTGTATCCTGACCAATGGAGGCAACCTATGAACGACGTCGTTCCGTTGAGCACCCTGGCACCCCACGAAAAAGCCAGCGTACGGTCACTCAGTGGGGGGCGCAACCTGATCAGCCGCCTGGCCGCCCTGGGCTTTACGCCGGGGGCTTTTCTCACCATGGTGCAAAATTTTGGTCGGGGTCCTTTGATTGTGATGGTCCGCGACAGCCGCATTGCTTTGGGTCGAGGGGAGGCCGGCAAAGTCATGGTCGAGAGGGAGGGGAATCATCATGGCCGAGAGCAAGCCAAGTAAAGTCTCGCTGCTGACCGAGCGTTGTGAAACCTGCCCGGCGGCGACGGCGCTCTCGCCTGAGGGGGCGAGCATTACTGTGGCCCTGGCCGGCCAGCCGAACGTCGGCAAGTCCACCGTATTTAACCTACTCACCGGACTCTGCCAGCACGTGGGCAACTGGCCGGGCAAGACGGTGGAGCAAAAGACCGGCTATTTTTGTTACAAGGGCCTCAATATGAGCTTGGTGGATTTGCCCGGTACCTACAGTCTCTCGGCCAATTCGCCGGAGGAACTGGTCGCTCGCGAGTTTATCATCCGCGAGCGGCCCGACGTTGTCGCTCTGGTCGTGGACGCCGCTATTTTGGAGCGCAGTCTCTACCTTTTGGCCGAACTGCTGCACCTGGGCGCACCGGTGGTGCTGGGGCTCAACATGGTGGACGTGGCCGAGCAGCACGGCGTGCACATTGAGGCGCACGTCCTGGAAGCGGCCTTGGGCATTCCCGTCGTCCCAATGGTCGCCACCCGCAATCAGGGCGTGCACGAGTTTGCCCAGGCCATCGTCGACGTGGTCCACGATCCGCAGCCCCAGCAGCCCTGCCGCCCCGAGATTCGCGAGGACCACCGCCGGGTCATGGAGGAACTGCTGGCCCTGATCCACGAGCACGTCCCCACTCCCTACCCAAAAGATTGGGTCGCGCTCAAGCTGCTGGAGGGCGACGTCGAGGTTACCCGCATGATGCGGGAGCGCCTGCCCGAGCAAACCCTGGCCCAGGTCGATGCGATCCTCCATCAGCACGAGGACGCGGTGCTGGCGGTGGCCGGCGGTCGCTACGATTGGATCGGGCGCATGATCCGCGCGGCCGTGGTGCGGCCGCGGGTCGGCCGCATCACCATGACCGAGCGCATCGACCGCATCGCCACCCACCCCTTTTGGGGGCTGCTGCTGCTGGCCGGCGTACTGGCCCTGGTCTTTTGGCTGACCTACACCGTGGCTGCACCCATCCAGGATTGGATGGAGCGGGCCATTGTCCAGGACTTTGCTAGATGGAGCGCGCAGCGCCTGGTCAGCGCGCCGGCCTGGATCTCGGGCTTGCTGGTGGACGGCGTTATTGGCGGGGTCGGCACCATGTTGACCTTTGCCCCCATCCTGTTCGTATTTTTTGTGGCCATGAGTTTTCTCGAGGACGTCGGCTACATGGCCCGGGCCGCCTATGTCATGGACCGCTTTATGCACGCCATGGGCCTGCATGGCAAGAGCTTTCTGCCCCTCTTTTTGGGCTTTGGCTGCAACGTGCCGGCGGTCCTGGGAACACGCATTATCGAGGACCGCCGTGCCCGCCTGATGACGATCCTGTTGGCCCCACTGGTGCCCTGCACGGCCCGACTGGCCGTGCTGGCCGTGCTGGTGCCGGCCTTTTTCCCCGAACACTCGATGCTGGTCTCCCTCGGCCTGGTCCTGCTGCCCCTGTGCTTCCTGGCGCTGGGGGGCGTCCTGATCAATCGCCTTGTCCTCAAGAACGACCAGGCGGCCTTTATCATGGAATTGCCTCTCTACCATGTGCCCAACCTGCGCACCATCGGCCTGAACGTGTGGCAGCGGATGCTGTCCTTTTTCAAAAAGGCCGGCACGGTGATCCTGGGCGTGTCGGTGGTTGTCTGGGCACTGGCGACCCTGCCCAACGGCGAGATCGAAACCAGCCTGCTGGCCGGAATGGGGCGATGGCTGGCCCCCCTGGGCGGCCTGATGGGACTGGACTGGCGTCTGCTGGTCGCCCTGATGGGCAGTTTCATCGCCAAGGAGAACGTCCTGGCTACCCTGGGCGTGCTCTATGGCATTGGGGAGGAGGGCTTGCCCGATATGTTGTCCAGCGCGGTCAGCCCGGCCAGCGGATTGGCTTTCCTGGTGGTCACCATGCTCTTTATCCCCTGTGTCGCGACGCTGGCAGTGGTACGCCAGGAGACGAACTCGTGGCGCTGGACCCTGCTGGGCACGGGCCTGCTGCTGCTGCTTTCGCTGCTTGCGGGCATGGCCGCCTACCAGTTGGCTACGTGGCTGCTTTGAACATGTTGGAATTGCTTTTGGAACTCTTGCGCCAGGATCAGCCCCGCACCGTGGCGGAATTGGCCCAGGAACTGCAGACGACGCCCGCCATGGTCGAGCTGATGCTGGAGGACCTGGCCCAACGGGGCTACCTGCAGGAGATCGGCGGCAATTGCCAGCAACGCTGCCAGAGCTGCCCCCTCGGAGGCATTTGCGCGGCCGCCGGGGCCAGAAAAATCTGGGCGCTGAGGGATGGCAAATAGACCTCTTGCTCTTGACCGGCTAGAGCCTCGACTCCTATCCGGGGATTTGAGACCTTTTTGGAGTAGGCTTTAACCGGCGACGGGTAACGGGCCGCAAAATCGAAACGGTTTGGATAGCGCCTGCAAGAGGACCCCCGGCAGGGATGAACCCTGCCGGGGGTCCTGGCTTGCTCAGAAGCGGGCTGGCCTATTGGGCCGCCTGCAGATCCACGTCGAGTTGGAAGGGAGATTCCAGGTCCTCGGGGATGGTGATGCCATCCTCCGCAATCATGTTATAGCCCTGCGCGCCCGCGACCACGCTGTAGGTCTCGCCCCGCACGAGCGGCGCCGAGAGCTCGTAATAGCCATCGCGGTCGGCTTCGCCCAGCGCATAGACCTCCTCCTCGATCCATTGGAATTCGTCCACGGTGATGCCGGGCTGCAAGAAGAGGATCATGGCGCCGGGGATGCCGTTGCCGGTGTCGGCGTCAAAGATATAGCCGTACATCTCGACGCCGTCGGTCGGATCGGGGGTGATCGGGGGCGGCGTGCTACCTTCGCCGATGACACAGCCTCCATCCTGGATGAACTCGCCCTCGACCAAGAGCTCCAATATGTAGGTGCCGTCGGGCAGGCCGTCTTCGCTGTAGACGCTGACCCAGAAATCCTCGCCCTCCTCGCCGGCCTCCCAGGTGTTGTCGGTGTCGACGACCAGCTCGCCGTCGAGGTACCAGCGGCGGGTCCACTGCCAGCCGTCCTGCATACCCTGGTAGTCAAAGAAGGCGTAGAGGTCGTTGAGGCCACTGTCGAATTCGCTGGCCGGATTGACCGGCTCTCCATTGCGCCCCTCGCCCTCGGCAAAGGTGATGGGGCCAAAGACGCTGCCGCTGCCCACGTCGCCACTCTCCTCACCGGCGATGATAAAGTCCGAGGTCGCCGCCAGGCGATCTCCCACATAGACGTCCAGCCGGTAGAAGCCTTTGGGCAGGCTACCGCTGTCGGTGTTCAGCAGCAGAGAGGTGGTTCCACTGGAACCGGAGAGCGCGCGGCCATCGCCGCCGGCCACCTCGCGGCCCTCGTGGTACCAGACGTGGGACCAGTTGGTGTTCGAGCTGACGTTGTCATAGTCGAGTTCGGCGGCGATCTCGTTGATCCCGGCCGGCAGCACGTAGCCGTACTCCTCGCCCTGGTAGAGAAAGTGGATGTCGTAAAAGACGGGGTCATCGGAGGACGCCCCCCCCACTTGGACGGTGGCCGAGCCCAACTCTTCCCCCCCATAATTTAGGACGAACTCGTACTCGCCGTCCGGCAGGGGGTCGTTGTAGATGCTGATCCACCAGGTGCCCTCGGCGCCGCCGTTCCAACTGGCCAGGCCCCAGATATTATCATAGACCTCGCCTTCATAGACGAGTATCGGCTGCCAGGAGACGCCGTCCTCAAAACCCTCGTAATCAAAGACCATATAGATTTCCCCAGAGCCGGAGGGAAAGACGTCGAGCACCGTGATTGGTTGGTCGTACTCGTTGACCGCCGGGCTAAAGACCACCCGGCCCATCGAGGCCTCGCCGCTGGGCTGCACCGGCTTGTCCGGTTTGGGCGGCTGCTGGGGGCCCAGGCCGCTGGAGGCGGCCTTGATCAAGGGCTTGGCCAGGTTGACCGGGCGCAGGGCGTTGATAAAGCCGCCCATGGGGATACAACTGTCGTTCTCGTCGACCACGCCGTCGCCGTTGGTATCGGCCAGGCGGCGGCAGTCGGCAAACTCGTCGATACCGGCCCCGCCATAGCCACCCTCGGTGGGCACGCCGATCAGGGTGCCATCGTCCAGGATGGCGGTGCCGCCGCTGTTCCCACCGGCGATGGTGGCATCGGTCTTGATCCAGGCCCGGCCCTCGACCCCCGCCTCGGGGGAAAAGCCGCTGACGTTGCCCGTGGTCAGGGTGATGGTGGAGCCACCGATGCCGGGGTAGCCAAAGATGGCCAAGCCGTCCCCGAGTTCCAATTCATCCGAGTCCCCCACCTCCAGATAGGTCAGGTTCAGGTCCTGGGGATCGACCTCGCTGCCGTCCAGCATGTGCGAGATCTGGATGACGGCCAGGTCCAGGTAGGGATCGTACTGCAGGACCTGGGCGATATAGGTCGGCACGGGGGTCTCGTCCGAGCGGATGGTCATGGCGATGACCAAAAAGTCGTAATCGAACTCGGGATAGTCCCACATGGCCCGGGGCATGGCCACGTGGCAGTTGGTCAGAATGAGACCATCGGCCGAAATGATGGTTCCCGATCCGGACCACTTGGACATCAGTCGTCCGTTGTTGTCCTCCTCCACGGCCCAGATCTGCACGGCCGCGCGCATCACGGTGCGGGTCACATCCCGGTCGAGCGCCTCGACCGGACGGGGCAGCAGGCCGCCCAGGGTCAGCAGCAACAGCACAAGCGCCCCAATGCCAAAGAGATAGCGCTTTACTTTCATATTTGCCTCCTTAACATCTCGATCCAAAATATACCACGGCATAATCCATTACGAGAATCCTCCTATCCAGGTTTCAGTGCGGTCACGGCGCTGCTCGCCCTATTCCTGGAACGAACGCACCAAGTCCGTCAGCAGATCCTGGACGTGCTCATAGTTCTCCTTGGCCGCGGTCAGGGTAAAGACGTAGGCGTTGCTGCCGTCCTTGGCCATGATGATATAGTCCTCGCCCAGCATGACCACCGGCTCGGTGACCAGGAAGGGATTGGGGGTGGTCTCGACGTAAGCAAAGACCACGTGCTTGGCTTCGTGTCCAGCGATCGAGACTTTTTCCTCGCTCTCCAGGACGCGGTAGGCGACCCACTGGCGGCCTCGCTCCAGAGAGAGGGCTTGCTGCACCGCGGACAGCCCACCCTCGCCCATCCCCGTCGACAGCGGCTGGCGCTGCAGCATCAGGGAGCTCGGGGCCGGCGTGGCCTGTTGATCCTGCACGTGCAGGAGCAGCGGTGCCTCCACTTTGGCCCGCAGCCAGCCCTTGGGATAGCTGAGCTGTACGCCCTCGGCGGCGTAATCGACCGTGCTGTTCTCGGCCGCCGACTTGACGGCCCAGCCGAGGATCATGGCGACCACAAAGACGGCGATTACGATCCAAGTGACCCAGCGATCCCGGCGTTGTGCTTTTGCGTGTACCTCGGTCATGGTTGTTCCTCCTATTGCCTCAGGCGCCCAGGGCCTGGGGAGCACGTTGCTGCAGCCGCCGGATCATCAGGTAGAGCACGACGGTGGTCACCACAGCGACCACGGTCCCCCAGATCAGGCCCCAGACGGGGTTGTAGCCGCCGCCCTCCAGCCCGACCTTGGTCGTGGTGATCTCGCCCAAAAAGTAACGGAACAGGCCATTCAGGATGGCGGCCAGGGTCAGTCCGGCCGGCATCCACCAGGCCGGCTCATCCTCGAACTTGCAGCGTCCCAAAAAGTAACCCATCAGCCCGCCAAAGCTGGCCAGGGCCATGGTAGTCACGGCGATGCGCATGATCCCGTTCACCAGGTCCACGCCGCCGCTGTCCACGACGTACTGGAGGTTGACCATGGTCGCATAGCCGAGCGCGGCGGCCGTGCTATAGACCACGCCGTCCACCCGCTCGTCAAACTCGCCCGCATTGTAGACGCTGTAGCGCACCACGGCATAGATCAGGAACTGCTGGATGAAACCGATCACCAGGATCGAACCGAGAATGTGGTAGAGGGTGCTGTTATTCAGCCAATCCTGTACGCGAAAGACACTTTGTACTAGCGGCAGCCCCACCGCCCGGGCGATGATGATGCCCAGAATAAATACGCCGATGACCAGTTGTTTCGGTTCGGGTTCACGTACGTCCTGCAGGTAAAAGACGGCCAACCAGATCAGGGCCGGGATCAGGGCCAACACAATGCCCCAAAAAACCAGGCCGGCCCCGCTTAGTTCGGGCTTGGCCGCTCCCACGATCAGCGCGACCAGCCCTACAAAGACGACCAGAATGCCAATGCCGAGCAGGCTGGCCCACCAGACGCTGCCCCGGTTGCGCAGCACCTTGGCGTGGCATACACTGCAGTAGGGGCGTTTGCCCATCTCGATCACGGGGCCCTCTATGGGGTTTTCGCAAACACAACAGATGACGCGTTCCATAAGCGACTCCTTTTGTCATTTTGTTCCACCAACTGCCGCAGCAGGGCGAACCTGGCAACTCTTGCCGATACCGTTCTCTAGTTGGCCATCCCTCCTTTCAGCATAGCTTGTGGATCCCGTCGCTCGACGAGAGCCTTCTAGTCACTGAACAGGTTTTCATAGACTGAGATTTAGCTAGAACATTCCCTATTCTATAACAAATCGGCCAAAAAGTCCATAGTCCCCGCGGATTCAGCGGTTCCTTATGGGTCCATCCATAGATTTACTATAACAAAGCACTCTCTTAAAAGTCTCTCGGCCCGCAGGCCCTGGGCAGCAAACCTTGGGGACAAATGGGCCTACATGATAAGTACGTACATAGACGGTGTGGGTTTCAACGCGCCTCGTACAGCCGCACCTGCAGGCCGGGGAACTCGGGCAGGGGGGTCGGCCGGCCCCATTGGGCCATCCAGCCCGGCAGGCAGCGTTGGGGGTCCCAAAAATCGGGCAAGCAGCATTCCACCAGCCAGATGCGCTCGTACTGCCGAATAAAGGGCCCCAAGTGGGCCTCCAGTCGCTCGGGCGTGGCCTTTTCTCCCCTCAGGCTGCCCACGTAAGGGTCGTACAACTGGGGATAGCCGGCGTAGGGCAGCTCCTTTTCCAGGTAAAAGTTCAACATCACCGACGAGATGCCGGGATTAAAGACCAGGGCGTCTCCCGGCCGGGCCTCGTCGTCGATGTAGGCGGCCAGTTCTTTCCAGGCTTCCCTTTGGGGGTGGTTGGCCAACTCGTGCCGGAAATAGACATTGTGCAGGGAGGGCAGCAGCAACAGCAGAAAGAGCAGGGCCAGCACGGGCCGGCCGGCCTTGGGCAGGGCGACCGTGCCCACCCCCAACAAGAGGGCCAACACCGGCGTCAGCAGCAGGAACTGTTTCTCCTGATAGATGGGCAGGCGCGTGGCCATAAAGGCCAGCACACCCCCCACCAGCAGCAGCCAGAGCCAGTTAAAGAGGCCGGCCCAACGCCATTCGCGGCGCCTGGCCAGCAGCAGGCCCATGGCCAGTGGTATGGCCAGCAGCCAGGCATAGGCCGCGATCTGCCAGAGATCCTCCCCGGCCCAGTGGGGTTCGCCAAATACCAGGTGGGGCAGCATGTTCCACAGGTCGGCCCAGCTCCCCGGCACCAGCCAACTGGGCTGCGGAAAGATCATCTGGTAGCCCAGAACGGGGACCCAGGGCAGGTAGCCCAGCAAGACCAGCGCCTGGCCGGCCAGCCAATGGGGCAGGGAGCGCCAGCGCTTTTGGCGGGCCAGGGAGAGCAGGATAAAGACGTTTTCAAAGGGCAGCAGCAGCAGGCCCACGTTTTCCGTATAGATCGCCAGCAGCGTGGTCAGGACGTATGCGCCCCAGACGCCCGGGGACAAATCCTCGGCCCAGCGCCAGCAAAAGCAGGCCGACAGGGCACAGAGGAGGACGAATAGGATGTACTGGCGGATTTCGCGCGAATAGGCAATGTGCATAGGGTCGAGGGCCAGATAAAAGGCCGCCCAAGCGCCAACCGCCGGCCCAAACATGCGCCGGCCGGCAACATAGACCAGGACCACGGTCGAGAGCCCACAGAGCACCGGAAAGAGGCGGATATAGAACTCCCCGTCCCCCGCCAGCATCCAGAGCTTGAGCAGCAGGTAAAAAAAGGGCGGGTGCATGTCGTTGACCATGCCGATGACCAACTCGCGGGGGGGCAACCCGGCCAGCAGGATGGAAAAACCCTCGTCGGTCCAAAGGCCCGGCCAGGTCAGCCGGTAGAGGCGCAGCGCCAGGGCCACGATCAACATGCCGATCAGGGGCCAGTGTTCCCGCAGCCGGGACCAGCGATGGCCCAATTTGCTCCACATGCTCAACTCCTCCACGCCGCTGTCGGGCTCAACGGCCGCCGCTCTGCCAGGAGATCGGCCTGGCCTCCACCGGCACGCGCGGCCAGGAGAGTTCGTACAGGCCCATGGAGAGTGAGGCCGGGTAAAAGTAATAGTCGGCCGGCCGGTCAAAGGGCGGGCGCGCATAGGGCGCAACCTCCCAGGTGCGCAGTTCGCGCACGGCCAGGACTTGCCACCGGGCCTCCAGCCCCAACCGGCCCCACCAATGGTCCCCACTGGGGCCCGTGATCATGGCCAGGTGGGTGACCCCCTGCTCGTACAGATAGGGCCGCACATCGCCCTGGTACAGGTAGGGCAGCAGCTCCGGATCGCAGAGCCC
Source organism: Chloroflexia bacterium (assembly GCA_016928715.1). GTDB lineage: Bacteria > Chloroflexota > Chloroflexia > DTKN01 > DTKN01 > JAFGKG01. The sequence continues at coordinate 13,988 of JAFGKG010000069.1, forward strand.
GCCCAGGTCGAGGATTTCCCGGCCCCCGAAATAGCTGATGGCGCCGATGTCAAAGGCGGCCACGACGGCATCCGGAGGCAGGTGGTCGTTCACCCAGCGGCCCATACTGACGTGCATCTCGTTGATGTGGCGTACCTGCAGGGCGTGATTGCTGCGCCATTGACCCCAGATTAGGCCGCCCCACAACAGCAGGCCGGCCAGGCCCAGCGCCCAGAGCGCCCAGCCCAAGAAAGGCAGCCTGTGCCAGCGCCGGCCGAGCGCCCTCAGCGCCTCCAGGCCGGCCCCGGCCAGCAGCAGCAGGGCCGGCAGCAGGAGTGCCTGGTGTCGCAGCGTGGCCAGGGGCAGGGCGAGGGGATAGAGCAACCAGTGCGCCAGCGCCCAGAGCAGCAGCAGCAGGCCCACCCAACGCTGCCTCTCTCCGCGTCCGCGCCAGGCCGTCCGCACGACCCAGGTGGCCCCGGCCAGCAGCAACAGCAGCCAAAGCACCTGGTAGACCGGCCGCAGGGCGCCCTGGCCTTCCAGGCGAAAGCGCTGCAGCAGCCAGTCCCAGAAATAGACGTTCCATATCCCGTAATAGTCCCGGATGGGCTGCCAATTCGTCGGCCAGAAGGGGATTTTGCTCGGCTGTACCTGCCACAGCCAGCGCCGGCCGGTCATGGTCAGGGGCAGGAAGGAGCCCTCCATGCGCAGGTGCAGCAGGCCGGTCAATAAAAAGGCCAGCGGGCCGGCCAGCAGGGCCGCCAACGCGGCCCGCGGCCGCATGGTGCGGCGTCCCCAGAACACAAAGTGCAGCAGCAGCAGCCCCCACAGCAGCAGGCCTTCCAGCCGGGTCAGCAGCAGCAGGAAAAGCAAGCCCCCAGTGATCAGCAAGCCGGGAGCGCGACCCGCATGTGGTCCGCTCCAGGCCCACAGGACGGCCAGCCCCAGCATTAAAAAGAGAGCGGTCTCCATACCCGAGAGGCTCAGGGCCAGCAGCGGGCCAAAACCGGCGTAGAGCAGCCCGCAGAGCAGACCGCCGGCCGGTCCCCAGAGGCGGCGGTTGAGCTCATAGAACAGGCCGCTGGCCAGCGTGTGCGAGATGGCGCCCAGCGCCAGCGCCGGGATGAGGGGGCTCCCGCCCAGGCGATAGCCCAAGGTCAGCAGCAGACCCCAGAGCAGGCTGCTGTTGCCGCCGCTCCAGCGCCCGGGATTGAGGCCCATCTCCCCGGTCTCGGCCAGGTTGCGGGCCAGGGTGAAATGGATCCAGGCGTCGTCAAAGCTGACCCCCAGATCGGTGACCTGCTGCAGATGCTGCAGATAGAGGAAACCCGCGCCCAGGGCCAGGAGCATCAACAAAGCCGGTAGGATCCATTCCTGCAGCCAGTGCCGGTTGCCGTTTTTCATCGCCCTGTCTTCCACCTGGCCGCAAGCCGTTTTCTGCCGCCGGCAATGGGCCATTCTGCCTGGTCGAACTCGAGTTCATTCTACCACGCTGAGGGGGGCTTGGCAAATCATGTCGGGGCCGGGGCTGTGCTAGTCGTTTTCGAGACCTGAAACCAACGCGATAAAGACGTTGTACAGCGGCGGGCGGCGCTCGCTGAAATAGATCTCTTCCGCGTCAGAAGCCCCCTCTTCCCAGACCAATAGGGGTTCTCCGCGCCGGGTCAGGGCCATGTCCACGTTCAAGCTGCTCTCGGTTGAGCGGTGTAGGATTTCCTCTTTCATCCAGCCGCCTTGATCGTCCCCGCGCCGGTAACGGATGGATAGGTCCTTGGCGCCATTTCCCTCCAGGAGGCCCTCGCTCCAGGCCAGGTGCAGGCGGCCGAGGCTGTCGCTCTCTAGCGCAAAGTCCAAGATGGCCTGCCCTTGGTTAAAGGTGCTCAATTCCTGACGGGGCCCCCATTGGCCGCCCTCCAGGACGCGCTGATAGACGGCGGCACGTTCTGAATCCAAAGAGCAGTAGGAATGGAAATCGCTCCAGACAAAGTGCAGGCGGCCCTGCCGGTCAAAGAGCAGGCCCAGGTCGTAGGCGATGCTGCCATAGTAGGAGAGATTGGTCAGGGGCTCCCAGACCTGGCCGTCGGTGCTGGTATAATAGGCATCTTGGAGAAAAGCATCACAGGGACCGGCCAGTTTGTAGCGGTTCCTGCCCAGGGCGGCGACGTGAAAGCGGCCATCCGGTCCCCAGCGAATGTCCCCCAGGGACTGCATGCCGGTCACATAGGTCCAGGGCCGCAGGGACTCCCAGCCCTCCGGCTGCAGGCAGGCATAGGTCACGCCGGAACCTATGGTGACAAAGAGGCACAAACGGCCCTCCCCATCCAGGCGAAAGAGCAAGCCATAGGGGGAGGGGTGATAGGTCTCCCGACGGTTGATCAAGATCGGTTCGGACCAGGCCGAGCCATCCCAGCGGCGATAGAGCAGGTCGGTACGGTCGGGCCCCAGGCTGCGTTGGCTCCAGGCCAGGTGGACGGTTCCATCCGCCTGGGCATACATGGTGGGGCCGCCGTCGCGATAGGGGGAATGGGACATGTTCTCCGGCGGCCGCCAGAGCTCGGCCTGGCCGTCGCGGTGGCGGGTCCAGACGTCGGTGATCTGGGTGCCGGTGATCACTTGGGTCCAGACCACCCAGAGGTCCCCGCTCTGCGCCGCGGATTCGATCTGGGGGAAATAGGTCCGCCTGGTGGTCTGGGAGAGGTTGAGGGCCGGCGGCCAGGGATCCACTTGCAGCATTGCGGCCTGAGGAGGCGACGCGCCCAGCGCCCCGACCCCCAGCAGGAGCAGGAACAGCAAAAGGACCTGGATTGAGCGGGCTTGGACGAGTTGGACCATGGTGTCGGCTCTTGAGCGCAGCGCTAGACCTGGGGAAAAGCAAAGAGGAGGCCACAAACCTTATTGTGGCCTCCTCCTTGAATGTCAGGCGAATTCAGGTGGTAAGGACTAAGAGATTACTGGCTGATGGCGTTAAGGCTGGTGGACCAGTCGCCGGGGCCGGGGTCATTGTCTACCTGGCCGGGGCCGTTGGTCGTGTTGATCACCGCCGCAATCGGACCCGTGCCGGAGGTGATGGTCACAATCGCGCCGCCGGTATAGGTCTCGGGGATCCGCTCGCCCGTGGCGGCGAACAGAGCGTCGTCGCCATTGCCCTGGAAGATGGCCAGGGCCTGCCCGCTGGCAATAGAAGCGGTGTCATATTCCGCTCCGGCCCAGACGGTGCCGTAGGGGTTCGCGTTGGCGCTGTAGCTGACGTGCGCCACCAGAGCGTCCGGGCCCAGGTTCTGGATAGCCATCGAGGTATCCCAGCCGTAGTAGTTGCGGCTGACGATCGGCACAGCAACCGTGGCGCCGCCCTCATCCACGGTCAGGGCGTTGTAGGTCTGCGCCTGCATCAGGGAGTTGGCCGAGTTGGCAATGGCCACCAGTTCGGCGCCCGCGTCGCCCTCGATCAGGGCCGACATCTCGTTCCAGGCATAGATCGGCAGGGTGGGCATGTCGACCGGCGGATAGATGAGCCAGCCCTGGTAGGGATCCAGGTCGTCCTCGATCGTTACCGCGCCGTCCGGCGTGTTGACCGTGACCACGACGTGGCTGGCCGCGGCGCCAATGTTCATAATGTTCAGCGAGGTGTTCCAGTTACCGGGCGGGAAGGCGCCCCGGAAAAAGCTGGGCGCGTAGAGCGTGTCGGCGCCCTCCAGGAAACCGGTGTAGGACTGCTCAAAGTAGCTTCCGCCGCCGGTGGTCTGGTTGTCGATGGCGGCGATGGCGCCGGCCGCGCTGACGACGGCGGCCCCGTTAAAGCCGTCCCCGTTAAAGTCGCAGGCGCTCAGGTCCAGGGTCTCGGTATCCAGGTGCCAGGAGGAGTAGGCCGGGACGGTCTCCGGGCCCTCGGTCGCGCAGACCGTGGTCGAGCCCTCTAGATAAAAGTTGACGGTGAGGTCCAGGTCATCCCCGGTCAGGTTCTGCGCCGAGATGTGGCTGTTCCAGCTGTAGTAACCCCACATGCTGCCGGGCAGGTACATTTCCATCTGGCCGTCGTCCTCCAGACCAGTGTAGCTGCCGTTGTAAAAGTTGCCGGCGTCGTTCCCGACCAAGCTGCCCACCGAGGCAATCGGCTGGTCGGCCGAGATCACTACGGAGTAGCGGTCATCCGGCAGGTCGTCGCCGATGGCGCCCAAAAAGATCTCTTCCTTGGCGCCGGCGTCCAGGCTAAAGGGGTTCGGCAGGTCGCAGTCGGTGCCCACGTAGCGCAGACAAGCAACGTCGTGGGCGGTGCCGTCGTCCTCATAGAATACTACCGAAACAGAAGCAGTCTCGCCGCCCAGGTTGATGACCTGGAAGGATGAATCCCATACGCCTGTCTGGGCGCCCACCAGCGGTACCGCCGTCAGAACGAGCAGAAGGGTTAGTGCAAGTGCTTTCATTGTCTTCATCGTGCTTTCCTCCTAAAGAATGTTTGACAAAATGCTTGCGGCAATGAATGTTTCCCTCAGTCCTCCTTTACTCAACCTAAACTGCCTGACACATTTGCCCCCATTATAATGTTGCGGGGGACCCGCGTCAATAGCGCTTTTGGGGGGTTTCGCCCTTGAAAAGGGCCTTTAAGCCTAGTCCGTTTGGGTGGTCCCACCCAAAACGGGGCCCAAATGGTCAATTTTCCCCCTCTGGAGGCGTAATCCTTTTGGGTGATCGGCCCCTTTTACGGGCCTGCCGGGCGAAATCGGCGATGGCCGCGATCACATAGTCCAGCATGGGCGCCGTCAGCCCCGGGTAGACGCCGACCCAGAACGTCTGCCGCATCACCACGTCGGTTTGCTCCAATGTGCCCACCACCCGGCGGGGCCTGGAGAGGTAGGCGGGCTGGCGGATCAGGTTGCCGCCAAAGAGCAGGCGGGTGGCGATGCGCCGCGCTTCCAGGTGGCGGACCAATTCGTCCCGGCTAAAGGGCGCCTCGGCGCGCACCGTCAGGGCAAAGCCGAACCAGCTCGGCTCGCTGTGGGGGGTGGGCCGGGGCAGCAGGAAAAAGTCCTCCAGGGGCTGCAACCCCTGCCAAAGCCGCTGCCAATTGCGCCGACGCGCCTGCACGAAACGATCCAGCTTTGCGAGCTGGGCCACCCCGATGGCCGCCTGCAGGTCCGTGAGCTTGAGGTTGTAACCGACATGGCTGTAGGTGTATTTGTGGTCGTAGCCGTAGGGCAGTTCGCCCAACTGCCACTCAAAGCGCCGGCCGCAGCTATTGTCCGCCCCGGGCTCGCACCAGCAGTCCCGCCCCCAATCGCGAAAGGAGCGCGCCACTTGGTGCAGCAGGCGGTCGTCGGTCAAGACACAGCCGCCCTCGCCCGTGGTGATGTGGTGCGCGGGGTAAAAGCTCAATGAGGAAAGGTCGCCCCATCCGCCGGTGAGCCGGCCGCGGTAGGTCGACCCCAGGGCATCGCAGTTGTCCTCGATCAGCCAAAGCCCGTGCCGTTGGGCCACCTCCAACACCGCGTCCAGATCAAAGGGATTGCCCAGGGTATGGGCCAGCACGATGGCCCGCGTGCGCGGGCCCACCGCCCGCTCCAGGTCCTTTGGGTCGACGTTGTAGGTGCCCAATTCCAGGTCCACAAAGACGGGCAGCAGGTGGTTCTGGTAGATGGGGTTGACGGTGGTGGGAAAGCCGCCGGCGACGGTGATCACCTCGTCCCCCGGCTGCAGCCGCCGCCGGCCCAGCTTGGGCGAGGTCAGCGCGGACAGGGCCAGCAGGTTGGCCGAGGAGCCCGAGTTGCAGAGCAGGGCGTGCCGGACCCCCATCCGGCCGGCCAGTTCCCGCTCCAGGCGGCGGGCATAGCGGCCGGCCGTCAGCCAAAAGTCCAGGGCGGCGTCCACCAGGGTGACCAGTTCCTCCTGGTCAAAGACGCGCCCTGAGACGGGCACGGGCGTCTCTCCAGGCACAAAGGGTTTCTCCGGAAAGGCCTGCGGATAGTAATCGCCGACCTGTTCCAGGATGCGCCGGCGCAGTTCCTGCTCGCTCATGCTCCTGCTCCTTGGCCATCAGCGGCCATCCGGGCCAGGCCCTGGCGATAATCCAGCAGAGGGGTGCGCAGTTGTGAGCGGGCCCGGTCGATGCGCAGGCCGGCCTGCAGGGGCCGGGCCGCCGCCTGCCCCAGGGCGGCCGTGTCCACCGGCTGGATGAGAGCGCCGTCCAGCCCAAAGGCGCGGGCAGCCTCCAGGGCAAAGGCGTAGCGGCTGGCCAGCGCCGGCCCGGCGACGTGAAAGAGCCCGCCGGCGCCGGCGCCGGCCAGTTCGAGCACGGCGGCGGCCAGGTTGGGCCCGTAGGTCGGGCTGCCCACCTGGTCCTGGGGCACCCGCAGCGTCCGGCCCTGCTGCAGGTCCTGCAGCAGTCGCTGCACAAAGTTCTTGCCCTGCCGCTCCCAGCCATAGACCACCGTGGTGCGCACGATGAGCGCCGCCTCGGCGTGCAGGGCGATATCGTGCTCGGCCAGCAGCTTGTGCCAGCCGTAGACGCTGAGCGGCCGGGGCAGGTCCATCTCGCCATAGGGGCCGGCGGCGCCGTCAAAGACATAGTCGCTGGAAAAAAAGACCAGCCGGGCGCCCACCGCGTTGGCGGCGCGGACGACGTGCGCGGTGCCCTGGACGTTGACGGCATAGCTCCGCTCCGGGTCCTGCTCGCAGCCATCCACGTGGGTCCAACCGGCCGGCAAATAGATCACCGCCGGCCGCAGCCGCCGCGCCAACTCGAGCACGGCGGCCCCCTGGCGAATGTCCAGCGGCTGCCCGCCCGGCAGGGGGTGGCGGTGATAGGTGCCCTGGACCCGATAGCCCTGCTGCTGCAGGCAGCGCAGCAGGTGCTCGCCAACCTGGCCGGAAGCGCCGATCACCAGATGCAAGTCCATAAGCCTCACCGCTGCCGCAGCGCCCAGTCGTAGGGGATGGGGTTGTCAAAGGGGTCCAGGCGAACGATCTCGGCCGGGTCGTGGGGCAACGTAGCGCAGTTGGCCACCAGGGCCGGCTGCGTGCCCACCCCCTTGAAACCGTTCCAGATGCCGGGGGGGATTTTGACCAGCACATAGTTGGACTCGCCCACGAACAGTTCGACGATTTCCCCACGGCTGGGCGAGCCCTCGCGGTCGTCATAGAGCACCAGCTTGATCGTGCCCACGACCACGGCATAGTTCAGGGTCATCTCCCGGTGCAGGTGCCAGCCCTTGACCACCCCGGGATAGACCAGGGAGAAATAGATCTCGCCAAATCGCTCAAAGTGGGGCTCGTCGCAGCGCAGCATGTGCATGACCTTGCCCCGCTCGTCGGGGATCTGCCGCAGGGGGTGGACCAGGACGCCCTCAATCATTCGGATTCCTCCACGAAATAGCGCCGGTACCAGGCGATGGTCTCCCGCAGGCCCTCCTCGAGGCTGTAGGCCGGCCGCCAGCCCAGCACGGCGCGGGCCCGCTCCGCGGAAAGGTGTTGGCGCTGGATCTCGCCCACCGCCGCGTCGAGCACCTCCGGCTCCCGGGCCTCGGCCGGCATCAGGCGGGCGATGGCGGCGACCATGTCCAGGACCGACAGGGGCCGCTGGTGGCCAAAGTTAAAGGCCCCTCCCCGCACCCGCTCGTCCTCCACGGCCTCGGCCAACTGCATATAGGCCCGGGCAACGTCCCGCACGTAAATGTAATCGCGCTCGTAGCGGCCGTCGCTGCGAATCACGGGCGGAACGCCCTGCAGAAAGGCGCGAATGACGCCCGGCACCAGCCGGGCCCAGTTCAGGTCGCCCCCGCCATAGACGTTGCCACAGCGGGCGATGGCCACGGGCAGCTCGTAGCTGTGGTGGTAAGCCTGGGCCAAGAGGTCCGCACAGCTTTTCGAGACCTCGTAGGGATGCCGGCCCAGCAGGGCCATGTCCTCGGTGTAGGGCAGGCGCTCGTGTGCACCGTAGGCCTTGTCGCTGGAGGCGATCAGGACCCGTCCCACGATGCCCCGGTGCACCCGGCAGGCCTCCAGCAGGTTGTAGGTGCCGCGGATGTTGCTCTCCAGGGTAGCCAGGGGGTAGCGCTGGGCCACGACGACCTGGCTCTGGGCGCCCAGGTGAAAGACGGTCTCGGTCTCGTACAGGTTGATGGCCCGTTCCAGGACGGCGAAATCCTCCAGCGCCCCGTTGACCACATGGATGCGCCCGGCGGCGCCGCTGCGGTACAACTCGGAGCGGGGGTCGACGTCCCGGACCAGGGCCACGACCAGCGCTCCCCGGGCCAGCAGCTCCTGCACCAGCCAGGAGCCGATCAAGCCGGTGGCACCGGTGACCAGAACGCGCCGCTCGAGCCAAAAATCAGCGGGGGGCGTTACACTGTGTGGATTCACCTCGATATTCTCCAAGGGGGGGCGCCGCTGTCCCAGAGCTCCCGCAGCAGGCGCAGGTCGCGCATCGTATCCAGGCACTGCCAGAAACCCTCGTGGCGGTAGGCCATCAGTTGGCCGTCCGCGGCCAACTGCTCCAGCGGCTCTCGTTCGAAATAGGTCTCGTCGCCGGCGATGTATTGCAGGACGGCCGGCTCTAGGACGAAAAAGCCGCCGTTGATCCAGCCCTCGCCGATCTGGGGTTTTTCCATAAAACGTTCCACCCGGTCGCCCTGAAAGGTCAATCCGCCAAAGCGGGAGGGCGGCCGCACGGCGGTGACGGTGGCCAGCCGGCCGTGTTGGCGGTGAAAGTCGATCAGGCGGCCGATGTCGATGTCGGCCACGCCGTCCCCATAGGTGAGCATAAAGGTCTCGCCCTCGATCCATTGGGCCAGCCGCTTGATGCGCCCGCCGGTCTGGGTGTGCAGGCCGGTGTCCACCAGGTGCACGGTCAAATCCTCGCGCTCCCCGTCTTGTACCTCGACCTGGCCATTGCAGAGCTGGATACTGATGTCGTTGCGCAGGTAGTAATAGTTGAGAAAATAGTGCTTGATGATCTCGCCCTTGTAGCCCAGGGCGATGACAAACTCGGGGTAACCGTGAGTGGCATAGGTCTGGATGATGTGCCAGAGAATGGGCCGGCCGCCGATCTCGACCATGGGCTTGGGCTTGACCGTCGTCTCTTCGTGCAGGCGGGTGCCAAAGCCCCCGGCCAGGATGACCACACGCATACTGCTTCCTCCACTGCTCTAGCCCGGCCAATCTGGGGCCAGTTTAACACAGAATCAGGCCTTTGGCAACTTGTCGATGCACGCGATCAGGTGCCCGCGCCGGCCCCGGGGAAAGAAATGGTCCAGCCAGGCGCAGAGCAGGGCGCCCTGCCTGGCCAGCCAGGGCCAGGTGAAGGAGAGCAGGTGCAGGGGCAGGGTCATGGCCCGCAGAAAGGGGGCATTCCAATAGCGGAACTCGGCCTGGCAGCCCGGCGGCAGCATGCCCTGGATCTGTGCGGCGCTATAGCCGTTGCGCAGGTGGCCCCAGCCCCGATTGGCCCGGGCGGTGAGAAAGGCCGGCCAGATGCGGAAATCGGCGCAGGGCGTGCTCAACCAGAGGGTACCGCCGGGGGCCAGCAGTTCGACCAGCGCCTGCAGAAAGCGGCGATCATCGGGGATGTGCTCGATCACGTCAAAGCTAAAGATCGTCTCGAACGAGGCCGGCCGCAGTGGCGCCTGCAGCGCATCGGCCCGCACCAGGGGCAGCAGTGAGCCCGGCAGGGGCTGCGGGTCCAGGTCCAGGCCCACCCGCAGTCGGGCCGGCTGCCCCCGCAGGAAAAAGCCGTCCCGGCAGCCCACGTCCAACAGGGAGGCCGGCCCGGAAGAGATCCCCAGGTAGTGCAAGAGTTCGCGCCAGCGATAGACTTGGGCATAGTACATCGGTGTCTCCTGAACGTGGCCGCCCTCATTATAACACAGGCCGGCCCATTTGAACAAAACGCCCGGACGCCGAAATGTGGTATAATGGGCTTCAGGCACCCAGGGGCCGGCGCGGCCCCCTACAGTCCGTGGAGGTTTCGATGAAAAAACCCGCCCTGCTGCTCGGCCTGGCCCTGCTCCTGGCCCTGACCGGCTGCCGCCTGGCCGACCCGCCGGCCCGGGCCATCCTGGGGGACACCTGGACCCGCCCGGAGGATGACATGGTCACCGTCTATGTGCCGGCCGGCGAGTTCACCATGGGCAGCACCGACGCCCAGATCGAGGCCGCCCTGGAACTCTGCCGCTCCTCGCGGGAGACCTGCGAAAGGTCGACCTTTGAGGACGAACTGCCGGCCCACCCGGTGGCCCTGAGCGCCTTTTGGCTGGACCAGACCGAGGTGAGCAACGCCCAGTACCGCCGCTGCGTGGAGGAGGAGGGCTGCACGCCCCCGGCCTGCTGGGAGGACGGGGCACTCAACGGCGGTGATCTGCCGGTCGTCTGCGTGACCTGGGCGCAGGCCCAGGCCTACTGCGAATGGGTCGACGGCCGCCTGCCCAGCGAGGCCGAATGGGAATACGCCGCCCGAGGGGCGGAGGGGCGCATGTTCTCCTGGGGCGACAGCTTTGAGGGCAGCCGGTTGAACTATTGCGACCGCAACTGTGGGTTCGATGTGAGAGACGAGGACGTGGACGACGGCTATGCCCAGGCCGCCCCCGTGGGCAGCTTTCCCCAGGGCGCGAGCTGGTGTGGGGCGCTGGACCTGGCCGGCAACGTCTGGGAATGGGTGGGGGACTGGTACGGCGACTATCCCGCCGAGCGCCAGCAGGACCCCCAGGGCCCCAGCGGTAGCCGGCGCGTGCTGCGGGGCGGCTCCTGGGACATTGACCCGGCCTTTGTGCGGGGCGCGGCGCGCAATTGGGGCCTGGCCGACAGCCACAGCCAGGTCACGGGCTTTCGCTGCGTCTGGTCGCTGGCTCCGGATATTGAGCCCTAGTCCTCGGTGCGGAACAAGGACAAGCTGGAGGTACGGCATGGGCAAGCACATTCTCATTCTGGGCAGTGGTATGATGGGGCCGGCCGCCGCGTTTAACGCCCTGGCCGACCCGGAGGTGGAGCGGGTCGTGCTCTGCGACCGGGAGCCGGCCCAGCTCGAGACGGCCTCGCAAAAGCTGCAGGGGCCGCGGGGGACGGACAAGCTGGCCCTGGAGCCGCTGGACCTGGCCGACGAGGCCGCCGCCGGGCGCCTGCTGGCCGAGGCCGACGTCGCCATCGCCGCCCTGCCCCGGGCCGCCAGCCCCCTGGCCATCCGGGCCGCCCTGCAGGCCGGCACCCCCCTGGTCGACCTGGCCCACCCCGGGGAGGAGGACCGGGACGAGCTGCGCTCCCTGGCCGGGGACGACGCTCCGCTGATTATCCTGGGCTGCGGGGTCGAGCCGGGCCTGACCGAGATCATGTCCCGCTATCTGGCCGAACGGCTGGACCGGGTCCAGGAGCTGCACATCAAGTGCGGCGGCATTCCCGAAAAGCCGGTCCCGCCGCTGGGCTACAAGATCGTTTTTGGCGGCCGGCAGTTGCCCCTGACCGAGCGCGACGCCGGCATGGTGCGGGATGGCGAGCTGGTCGACGTGCCGCGCTATTCGGGCCTGGAGGCGGTCGAATTCCCCGGCGTGGGCCGCTGCGAGGCCTGGCACGAGGGCTTTATGCCCTGGCTGCTGGATCTGCCGGCGCTGCAGGGCCTGCAGACGGGCACCCAAAAGACGGTGCGCTGGCCCGGCTATGCCGTGCGGGCCACCGTGCTGCGCGAGGTCGGCCTGCTGGGCCAGGAACCGGTGGAGGTGGACGGCGTGCCGGTGGTGCCCAAGCGCTTTCTCGACGCCCTGCTCTATTCCCGGGTGCGCATGGAGGAGGACGACCGCGACATCACCGTCCTGCGGGTGGACGCGGTTGGCCAAAAAGGGGACCGCCGCCTGCACCTACGCGCCGACATGGTCGACCGCTACGACGAGGAGGCCGGCTGGAGTTCGATGGCCCGCACCACCGCCTTTACCGGGGCGGTCGTGGCCCGCATGGTCGCCCGCGGCGACCTCCAGGGCCGCGGCATCCACACCCCGGAGCAGCTCATCGAGGGAGCCCTGCGGGAACGGCTGCTGCAGGAACTGGCCAGCCTGGGCATCCGCTTCAACATCACCGTGGGGGCGGCGTGAGGCGATAATGCGTTGGAACGTTGGCACGTTCGCACGTTGATGCGTTGGCTCGTCAGGCAGGGGGGACGGTTTGTACGGTTGACACGGGTGAACGTTCCAACGCGCCAACGTTCGAACATGCTAACGTCTTTTCAGGCCGGCTCCAGCACCACCCGGTGCTCGTCGCGCTCGCTCGTGTGCCAATAGAGCAGGCGCTGCTCCCCCGGTTGCAGCTCGTAGCGGCCGTCCGAGACCGCCACGGCGCAGCCCCGGCGGTACTGCAGCTCGGGCACGAAAATCTCGCTGGGCGCCGAGACCGCCGGATCGTGGCGAAAGAGCAGCTCAAAGCGCCGGCGCCGCAGGTCAAAGGCCATGCGCAGCGGCTCCCCGGCGACGGCCCGGGCGTAGGGCCGCACGGCGGCCTCCAGCGCCCGCCCTCCGGAGTCGAGGTCGACCGGCTCGGACTGCTGGTCCCGGCTAAAGAGGGAGAGGTCCTCGCCGTTCCACTGGTCGCCGCGCTCGTTGTCATTGTCCGCGGTATAGTTCCAGAGCGTGCCGCCGACCAGGTTGGCCTCCAGCACGCGAAAGCTGCGGTCCAGGGCGGCGATCTGCCGGCCAAAGTCGCCGCTGCGGTAGGCGGCGCCGCCGTGCATATCAAAGGGGATCCCAAACTCGCCGATCAGGGTGGGCAGGCCGTCCCCCATCTCCGCCGAGCCCTGCATGATATCGGCCACCTGCTGCACCAGCATCCGCTCGACCCGCCGCCGGCCCAGCACCAGCCGTATGCGGCGGGTGTCCACGGTAAACCAGGGAACGTAACGTTTGAGATAGAGCGTCGGCCCGTCGTACCAATGGGCGGCGTGCACCACATCCGCGGCGTCCTCCTGCCCCCAGGGGATGTGCGCATCGCCGGGCACGCCCTCCACAAAGATCAGCGCCTCGGAGTCCAGCGCGCGGATGGCGCGGGCGTAGCGGTTGGCAAAGGGGCGGAAATAGTCGGGGTAGAAATCGACGTTCCGGCCCTCGACCCGGCAGAAATAATCCGGCCGGGCCAGTCGCGGCTGGCCGGTCCCGTCCTCCTCCCAGACGCCGTGCCGGCGCCAGAGGCAGTCGCGCCCCGGCAGCCAGGCCCGCGCCCCGCCCGGGTCGATCCGGCGGCTACCGCGCTGCCGAAATCCCCGCAGGCCGGCCCGCCACC
>JAFGKG010000070.1 GCA_016928715.1 Chloroflexia bacterium
AACCTCTACGCCGCCGCCCAGCAGTTGGTCGACTATCAAAGAGAACTCGAGGAATTGAACCTGACCCTGGAGCAGCGCGTGGCCCAACGGACGGCCGAACTGGAAGCGCAACAAGAGGCCCTGCGCGATTCGGAGCAACGGCTTTCCCTGCACGTGCAGCAGACGCCCCTGGCCGTAATGGAGTGGGACCTGGACTTCCGGGTGGTCGAGTGGAACCCCGGAGCCGAGCGTATCTTTGGCTACAGTCGGGCTGAGGCCCTGGGCCGCCACGCCTGCGACCTGGTCGTGTCCCCCGCTCTGCGGCAGGAGATTATGCTGCTATGGCGCGACATCCTGGCCCAACGCGGGGGCACGCGCAACACCAACGAAAACGTCACCAAGGACAACAAGACCATCGTCTGTGAGTGGTACAATACGGTGCTGGTCAACCAGGAGGGCCGGGCCATTGGGGTCGCCTCCTTGGCCATGGATATCACCGAGCGCCAGCAGGCCGAGGAGGCCCTGCGTGAATACCAGCAGCAGTTGGAGGATTCGTTCCAGCGGGAGCAGGGCCGGCGGCGGCTTTCCGAAACCCTGCGCGAGGTAGCCAAGATCGTCAGCAGCACCCTGGAGCAGGATCAGGTATTGGAATTGATCCTGGCCCAATTAGAATTCGTCGTGCCCTGCCACCACGCCTCTGTGACCCTGTTGAGCGATAAAGAGCAGGGCTATGTGGTCAAGCGCAGCAGCAGCGGTCACATTGTGAAACAAGGCTCGGTAGAGGTCGATCATTTCCCGCTGAACGTGACCGCCCTACGGGCCAAACGGCCGATCATTGTGCAGGACGTGAGCCGGGACAAACGCTGGCAGCCCACCCCCGAGACGACCGCGATACGCTCCTTTATCAATGCGCCTCTGCTGATCCAGGATCGCGCGATCGGACTGCTGGGTGTGGGCCGCTGCGACGAAATCCCCTTCTCCCGCGAGGATGCCGAAACCATATTTGCCTTTGCCTCCCAGGTGGCCATCGCCCTGGAGAATGCCCGCCTGGCCGAACAAACCCAGCAGGCCCTACGCGAGACCGAGGGCCTGTTTCGGGCGGCCCAATCCATCCTGGGCTCCAATGACCTTTTGCAAATTTGCCAAAACCTGATCAGCAGCTTTAACAAGTTGGTCCAGGCCGACCGCACGACGCTCTTTTTGGTCGATCAAGGCCGGCGGGAAATCCTGTTGCATCTGTCCTGTGGAAATGTCCGCAACGATATAGAGGTTGCCTACGATGAGCTGATGCAGAGTGTCAGCGGCCAGGTCTTTCGCTGGCGCAAACCGTTGCTTTTCCACGAACCCCTGGATGCGAAAGCGCCAGGCATCGAATGCCGCTTGCACGAGAATGCCGGATCGCTGGCGGTTGTCCCTCTGGCAGCCAAGAACGCCCAGGGCAAGTCCGCAATTATTGGCAGCGTCACCGCCATCAACCGGCCGGAGCAGCGCCTTTTTAATCAGCACGACCTGGACCTGTTGATGGCCTTGGCCGCCCAGGCGGCGACGACCATCGAGAACGTGCGCCTGCAGGAGGAATCGGAGCGCCTGCTGCTCAACATCCTGCCGGCGCCGATCGCGCTGAGGCTCCGCCACGGCGAGAGCGTCATTGCCGATCATTTCGACGACGTGACCGTGCTTTTTGCCGACGTGGTGAACTTTACCGGCATCTCAACGCGAATGCAGCCGGACGACCTGGTGGTCATGCTGAACCACCTCTTTTCGACCTTTGACCGGCTGGTGGAAAAATACAACCTGGAAAAGGTCAAGACGGTGGGGGATGCCTACATGGTCGTCGGCGGACTGCTGCTGCCGCATCCCCGGCACGCCGAAGCCGTTGCGGACATGGCGCTGGACATGCAGCAGGAGGTAGCCCGTTTCCAGCCCGCTGACCTGGATCCGCTGAACATTCGTATTGGCATCCATACCGGACCGGTCGTCGCGGGCGTCATTGGCATTGAGAAATTCAGTTATGATATGTGGGGGGATACGGTGAACACGGCCAGCCGGATGGCCTCGCATGGGTTGGTGGGCTGCATCCAGCTTACCGAGTCTACCCGCCGGCGCCTGTCAGGTGATTACGTTCTGGAAGAACGGGGCACGATTCCCATCAAGGGCAAAGGGGAGATGAGTACTTTTTTGCTATTGGGAAAGGGCCCTGCGCCTGCCGGCCAGGCAGCCGGCGCTCTATGACGTGGAGCGTTTTTGGCCCTCATGGGATAGGTTCTGGCTCTGCCTCCTCCGGCCAAAAGGGGTGGAACATCAGCCACTGCTCGGGATGGGCCTGGACGTACTTTTCCAGCATGGCCGCCAGGCGGCGGGCGTTGGTCAGCACGTCCTGCTGGCGGTCGCCGCTGCGCACCATGTCGATGGGACCGTCGATCTCGAGCACATAGCCCTCTCCATCCTCGTAATGGCAGGCCCCCGTGTAGACCAGGGCCCCGCTCATCAGGGCCATGCGGGCCGGCCCGGTGGGCAGGTAGGCCGGCCGGCCCAGGAACTCGATCAGCTCCCGATCCTCAGGGATGGGACGGTCCAGGGCCAGCAGGACCACACCGCCGTGCTTGAGGCGGCGCAGCGCCGACCGCAGAGAGGATGGGGAAATCGGGGTAATCTCGACACTGCCCTGCTCCCGCAGTTCGTTAAAGATGCGCGCACCCGGCCAGGGGTTCGGCAGAGAGAGGGCCTGGGTCGGCAGGTTGTGCGCGCCGGCCGCCTGGATGACCAGGTCAAAGTTGCTCATGTGGGTGCCCAGGAGCAGCACGCCCCGGCCCCGGGTGACCTCGCCCCGGAGGTTCTCGATCGTATCCTCGGGGACAATTTTCAACTCCTCGCGAATGCGCTCCGCCGACCAGCGCGAACTCCGAAAAAAGTCGGTGTAGGCGCGGGAGGCGTGCCAAAAGAGCTGGGAAGCCAGGCGGTGTAACGTGTCTTTGTCCGCCTCCTCGCCCAGGATCTGGCTCAGGTTGCCGCGCACGATCCAGTACACCTCGGGCTTGAAGAGGGCGATCAGCCAGGCAATCGTCCGGGCAATGGCATAGGCGAACCATCTGGGTACATAGCCGGCCAGGAACAGGCCCAACCGGATGACCCCTTCACTGGCCAAGATGTCTCGAGCACGCATATTCTCCTCCAAAGGACTCCCGGACCAGGATGTGGGCGGATCCTCCTATCCGCCGCGCAGTCCGAACAGTCCGCTCAGCAGGGCCAGTCCGCCCAGCACCGCCAGTACCGGGGCAAAGCCCAGTTTGTCGGCCAGGGCGCCCCCCAACAACAGGGGGACGACCGCCGTCGCATTGCTCAACGCTAACTGGGCCGCCACCACGCGTCCCCGTACCTCTGCGGGCGGGCGCTCCTGAAAGACGGTGCGGGCGGAAATTACCACCGGCCCCAGGCCCAAGCCCAGGCCCAAGGCAGCCAGCAAAAAAAGCGGCAGTTGAGCCGGGGCAGTGTCCCGGCTCAACAGGGCCAGCAGGAGCACGCTCAGTCCTACTGCCAGCAGGCCAACAGCGATCCAGAGCTGCCGGCTCAGGCTTTTCTCCCAATGATTGACCAGCACCGTCCCCAGGGCAAAGCCCACGCCGCCGGGCAAAATCACGTATGGCGCGTTCTCCACGGACAGGTCCAACTGGCGGGCCACCAGGCCCGGCAGCAGCGAGAGCAGGACCAGCAGCAGGGCCGCCGCCAGGGTGGCCTGGACCGCCACCAGCCGCAGCAGGCGGTCGCGGCCGATGTTGCGCCAGCCCTCCCGCAGATCCGCGCCAAAGGCGGTCCAGCCGGACCAATGGGCGCCAGCCCGGCCGGCCGAGGCCGCGTCCTGGGGCAGACCCCAGACCAGGAACAGCGCCAGCGTGCAGAACAGGGCCCCCAGCAGGCCCATCGCCGGCGCACCGGCAAGCTTGACGACCAGCGGCCCCAGGGCGACGATTCCCAGGCCCTCACCGGCGAGCATGCCGAACTGGAACAGCGAGTTAGCCGCCAGCAGGCGCTCCGGACCCGCCAGGTTGGGCAACAGGGCCAGTTCGGCGGCGGCGCTAAACTGGCTCATAAAGGCCGCGGCTGCGCTGGCGGCATAGATGATAACCAGGGCCGGCCCCAGCGGCAGCCAGGTACTGCCGGCCCAAAAGAACAGCAGGGCCAGAGCGCGGGCCAGGTGCCCCAGGCGCAGCATACGCGTGCGGCCAAAGCGATCCACGATCGCGCCGGCTACCAGTGAACCCAAAAAGGCCGGCAGGATCGAGGACAGCAGGACCAGGCCCGACTGCGTGCTGGAACGAGTCCGCTCCTCTACCAGGGCCAGGCTGGCCAAACTCAATCCGTATACGGCCGTCGTTGTGCTCACCTGGGCCGCCCATAGCCGCAGAAAAGGGCCGGACCTCAGCAGCGAACGCATCTGCTGGCGGCGTGTCCAAGATGATTCCATACTCTAGCTACCTTGCCTGACGCTACCAAATTCCCGGCAACAGGGCCTTGCGCCGCGACGGATATTCAGGGAGCTGCACCTGTGACCACAACTGTCATGACCCGGCCTCTACCGTAACTGTCCTTTCCAATAGCAAACTCCTACGGGCGCGGCTGGCGCACCAAAAGCGCCAACAACAGGGCCAGCAGCGGCAGCAGTGCTCCCAGGGCAAAGGTCGCCGAAAAGTCCAACGCCTCCAGGACATAGCCGGTGGCGATGAAACTGGCAACTCCGCCGGCAAAGGAGGAGGCGCTAAAGAGGGACATGGCCATGTCCAGGGACTCGGGCTGGACCAGGTCGGCCACCAACGCCGAGCCGACGCTGATGCCGATGACCAGGAGGGCCAACAGGCAAAAGGCCACCCAGAACTGCCACAGCGCCGCGGCAAAGATCAGCAGCACCAGGCCGCCGGACCCGACCAGGTAGCAGAGCAAGAGCATCCACTTGCGGCCCAGGCGGTCAGAGAGCCAGCCGATAGAAGTCGGCAGGATCAGCAGCACCAGCCCTACCGGCACCGCCGTGCTCGAGATCGCGGACCGATCAAAGCCCAGGTCGGCCATGACCAGGGAGCGGCCAAAATTGGCCGAAAAGTAGGCGCTCAAGGCCAGGAAATTGGAACCCAACAACAGGAAAAAAGGTCCCGGCAGGGCCCTCTGGGCCGACCGGCCGGCCTCTGGGGGCTTTTGCGGCACCACCCGATCCTCCAGCAGCAGGCCCGTGGCCGGCCAGAGCAGCAGGAACAAAGAGAGGGCCTGAAACATGGTCGGATAGCCCCATTTTTGGGCGATTGGGCCGATGCCCAGGCCGCCCACCAGGGAACCCAGGCCGATCGGCATGGCCAGAAGAAAGGCAAAAACCCGCCCACGGGCCTCTTTTTTGGCGAACAATCCGGTCAGGATGCTCATCAGCGCCAGCCCGACCCCAATCAGGAACCAGACAATTGCGGTAAGGACAACCAACTGCCACATCTCGGTTACCATACCCATCAACCAGACGCCGGGGATGGCCAGCAGGCCGGCCGTGACAAAAAGGACCTTGCGGATTTGCAGTCGCTTGGAGACCCAGCCCGCCCCGATGTTGCCCAGGGCCAGGGCCAGGTAGGCAAAAGCCAGGTAGTAGCCAATCTGCACCGACTCTCCACCAAACTGCAGAGGATAAGCGGGCAACAGGGGCAACAGTCCGTTGCCAATGACATAGAG
Source organism: Chloroflexia bacterium (assembly GCA_016928715.1). Taxonomy (GTDB): domain Bacteria; phylum Chloroflexota; class Chloroflexia; order DTKN01; family DTKN01; genus JAFGKG01. The sequence goes on from JAFGKG010000070.1 coordinate 5,680, forward strand.
GACCAGACTGCCGACAAACAGGCTAAAGAGCTGCTTTTTGCTCATCGTTTCCCTCGCAAATTTGGCGCAGTCCCAAAACGAGCCTTGATTGCCCTGCAACTCGACCGGAATTCTCCGACGGTGCTTATTCCAGCCGATCCAGCAGCAGCTCGAATTCTCCCTGCCCGATATTGCCCCGCTGGCACAATCTGGACCACAGTTCTTCGGCCCAAACATCCCGGAGTTTGGCCAGTGCCTGGTCCGGGGAATATCCCGAGATCAACAGCCGGTCAAAAGTCTGCTTCAGCTTGGGGGGCTCTTGGAGGCGCACCCTAATTTCTACCAGGTCTAACAATGCCTGCTTGGCACGGGGGGGTATTTCCATCCCAGGTCTCCTTTATGGCGATTAGGACAGCCGGTATTCCCCTCACGGGAAAGTTTTATGGCCGATCACCTCCTGCTGCTCCGGAAATAGGACTAGGCCCTATACACCTCTACCAACTCCTGCAGGCGGCCGGCCAGGGCGTTGAGCTCTCCGGCAGCCTTTTCAACCTGCCGGGAGCTGACTACACTCTCGGTCGTCACCTGGAGGATGTTCTGCATGGCCTGGGCGATCTGTTCCACTCCAACTTGCTGCTGGGCGGCCGCAGCCGAGATCTGCTGTGCCGACTGGACGGACTGGGTAACCCGTTCGCCCAGTTGATGGATGGTACTGCCGGCCTGCTCCGCCAAGCGCATGCCGGCCAGCGCTCCCTTCATCCCCTCCTCCGCGGCCATCACGGCCGTATTCACCCCGTGCTGGATCTCGGTCAGGATTTCGCGTACCTGCTCGGTGGCGCTGCGGCTCTGAGCCGCCAGGTTGCGCACTTCTTGGGCCACCACGGCAAAACCGGCGCCGGCCTCTCCGGCGCGGGCGGCCTCCACGGAGGCGTTCAGGGCCAATATCTTGGATTGGTTGGCGATCTGGGCCACCGTGGCAATGATCCCGCCGATGGCCTGGGCCTGGTCGGAGAGGCTGAGCACGTCCTGGGCGATCGAGTCGGCCTTTTGCTGGACCTCCTCCATGCCCTCAACGGTGTGGGCCACCGCCTGCCGGCCAGCCTGGGAGACCTGCTCCACCTGTTGGGCCAGGTTGGCCACCGCCTGGGCTCGCTGGGCCGTCTGCTCGGCGATGGTGCGTACCTCGTCAATGGTGGTGGAGGCCTGGGAGATGGCTGCGGACTGCTCGCTGGCCCCGCTGGCCTGCTGGCTGCTGGCCGCCAGAATTTCGGCCGCGGCAGAGTTGATATTGGACGCCGCCTCGTACAATTCCTGGATCATGTGCTGCAGGCTGGTAATAGCCCGGTTGATGTTCTGGCCCAAGACGTGCAGAGGATCCCCTTTCGCCAGATCGGATGCCTCCAACGAAATCCGGGAGGCCAGATTCCCCGCAGCAACCTGCTCCAGGTGACCCACATAGACCTCTACCGTGGACTGCAGGTGCTCCTTTTGCGCCTGTTCGGCCGCGGCGCGCTGTTCTAGCTCCAGTGCGGCCTGCCGGGCCTGGACAAAGCTGCTGTCCTGCTCCCGGGCCAATAGATGAAGGATCAGGGCCACGACGAGAAAAGCCACCAGCGCCAAAAGCGCGCTGATGACCAACAGAGCGGTCTCGGGCAGTGCGATAAACCAATCCGCCACGTCCAAGAGTTCGAGCGCGATGACGTCTCCGACGAGGGCCATAGCGCTGGCAATGCTCAACCAGAGGCTCTGTTCTCCCAATACCTGGTTGGCCACGATCATGAGGAGGATATAGGCGATTCCTACCGCCAGCAGCGCGCCGGGGAGCAGCAGGGGGATCAAGATTACCCCCAGCAGCAGCCCCAGGCAGTACACGGTGGTTCCCTCGCGCACCTGCCCGCGCCGGTGAAAGAGAGGGTAAACACTCGAGGTCAGCGCGATCAGCAGGACGCAGGCCGCAAAGTGCAGCAATTGCCCGTACTCAGGCCAGATCATCCAGGCGAGCAGGGTCAGGATCAGGATCCCACCCGAAACCCAGAACACAATACGGGCGACGCTGCGCGAGTACTGGGCGCGCCGAGTTAAAAGTTCGGCCTGCACCTGCCCGCGGTCACTATTTCGGTCGGAAGCACTCATATGGTCCCCCTAGCTCAGTCTGTCCACAAGCAAGGCCTTCCAATGTTGAACCCCTACGACGATTCCTCTTCCGGTGTTTCTGGCAGCGGCACGTCCTGGCCCAGGGTGTATAGCCGGTTGAACTCGAACTGCATGACTTGGGCCATGACCTCGTCCCGCACGATCAGGACATAGCCATCTCGCCATCCCAAATCCCGCTGGGAGAACGGCTGGGAAAAGATCATCAAGCTACTGCCGTCCACGACGATCAGGTTCTCGCGCAGGCGGCCCGGTTCCTGGTAGGTGCGCACGTTCATGCTGGCCAGGCGCATGCTCCGCAGCGTTTCATCGGGGGTCCCCCCCTCGGCGTTGAGGATGGCCCAGCCGACAATGTCATAGCGCCGGGCGTCGGCCTCGATGCGTTCCTGCAGCCGGATGTCATCCAATCGCTCCCCCAGCAGGACGAACTCGCTGCTGGAACGGGCGATCGTGGTCAGGACCTCCTCCAGCGGATCGTCCTCGGGCGTGAAATAGACCGAGATCAGGCCGCCATCCAGGATCGAGATAAAGCGGTGCAACGTATTCTGTGGCGAGCCGGCACCGTATGCCTGCGACTCGACCATTTCCTCGAATTCGCGGCGAAAGTTCTGAGCCATCGGGGCCAGATTGAAACGCAGCACGCAGTGGTTGTCCTGTTCAAAGGCCTGCCGGCTCATTTCCCAAGAGCCGGCCCAGGTAGCAAACTCATCCACCACCAAAAAAGCGCCGCCCAGGCCGCCGGCGGTGGGATGCAGTGTCAGCGGGATGCCGGCCGCCTCGAGCTGCGCCGTTACCGCGGCCACGGCCTCCTGCTGCTGGCGCGCCGGATCCTGCAGCACGCGCACCTGCACACCCCGCTCTTGGGCTTCGATCAGGGCCGCGCTGATCCCGGTCAGATCCAGGCCGGGGGTGGCCAGGTCGATGCGTTCCTCGGCCTGCTCCAGGTCGGTGATGATCTCGGCTTCCAGGCCCTGTTCGGCAAGCTTGCCCTGGTCGCCCTGGGTGAAATAGATGTCATAGTGACGGACCGGTTCCAGGGTGCGGTGGCGCGTACGCAGCACCTGAAAGACCAATATGCCCACCAGCAGGATCCCGCCGACCAGCAAAAAGACGCCCCAGTTCCGCCAAAAGTCGCGCCGGCCCGGCGCGCGTCGCGGTCCCTTTTTGGCCATGCCTACTCCTCCTGTCCCACCTGGTAAATCCGCTCAAACTCATCCAGGTAGGAACGGGCCAACTCGGTGTTTTGGATAATGAGCACGTTCTCGTCGTTCGAATTTGCCGCGCTGGCGGAAAAGTTATAAGAGCCCGTGATCAGGATTTGTGCATCCACCACAAAGACCTTGTGGTGCATGATGGCCGGATTGCCATCCAGACGGACGTCCAGGCCGGCCTGCCGGAGCAAGCTGTATTCGCTGTACTCGCTGCTGGCGCCGCGGGACTCGAACACCCCCCGTACCACTACACCCTCGCGGGCCTTTTGCAGGAGGACCCGACCCATGTCGTCGTCCGTGAACGAGTAGGCCATAAAGACGATCTCTGACTCGGCCTGGCGCAGTTGGGCCAGGATGGCCGCCGCCACATCGTCCTCGGGTGAGAAATAGTTCTCGATGACGCTGTCGTCGCTCAACTGCAGCACCGGGTAGGGCGTATCGGCGGGGGAGGAGGGGCCAAAGGCGCCGTCCACAAACATTTCCTCAAACTCGACCGTATAGTTCTCGGCCAGTTCGGCCAGTTCAAAGCGCAGGGCGTTGTTGTTGTTGCGGTAGGCGCCATTGTCGGTCAGGTTCCAGGAGCCGGTCCAGAGCACCTGTTTGTCGATCACAGCGAATTTATTGTGCATAAAGGCATTGCGCTGGTCATAGACAATGGGGATGCCGGCCTGGTCCAACGCTTCGCAGAGCTCCAGGACGATCTCGTCCTCCAGGTTCTCGTCGTCCACGATCACCCGTACCCGCACCCCGCGCTGGTGGGCCCGTATCAGGGCCTGGGCCACGCTGGACAGGTCCAGGTCGAAGGAGGCCAGGTCGATGCTCTGCTGCGCCCGGTCGAGATCGGCGACCAGGACGGCGTCCAGTCCCCCCCGGTGGAGGGCGACGTCCTCAAAGTCTGGGGCGGTGAAATGGGCCTGGACCCAGGCCCCTGGGGTCACGGATACGACCGACGACGGCGGGGCCAAGCCGATAGGGGCCAGCAGGCCGGCCTGGTAGGCGTACAATCCCACCGCGGCCAGGACGAACAGCAGGATGGAAAGCAGCGACGTTTGTTTTTTCCGGGAAGAGCCCATTCAATTCTCCTCATCCTCTACGATAAAGCTCCCGCGTCGCTCCGGATAGGCCCGATGCTCCAGTTCGGCCACAAATTTCTCCGCCTCCATGGCCGCGCGGGCGCCACTGCCCACGGCCGTGGCGATCTGCAGCAGGATCTGTTCCTGCACGTCGCCGGCAGCAAAGACGCCGGGAACGTTGGTGTGTTGGGCGCGGTTGGTCACAATTGCCCCCCACTCGTTCAATTGGAGCGACCCTTCGAAAAGATGGGTGTTGGGGACCGAACCGATATAGACAAAGACGCCCGAGACGGGCAGGAGCTCTTCTTGGCCGGTCTTGAGATTGAGCGTGCGCACCCCGGTCACGGTCTGCTGGCCCACAATTTCGCTGACGACCGTGTCCCAGATAAAGCTGATCTGGTCGTTCTGCTCGGCCCGTTCCTGCGAGATAGCGTCGGCTCGCAGGCAGTCGCGACGGTGGATCAGGTGCACGCGCTCGGCAAAGCGGGTCAAATAGAGCGCCTCCTGCACCGCGCTGGTACCGCCTCCGATCACGGCGATCTCTTGGCCGCGGTAGAAAAAGCCGTCGCAGGTGGCGCAGTAGGACACACCGCGCCCGGTGAACTCGGTCTCGCCGGGCACCCCCAATTTGCGCGGCGAGTTGCCCGTGGCGATCACCACCGTGCGGGCCTGGAACTCGCCGCCGTAGGCCTGGACTCTAAAGGGGTGCTGGGAGAAATCCACGGCGGTGCAGGTGTCCAGTTCAAACTTGGCCCCAAATCGCTCAGCCTGCTGCTGCATCGACTGGATCAGTTCGGGGCCCTTGACGCCCTCTGGAAAGCCCGGATAGTTTTCCACCACATCGGTCAGGCCTACCCAGCCTCCCAGCGCGTCGCCGGTGAGCACCAGGGTGGACAAGCGCGAACGACCGGTATAGATGGCCGCCGTCAGGCCGGCCGGCCCCGATCCCAGGATGATCACATCGTAGAGCATGCCTACTTCCTCCTTCGTATGGTCACACTATAACGGGATATTGCCGTGCTTTTTCGGCGGCAGGGATTCCCGCTTGCTCTGGCCCAGCTCCAGGGCCTGGATCAGGACGGCACGGGTTCGGCGCGGCTCGACAATATCCTCCACGTAGCCGCGGGCTGCGGCGGCGTAGGGATTGGAAAATTTCGTCTCGTAATCGCTGACCAGCTCCTGCAGGCGGGCCTCGGGATCCTCGGCCGCTTGCAATTCGCGTCGAAAGATAATCTTGACAGCCCCTTCGGCCCCCATCACGGCGATCTCGGCCGTCGGCCAGGCCAGGTTAAAATCCGAATGCAGGCTCAAGGAGGACATGACCACGTAGGCGCCGCCGTAGGCCTTGCGCGTGATCACGGTCAGTTTGGGCACGGTGGCCTCGGCGTAGGCAAAGATCAACTTGGCCCCATTGCGGATGATGCCGCCCCATTCCTGGTCCGTGCCGGGCATGTAGCCCGGCACGTCCACAAAGGTCAACAGGGGCACGTTAAAGGCATCGCAGAAGCGGATAAAGCGTGCCCCCTTGGTGGAGGCCTTGATGTCCAGCACCCCGGCCAGGTAGGCCGGCTGGTTGGCAATGATGCCGATGGGATAGCCATTCAAGCGGGCAAAGCCCACCACGATGTTGGGCGCCCAGTGCTCGTGCACCTCCATAAAGTCGCCCTCGTCCACAATGTGCCCGATGACCTCCTTGATGTCGTAGGGGCGCTGCGAGCTGTCGGGAACGATGGTGTCCAACTCGGGCGCCTCGCGATCCGGGCTGTCGAACGGCTCCTCGTAGGGAGGGTCCTCCATATTGTTCAAGGGCAGGAAACCGAGCAGGCGGCGCACCTGTTCAAAGAGCTCCTCCTCATCCTCGGTGGCAAAGTGGGCCACGCCGCTCTTGCTGCTGTGGGCCATGGCGCCCCCCAGTTCGTCGTGGGAGACCTTTTCGCCGGTGACGGCCTGGACGACCTCGGGGCCGGTGATGTACATATAGCTGCTCCCCTTGACCATAAAGGTAAAATCGGTGATGGCCGGCGAATAGACCGCGCCGCCAGCGCAGGGGCCGGCGATGATCGAGATCTGGGGCACGACGCCGGAGGACATTACGTTGCGATAAAAGATGTTGCCGTAACCGTCCAGGGAGACCACGCCCTCTTGGATGCGGGCGCCCCCCGAGTCATTGATGCCAATGCAGGGCACCCCCATGCGCGTGGCCAGGTCCATGACCTTGCAGATCTTTTCCGCGGCCACCTCGCTGAGGGTGCCGCCGATGGTGGTGAAATCCTGGGAGTACACGCAGATCTTGCGGCCGTTCACTTCCCCCCAGCCGGTGACGACGCTGTCCCCCGGGGTGCGGCGCTTGTCCAAGCCAAAATCGCTGCAGCGGTGGGTGACAAAGGCATCGATCTCGACAAAGGTGTCCGGGTCCAGCAGTTTCTCCAGGCGCTCCCGGGCGGTCAGCCGGCCGCGTTGGTGTTGCTTTTCGGCCGCCTCAGGGGAGATGCTCTTGGCCTCTTGGCTGCGCTGGCGCAGCTCCTGCAGTCGCTCCGCTGTGGTCTTCATCGTTTACTCCTTGGGCTCGATTACAATGAGGGGCACCCCGGGATCGACGCTGTCACCGGGGGCACAATGCACCGCCGCAACCACGCCATCCTGGGGTGCGGCTAATTCGCTCTCCATCTTCATGGCCTCCAGGACCAGCACCACCTGGCCGGCCGTGACCTCGTCCTGCTCTTTTACGTGCACGGCGATCACCTTGCTGGGCATCATGGCGGTGAGCGCCCCCTCTACCATCTCGGGAGCGGCCGCGGCCGGTTTTTCCGCCTTGCGCGGCGCCCGTTGTCCCAATACCAGCCCGCTGACCTCAAAGGGATATTCCTCGCCCTCCACCAGGGCTACGGTCTGTCCCTCCTCGTTCTCGCGCAGTTCCAGCTCGTACTCGATGCCATCGATGCACACCCGAAAGACGCTGCCCTCGACCTCGATGATTTTCCAGTTCAGCGCAAAGCCGTCCAGGTGCATGGGGCCGCCCTCTTCCGGGCCGCCGTCCAGGCCTACGTGGTAGATCCGCTCTCGTACCTTGATCTCAAATTCTTTCATCAGCATGCCCTCCGTTGTTTACCAGGTGCGCAGCGAGCGGGAACCGGTGGCCTCGATGCGGCCGGCCCATTTCCAGGAACGCTTGATCTTTTGGGCGGGCCGGGCGGCCTGCTCCGGAGGCTCGTAAGCCACCGCCGCGGCGATGGCCGCCACCACCTGTCCGGGCACGTCGGTAAAGTGGTGGCGCCAGCGCAGGAATTCGGGGGCGACCTGCGGAAAGAGGGCGTTCGAGATGACGTCCCGCTCCGACCGGGCCAGGTCCCCCAGCGCCTCCCGCGACTTTTCCATCTCGGCTTCGAGCAGGTCCGCCGGGCGGCAGGTGATGGGCTCCTGGTCGCCGATGATGATCTTTTGCACCTCGGGATCGATCGGGGCCGGCGGCCGGCCATAGTAGCCCAGGACGTACTGCTGCACCTCTTTGGGGATGATCTTGTAGCGCTCGCCTGCGATCACGTTGAGCACGGCCTGGGTCCCCACAATCTGGCTGGAGGGGGTGACCAGGGGCGGATAGCCCATGTCCGCCCGTACCCGGGGGACCTCGGCCAGCACGTCCTCGTAGCGGTCCAGGGCGTTCTGCTCGCGCAGTTGGCTGTCCAGGTTGGACAGCATGCCACCGGGGATCTGGTAGCGCAGCACACGCACATCCACCGTGCGCAGCTTGCCCTCGTACTGGCGGTACTTGTCGCGGATCTGGGCAAAGTACTGGGCCAGCTCGGAGAGCAGGTCCAGGTTCAGGCCCGTGTCCCAGGCAGTTCCCTGCAGCGAGGCCACGATGGACTCGGTGGGCGGCTGGGCCGTACCCATGGCGAGGGAGGAGATGGCCGTATCCACCACGTCGGCGCCGGCCTCGATAGTCTTGATCAGGGCCGATGAGGCCATCCCGCTGGTATAGTGGGTGTGCACCTGCACGGGGACGTTGGGGAAGGACTGTTTCAACTGGCTGACCAACTCATAGCCCACGTAGGGTGCCAGCAGGCCGGCCATGTCCTTGATGCAGATCGAGTCGGCGCCCATGTCGACCATGTGTCGGGCCATGTCCACGTAGGAGGGAATGTCGTGCACCGGGCTGATAGTGTAGCTGATCGAGCCCTGAATGTGTCGGCCCACCTTTTTGATGGCCCGGAAGGCGGTCTCCATATTGCGGATATCGTTGAGGGCGTCAAAGACGCGAAAGATATCGATCCCGACCTCGGCGGCGTGGTAGACAAAGCGTTCGACGACGTCGTCGGCATAGTGGCGATAGCCCACCACGTTCTGGCCGCGCAGCAGCATCTGGAAGGGGGTGCTGGGAATGGCCTGGCGCAGCAGCTTGACCCGTTCCCAGGGGTCGGCCCGCAGAAAGCGCATGCTGCTGTCAAAGGTGGCTCCTCCCCACATCTCCAGGGAATGAAAGCCCACCCGGTCCAGCTTGTCCCCCACGGCCAGCATATCCTCGACCCGCATGCGGGTCGCCAGCAGGGATTGGTGGGCATCCCGCAGGATGGTATCGGTAATACGAACGGGCTTGGCTTGTATGGGCATAGGAGCTCCTTTTGCTGGTCCAACGATCTATTGTCTATACAATACCTCCCAGGACCGGGCAGGCCTGGGCAAGGGGGTACGGCCAATCGACCGCCTTATTGTACTACATCCGCTGGCTCTACGCAAATAGTTTGCTCACAATCCATTCGCCCAGGGCTGCAGCAGGGCATAGAGCACCTGGTGCACCGGGGTGAGGAGGCCTTTCTCCCGGGCGTAGTGCAGCACGGAGCCTCCCAGGGCCTCCAACTCGAGGCGCCGGCCGGCCTCCAGGTCGACCAGCAGCGAGGGCCGCGTCTCGGGAGGGAATCCCTGGCTCAACTGCAGCGTCCGCTCGACAATGTCCCGGGGCAGGTCCACCTGCCAGGCCCGCGCCACGGCCTCGACCTCCCGCAGCGCCGTCCAGTAGAGGGCCCGCAGCTCGTCGTTCTCCAACACCACCCCGAGCGGCCGCCGCGCCGCCGCGCAGACCCCGCCGGCCGAGGCCATAAAGAGGAACTTGCTCCACAGGGCGGCCTGGATGTCCAGGCTCAGGACCACCTCGATGCCGCTCTCGGTCAGGGCATCCCCGACCCGTTCGGCCCGCTGGCTGATGCCGCCGCCGGGCTCGCCCAGGGTGATGCGCCGCAGGACGCTGCTCTGGCGAATATAGCCCGGTGCGACCACGGTCGAGGAGATGTGGGTCAGGGCGGGCAGGACGTATTCCTGCCCCAGGATATGGCTCACGCGCTCGGCCGCGTCCAGGCCGTTCTGCAGCGGGAGCAGCACCGTCTTGGTCCCCAGCAGGGGCCGGGCCGCCCGCGCCGCCTCCTCCAGGTCGTAGGACTTGACCGTCAAGAGCACCAGTTCCACCGGCCCGACCTCGGCCGGCTCGTCGGTGGCCCAGGCCGGCCGCACCAACAGGTCCCCATGCCCGCTCTCTACCCGCAGCCCCTGGCCGCGGATGGCCTCCAGGTGGGCGCCCCGGGCGATCAGGGCCACCTGGTGCCCCGCCTCGACCAGCAGTGCCCCATAGTAGCCGCCCACCCCGCCCGCTCCCATCACCGCGATGCGCATGCGCTCACTCCTTTAACCTTCAACCTTCAACCGTTCCTCCCCGACCTCCCGCTGCACCTTGCCCCAGGACAGCCCCCGGCGCAGCATGTAGAACGCGCCCAGCAGGGTGATGGGCAGCCAGAGCGCCGCGTGCAGGGCCACCGTGTAGGCGGTGGCCACCGCCGGTTCGACACCAAAGGTGCTCAACACCTCGATGCCAGGGTCGTCAAAGGTGCCAATGTACCCCGGCGCCGCCGGCAGGGTGGTAAAGAGGTTGACCACGCCGTTCATGAGCATCAGCACATAAAAGGGCACCGGAAAGCCCGTCTCGGCTGCGGTAAAGATAAAGCCGTGCATGACGAACCAGTACTTGGTCGTCTCGGCCAGCCAGACCACCACCGAGGTGACAAAAATCATGGCCAGGTCGGCCGGGCTGCGCAGGCAGCGCAGTCCCTCCAGAAAGCGATCGGCTACGCCCCGGACCGGTTGGCGAAAGCGTTCCGGCAGCAGCCGGTCGATGAACCAGTTGTAAAAGGCCTGGGTCAGGCGGGGCGAGGCTGCGATGGCGAAAAAGACCGCCAGCGCGCCGAAAAAGAGCAGCGTAAAGATGACCACCCAGCGCCGCAGGTCCGGCGGGATGCTGGGCAGGAAGGGCAGCCCGATAAAGACAAAGAGCAGCATGACGATGCCGTCAAAAATGCGCTCGGCCAGCACGGTGGCCAGTGAGGCACTGATGCTGATCCCTTCCTCCCGCTGCAGTACGTAGGCGCGCAGGACTTCGCCGGCCCGGAAGGGATAGATGTTGTTGCCCATATAACCGATACAGACGACGGGAAACAGCCGCTTGAGCGGGACCCGCTGGATCGGCCGCAGCATATAGTGCCAGCGCCAGGTGCGGGCCCAGACGCCAAAGAAATACACCGCCACCCCGGGGATGATCCAAAGGTACTGGGCCCGCGAGAGATAGTACCAGACCCGGTCCACCTCGGCCCAGATTTTTTCCAGGACTCGATAGGTGAAAAAGGCGCTGATCAGCAGCCCCAGGTAGACCTGCCAGCGCCGGCGCAGGTGGCCCTTGAGCCAGCCCCACACGCCCTGATTCCGAGTCTGTGCCGCCGTACCCTTTTCCGCCACACCGTCCTCGCTTTCTGTACTCACCCCTGACCCGACCGAGCCGGAATCAAAAGGAACCACAAAGGACACGGAGGGTTTCCCCCTTGCTCTCTCGGTGTTCCTTTGAAAGGCTCAGGACAAGCCTTTGTGGTTGAACGCTTGGTACCTGTAAAAGAATAACTTTCCGCTTTTGAGCCGGCGATTGTCAGTCCCGGCCCCGCCGGTACTGGACGTAGCTGAACGCCAGGCCCAATAACAGGACCCCGCCGATCGCCAGGCCGACAACGTTGGTGTCGTAATAGCTGCCCTCGCTGGCGTCCACCACCAGGGAGGGGCCGTAGGGCTGCCGCTCGCCGCTCGCATAGTCCAACAGGCACTCCACCAAGCCCTGATTGCGGGCCTCAAAACGCTGACGGGTCAGCCGCCAGGGATTGCCAAAGGCCACGATACGGTCCTCCTCCCAGGACTCCCCCGGCGCCAGGCGGGCCTGCCGGTCCAGGACCAGGCTTTCCCCATCCCGCCGGAAATGATGGCCGCTGACCTCCGCCTCCGTCGTCTCTGAAGCACGGACGATGCAGCCTCCCCCCTGCGCGTCGGCATAGTAGACGGTCACGTATACCTCGATCTGGGGGTTTCCCACTGTGGGGTCGCGCTCCGACCTGGCCAGGCAGCCCCCGCCGACCTCGACCATGCAGGGAAAATCGATGTGCATTGTCGACATGGACTGGAGCAGCATCCCGGCCAGCGTCACCAGGTAGTAGAGCAGCCCCAAGAGCAGCAGCACCCGCAGCACGATCTGCACCGTGGACCCACTGGTCAAAAATCGCCTCATCGCAATCCCTCTCAACGGGTTCAACTACAATTTCGTCGCCCCCACCCGAAATCTTTAACCGTCAACGGTAATGATCAACGTTCGAACGTTCAAACGTTTTAACGTTCCAACGCTCTAACCGTCAACATTCAACGGTCAACCTTCAACTGCATTGTATCCGCTATCCCCAACGTTCTAACGCGCGAACGCGCCAACGTCTTTTCATCCGTTACTCCTCCAACGCCATCTCGAGCTGGCGCCGGTAGAGCTGGCTGTAGAGGCCGTCCTTTTCCAAGAGTTCCCGGTGGTCCCCAACTTCGCGGATGCGCCCTTGCTCTAGGGCGATGATCTTGTCCGCGTTGCGGATGGTCGAGAGGCGGTGGGCGATCACCAGCGCCGAGCGGCCCCGCAGTACCTCCTGGAGGGCCTGTTGGATGTGATACTCGGCCTCGGCATCGACTGAGGAAGTGGCCTCGTCCAGGATGAGCACCCGGGGGTCGGTCAGGATGGCCCGGGCCAGGGCCAGCCGCTGCTTCTGGCCCCCCGACAGGCGCACGCCGCGCTCGCCGATCTCGGTATCGTAGCCCTGGGGCAGCTCCTGGATAAACTCGTGGGCATGGGCCGCCCGGGCGGCGGCGATGACCTCCTCCTCGCCGGTTTCGGGCTGGCCAAAGCGAATGTTCTCGCGCACGGTGGTGTTGAACAAAAAGGTCTCCTGCAGCACCACGGCCACGTTCCGCCGCAAAGCGTCCAACCGGATCTGGCGCAGGTCGCGGCCATCCAAGAGTACCCGGCCGTGGTTGGGATCGTAAAAGCGGGAGAGCAGATTGGCGATGCTGGTCTTGCCGGCCCCGCTGGGCCCCACCAACGCCACCGTCTCTCCGGGGGCAATGGTGAATTCGACGTCGTGCAGCACCTCGTCGCCCTGACCGTAGCGAAAGTGCACGTCCTCAAAGCGCACCTCTCCCCGCACCCGCTCCAGCGCGATGGCGTTGGGGTCGTCCTGTACCTCGGGCTGCTGGTCGAGCAGCTCAAAGATGCGCTCGCCGGCGGCGATGGCTTGCTGGATGACGTTGTCGATTTCGGTCAGGCGGCGGATCGGCTGGTAGAGGGCGGTGACGTAGGCCAAAAAGGCGACCAGTGTGCCCAGGCTGACCTCGTTGGATACGGACAGGCGCGCCCCGAATGACAGCACCAGCACGGTGCCCAGGGCCGAGACAAAGTGAAAGGCGGGGAAAAAGGTGGACCAGGTGCGGATGGCGCCGACGCGGGCGCGGTAATAGTTCTCGCTCTCACTGGCAAAGCGATCCAGTTCGGCCTTTTCCTGGGCAAAGGCCTGCACCACGCGGATGCCGGCCAGGCTGTCCTGCAGGCGCGCGTTGATGTCGCCAAGACGGGCCCGTACCTGCCGGTATACGGGGCGTACTCTTTTGTTGAACAGGCGCAGGGCCACGGTCAGGATGGGCAGGGGGGCCAGTGCTGCCAGGGCCAGGCGCCAGTCCAGCCAGAAAAGCACGCCGGCCGTGCCCAGCAGGCGCAGCAGATCCACCGCGGTCAGGCTGGAGCCGTGGGTGACAAACTGCTCCAGGGCCTCCACGTCGTTGGTCACCCGCGACATCAGTTCGCCGGTGGAGGTCTGTTCGAAAAAGGACAGCGAGAGACGCTGCAGGTAGGCATAGATGCGGACGCGCAGGTCAAAGATCACCCGTGCTCCCAGGGCGTGCCGCAGGTATAGGTCGCCGGCGTTGGCGGCCTGCAGGAGCAGATAGGTCACCACTAGGCCGGCGATGTAGAGCCCCAGTTGGCTCAAATCCTTTTTCGCGATGACATCGTCCACGATGCGCCGCTGAAAGAGCGGCGGCAGCAGCTCCAGGCCGGTGTAGAGCAGCAGCAGCACACCCGTGAGCAGCAGCGTGCCCCGGTAGGGGCGCAGAAAGGAGAACAGGCGGCGTAGAACTTGCAAAACGATCCTCCAGGGTACGAGGGCGACAGGCCCACAGTCTGGGCGCAGGATCGCCCGGCGGTCAGGTCAATGTTCACTTTACCACAAGCCGGGGGAAAGTGCAAACGCTGCTTCCTCGGAAATAGACCCTGCCGGCCTGGTCGGTCGTAGGCGCCCCG
>JAFGKG010000071.1 GCA_016928715.1 Chloroflexia bacterium
CTGGACGAGATCGAGGGCCGGCCGGCGCCGCAGCCGGCGCGGCCGGCCCCGGATGGGGCGGCCCTGGAGCGGCTGGCGGACCGGCTGCGGGAGCTGGAGGTCCAGGTGCGGGGCCGGGGGCTGCGCCGGGTGCTCGGCGGCTAGGGGAGGACCGAGGTTTCCCACCTCACCCCTCCCCCCTCGGTCCCCCCTAATATAGGGTTTAAAAAAGAGGCGTCCTCATGTATAATGGTTACGAACGCAGTAAACCATACAATCACACAAAGGAGGACGCCCCATGTCTCACAGCTTAGCAGAAAAACTGGCCCAAGTCAAGCCCGGCACTTTGTACACGGGTGTCGATCTAGCCCTAGAAAGGAATTGTGCAGTGGTCATTAACGAACGAGGCCGGACGTTGCCTGCTGACGCAGGCAACGTCCGGCGGGGGGGTGGGGAGAGGCCCATCCGCGCCGGCCAGGCCCTGGATCAAAGTCATAGGCGCCCCGTGGCTGCCCCTATCTAACCGGGCGGGCACATCCCCAACTTGTTGGGGCGCCTCGCCCCCCCCGCTTTCGCGGGGGCAGGCTCTACATTTACGTCCTTTGGGGTGCCCGCCTCGGCTGCGCCGAGGATGGGGCGTGGGGGCCCCTGCTTCAAAACGATGGCTTTACCCGGCTTGGGGCGCCCCTTTGCCGTCCGGCGCCGGGGGCTTCCAGCGGGCCATGAACACGGCCGCGGCCAGGGCCAGGGCCGCGCCAAAGAAAAAGGGCGCCGCCGGCCCGAATCCCTCCCAGGGTCCCAGCCCCGACCACAGCAGGCCGGCGATGAGCGAGGCGGGCAAGTCCAGCAGCCCCAGCACGGCGTTATAGGTGCCGTAGGCGGTACCGCGCAGCTCGGCCGGGACAATGTCGGCGACCATGGCCTTGGCCGTCCCGTAGGCCAGGCCGTAATAGGCGCCATAGAGGGCGTAGAGGACCCAGACGTGCCAGGCCCGGCCGGCCAGGGCAAAGCCCAAATAGATGGCGGCGTAGGCCAGCCAACCGCCGACGATGAGTTTGCGCCGCCCCACCCGGTCCGAGAGCGCGCCGGCCGGCGTGGAGAGCAGGCTGTAGACCAGGTTGAAGGCGACCAGCACCCCCAGGATCTCGAGCACGCCGAGTCCCCGCTCCTGCGCCCGCAGCACCAGGAAAGCGTCGGAGGAATTGCCCAGGTCGAACAGCCCGACGATCAGCAGAAAGGACAGGAAGGGTTTGCCCAGGCCCTTGAGGGTGATGGCCGGGCGCTCGCGCTGGGCGGTCACCGGCACGTCGCGCGCCCCCAGGGCCAGCGAGAGCACGGCCAGGACCGCCGGCAGCAGGCTGGCCAGGACCACGACCTGGAAGGTGGAACGGCCCAAGCCTTCCGCGTTCTGCTGGACCCACCAGACGACCCCCAGGGCGATGAGCAGGCCCACCATCGCCCCCCCGGTGTCGGCCGCGCGGTGCAGGCCAAAGGCCAGGCCGCGCTGGCGCTCGTCGACGCTGTCGGCCACCAGGGCGTCGCGGGGGGCCGTGCGGATGCCCTTGCCCACCCGGTCACCCCAGCGCACGGCCAGCACCGCCGCCCAACTGTTGGCCCAGTAGAAAAAGGGCTTGACCAGGGTCGCCAGTCCATAGCCGGCCACGGCCAGCCACTTGCGGGCGCGCAGTTGGTCCGAGAACCAGCCCGAGAACACCTTGAGCAGGCTGGCCGTCGACTCGGCGATCCCCTCGATCAGGCCGATGACGTTGGTGCCGACGCCCAGGACGTTGCTCAGGAACAGGGGCAGGATATTGATGACCATCTCGCTCGAGATGTCCATGAAAAAGCTGGTCAGGCTGACCGCCCAGACGTTGCGGGGCAGGTCGAGCCATTTGCTTTTGGCCGGTGTGGGTTGGGGCATGGTTTCTCTCCAAAACGGTCGGCCAGGGCCGGCGGGGGTGCAGTCCGGTAGGGGCGAGGCATGCCTCGCTCCTACAAAAAGCGGCCTCAATCCAGGCTGGCGACCAGGGCGTCCAGGGCGATCTTTAGGTGCACAAAGGCCAGGCCGCGGTACTCGTCGCGTATCGGGGGATCGTCGGGATCATCGTCCTCGATGTCCATGATCGCTTCGACGACGTAGCGCAGCACCTCTTCCTCCGGATAGCCCTCGATCATCCGCTGGCAGGCGCTGACAAAGTCGGCCTTGGTATCGGAATCCAGCATCTCCAGGAACTCGTAGTTGGCGTCCTCGGCTTTTTCCAATACCTTGGGGGAGCCCTTGCGCAGGCGCCGCTCGCTCTGGCGCATGATCTGCCAGGTCACCACGCCCACGTAGAGAATGATCTCTTTTTCGTGCGCGTTAAAGGGAAAATCGTCCAGAAAGAGCAGGTGGCCGAGGATCAGGGGCTGCTCTTTTTCCAGGCGTCGGATCAGGGGAACGACCTGGGCGGGGGACATCATGGCCATGTTTTGCCACGTGCGGGTGACCGTCTCTTCTGAAATCACGTTTACCCTCTCTAAAGCTCACCGGAGCCTATTCTAGCAGGCCGGGCGGCCCCTGTCAACCGAGATCCGCGCCAAGGGTATTTGCCACACCTCCGGGCCCATGGTAAAATGGGAAATACGCAGTTTCAAGGATTGCCCTGCGTGGAGGGTCTAGTTGGAGGCCATCAATCGTTTTTTCATCGCCAATCGAGCGTTGATCTATTTCATCGGGGGACTGTCCTTCTTTTCAATGGGGCTGGCCTCCATTCTGCAACGGCGCCGCTACAGTCGACTGCGCCTGGCGCGCTGGCTGGGGTTTTTCGCCTGGTTTGGCCTGCTTTACGGCCTGAGCGAGTGGGGCAGCCTGTTCATCCCCCTGCAAGAGATCCTGCCGGTCCCGGCCTCGGTGACCTGGAGGGCTGTGGTCCAATTGGGGGCGCGCGGCCTGGCCCTGGCCCTGCTCTTCCAGTTCGGGGTGGAACTGCTGCGTCCCCCCTGGCGCCGCCGGCATTTCTCGCGCTTTCTGCCCCTGGCCCTGTTCCTGGCCTGGATCGGCGCCCTGCTGCACCTCTGGATC
>JAFGKG010000072.1 GCA_016928715.1 Chloroflexia bacterium
AGCAGGGGCGCAAGGTCTATCGGGCCCAAGTGCGGTTGGGGAGCTGTACGAATACCTACGATGCTGCCGGTGAGGTGATGGCCCAGCGGCCGGTGCCCGCCCTGGGGCCGGCCGAGATCGAGGCGGCCCTGAAGCCCTTTCGGGGTCGGATTGAGCAGGTCCCGCCTCCTTTTTCGGCCATCCGTCGGGATGGCCGCCGTTTCTACGAGCGTGCCCGCGCTGGCGACCTGACCCCCCCGCCGGCCCGTCAGGTACAGATCCTGTCCCTGGAAATGATCTCCTGGCAATCTCCTGAACTCGTCCTGCAGGTATGCTGCGGCAGTGGGACCTATATTCGTTCCCTGGCCCACGATCTGGGCCAAAACCTGGGCTGTGGGGCCCACTTGCAGGGACTGCAGCGTCTGCAGGTGGGGCCGTTTCTCTTGGAGCAGGCCCTCTCTCCGGACGAACTGCCCCGGTGCCGGCAGGATTGGGCGGGCCTGCTCCTGCCGCTCGATTTTCCCCTGCAGCACTGGCCCTCCCATCGTCTATCGATGGAGCAGGTGAACTGGGCATTGAACGGGCGCCGTTTGTCCCTGCCCCCGCCAAACACGGGGCAAAATTGGGCCCGCGCCCATGATCCACGGGGGCGTTTTTTGGCCCTGCTTTGTTTTGACGTCCAGGAAGAAAACTGGCACCCCGCTCGCGTTTTTCCGCCCCTGGAGTCGTGAGCGCGGTTAGCCTGGGGGGATGAGTATTCCTATGGAAGCGATCCACGGTTGGCCCGATCCGCCCCTAGCGGTTCCGGTGGTCCTGACCATTGGGGTTTTTGACGGGGTCCACCTGGGACACCAGGCTCTCATTGGCGAGGTGGTGCGGCGCGCTGAGTCGCTGGGGCTGCCTGCCGTGGTCCTGACCTTTCATCCCCACCCCCGCTCCGTGATCGCTCCGGAGTCGAATTGGGGCTATATCTGCTCTTTGGAGGAGCGACTGGCCCGCATTGCGGACCTGGGACCGTCCCTGGCGATCGTGCTCCGTTTTGACCGCGTCCTGGCCGACACCTCGGCCGAGCAATTCATGCGGGATTTATGCCAACACCTGCCCTTGCGCGAGCTGTGCGTGGGGGCGGGTTTTTCCCTGGGGCGCGCGGGTCAGGGCGATCTGGAAGTGCTGCGGATATTGGGGGAGCGTGGGTGCTTTTTGGTGCGGGCGATTCCCCCCGTGCAGGTGGACGGTCAGGTGGTCAGCAGCACGCAGATTCGCCAGCGTATTCAGCAGGGCCGGGTGGATGAGGTCGTCCGCTGGTTGGGCCGGCCTTTTTGTCTGCGCGGGCAGGTGGTCCCCGGGATGGGACAGGGGCGCCTGCTCGGTTTTCCCACCGCTAACCTGAACCTGCACCCCCGGCAGATTCTGCCGGCCGATGGGGTCTATGCCGTGCAGGCGCACTTTCCCGCGGCGCTGAATTTTCGCTCGCCCTGGCCGGCCCTCGGCTACGTGGGCCACCGGCCGACTTTTGGCGAGCGCGAACGGGGCGTGGAGGTGCACCTGCTCGATTTTGCCCAGGACCTGCGCGGCTGCGAACTGCGCCTCAAATTTGTGCAGAGACTGCGCCCGGATCGGCGCTTTGCCGGACCGGAGGCCCTGATCGCCCAGATGCGTCAGGATGAACAGTTAGCGCGCAAATTGCTGGCCTAGCGAGCAGGCCGCGGGCAGGAGGTGGCATGTTCCAACTCAAGGATTTTGTGCACTTGCCCCAATTGATTCCCTGGATTGAGCGCATGGTCGCCGAGGCGACCGGTTTGATCCTGGTGACCGGTCTCGATGCTCGGCCCCAGTACGCCCACGAACTGGATATCTTTTTGCCCAGCGGTCGCTCGACTATTTTGAGCATTCTGGCCAGCGAGGTACTCAAGGCCGATGCGGCGGCGAGGGCGCTCCTGGTCGCCGCCGACAGGACCGCCTGGCGCGTCCCCCGCGCATTTCAGGGGCGGGTGCGCACCCTGCCGGTGGGGCCGAACCACGGCTATGCCGACCGCCTGGCCGAGGCCCGCTACAGCAGGCCGGACCTGTTGGTGCTGGACCGGCTGCCCCTGGATCTGGCCGCCGATGTGTTGGGCCTGGCCCGGGAGGGCCAGCGGGTGCTGACCCAGTTTGATACCGTGCTGCGGGGGGCCGATGTGCTGCGCCAACTGCTCGAACTGGGGGTGTCGCGGGAGTGCCTGGAGGGCCTATCCGCGGTGCTCTATGTCCAGCGCCTGCCGCTGCTCTGCACGCACTGCAAGCAGGCCGCCCCCCCCGCCCCGGAGCAGTTGCAGCGCTTGGGCCAACTCTACCCTCATCTGGATGAACCCATCGGGGCCCTGCTGCAGCCGGCCCAGGGTCGGCCCTCCGCCCCCCTATATCAGGCCCGGGGCTGTCCGCGGTGCCAGCACAGCGGCCGCTCTGGTGACATTGCCGCTTTTGACCTGTTCCGGCCCGATCCGGGTGGGGGCGATCCTCTGCAGCAGTCCAGCGAGCTGGCCCTGGAGTCCTACATGCTGCATCTGGTCGCGCAGGGCCGGTTGGATTTGCAGGATGTCCTGCGTCTGGAGAGGGATCAGCTGCGTCGTACCTACAATATGCTCCAGGCCAGCGAGCGTTCGCAGGCCGCGGCGGCCCTGGAATTGCAGAGCCGCTCGATCGAGCTGGCCGCGGCCAACCGCGTCCTGCAGCAGCGCACCGAGGCGATTCTTTCCATACACGACGTCGGCCAGGCCCTGGTGCAGGTGACCGACATCCGCGGCCTGGCCAGGCGGATTTGCCATCACAGTTGCAAACTTGGCGGCGCCGATCGGGCGGTGCTTTACCTGCTGCGGCCCGACAGGCCGGCCGAGGTGCTGGCGGCGAGTGGCTGGGACGAGGAGCGGCTGCCACGCTATCTGTCGGAGGGGCAGATGGCCCCGGCCTTGGCCGGGCTGGGTGAGGAGGCCCAGCCCTATCGCCAGTGGCCGCCGGGTATCCCGCCCCGCCACCCCGATCTGGAGGGGGCCCACCTGCAGGCCGGCCTGCGGGTCCCCCTGGTAGCCCAGGGCGAACGGGTGGGGCTGATGGTCGTCCACGCGACCTGGAAAAGGCATTTTATGCCCGGCGAGGTGGCCCTGCTGCAGACCTTTGCCAACCAGGCGGCCATCGCCGTCGAGAACGCCCGCTTGTTCGAGGATCTGGAGCGCTCCCTGCAGGAAATCGGCGAGATGAAAGGCTATATGGAGGATATCCTGGCCAGTGTGGACAGCGCTATCCTGACCACCGATAAAAGTGGGGTGGTGATGAGCTGCAATCGCGCGGCCGAGGCCATCTGGCAGCTGCCCGAAGCGGACATCCGCGGCCAGTCCATTGACGAGCTTTTTGACCGGCGCCGGGGCGAGGAATTGCTGGCCCTTTTCCAAGAGGCCCTGGAAAGGGAGATGCGCTTTCACGACTATGAGCTGAACTGCACGCTTTCCCGGCGGGGGCAGGTCACGCTCAAGCTGCAGATCACGCCGCTCAAGGATGCCCAGTCTCAGCAGATTGGCATGACCGTGGTCGTGGAGGATCTGACCGAGGAGCGTCACCTGCGGCAGACCCTGAATCGTTACCTGGCGCCCTCGGTGGTCCAGGAGGCCCTGCGCATGGCCACCACCGGCCATTTTTCCCTGGGCGGGACCCACCGCGTGATGAGCGTGCTCTTTGCCGACATCCGCGGATTTACGGCCTATTCCGAGCGGGTGGATCCGACCAGGCTGGTCGACGTATTGAATTGGCACCTGACGGTTGCCGCCCGGGCCATCCTGGAGCAGGGCGGCACCCTGGACAAGTTTATGGGCGATGGGGTCATGGCCCTGTTCAACGTGCCGGTGCCGCAGCAGGATCACGCCCTGCGGGCGGTGCGCGCGGCCTGGGAGATGCAGCAGCGGCTGGCCTTGATGGAGCCGGCGCCTCCAGAGATCCTGCGCTTTGGGGTGGGGGTCCATGTGGGCGAGGCGGTGGCCGGCAATATTGGCTCCCCGGAACGTCTCGACTATACCGCCGTTGGGGACACCGTCAACCTGGCCCGGCGCCTGGAGGAGCAGGCCGTGGGAGGGCAGATTCTGCTCAGCGAGGCCGCCTACCAGGCGGTCGCTCCCTGGGTGCAGGTGTACGGACGCGGCCTGCTCAACGTCAAGGGTCGGGAGGAGCCGGTGCGGGTCTACGAGCTGCGTGGGGTTGGGCCCTGATTGTCAGTGGGGCCGGGTCGTGGTACAATAGAGCCCAAGAGCTTTTTCGCTTGATAAGGATGTCTGGGCTATGGAATGGCAGTACACGCTCTATCTGATCCCACTGGCGATCGCCGCCCTGATCTCGGCGGGTCTGGCCTGGTACACCTGGCGGCAGCGACCGGCCGCCGGGGCGATCTCCCTGGCCCTGCTCTGCCTTTCTTCGACCGTGTGGTTGGTGGCCTATGCCCTGCAGGTAGCCAGCGTGGACCTGGAACTCAAGCTGTTCTGGGCCGGCCTGCGCTACGTTGGTGTCGTCGGCGTGCCCATGGCCTGGTTTTGTTTTGCCCTGGAATATACCGGGCGCCTCCACCTCTTGACCCGCCGCAACCTCGCTCTGCTGTCCATCGAACCCCTGCTGACCCTGCTGTTGGTCTGGACGAATGAGCGGCATCACCTGATCTGGCCCCATCCGACGATTGACGATGCGGGCCCCTTTGCCGCCTTCAAGGCCGGGCTACTGCCGGCCGCCCACGGGCCCGTCTGGTGGGCGCACGCGGTCTATTCCTACGCTCTCTTTGTCTGGGGGCTGTACCTCTTTTTCCGGGCGTTTCGGCGTTCGCCGCAGTTGTATCGCGGCCAGGCCGGGGCGATCCTGGCCGGGGGAATGTTTCCCTTGGTCGGCAACCTCCTGTCGACCTTTTGGGATCCACTGCCCTACCTGGACCTGACCCCCTTTAGCTTTACGCTGACCGGGCTGCTGCTGACCTGGGGGCTCTTTCGTTTTCACCTGTTGGATCTCGTGCCGGTGGCGCGGGACGCCGTGGTCGACGGCCTGGGCGACAGCGTTCTCGTGCTGGACGCGCGCAATCGCCTGGTCGACCTGAACCCGGCCGCCGTCCGGACCCTGGGCCTGACGGGGAAGCAGGTGATCGGCCGGCCGGCGGCGGAACTCTTTGCCGACTATGGCGACCTGGTGCGCAAACTGCGGGGGGTGCACGAGGC
This sequence comes from Chloroflexia bacterium, assembly GCA_016928715.1. Lineage (GTDB taxonomy): Bacteria > Chloroflexota > Chloroflexia > DTKN01 > DTKN01 > JAFGKG01. Next base: position 5,196 of record JAFGKG010000072.1, read on the forward strand.
CCAGATGGGCCTGGTGCTGGGACCGGCCCAGGACCGGCAGTACTTTGACCTGCGTGTTTCGCCGCTCTACGACCGCCGCGGGGCGCTGACCGGCCGGATTGTGGTGCTGCACGACGTGACCGAGCGCAAGCGGGCGGCCGACGAACTGCAGCAGGCCAAAGAGGAGGCCGAGACGGCCAATCAGGCCAAGAGCGAATTTGTCTCGGTGGCCTCGCACGATCTGCGCGTGCCCATGACGGCCATCCGCGGCTATACCGAGTTGCTGCTCCAGGGCGTCGCCGGCCCGGTGAACGAGGAGCAGGCCGAGTTTTTACGGACGATTCGGGCCAATATCGTCCGTATGGCCGCCCTGGTTTCGGATCTGGCCGATATCTCGCGGATCGAGTCGGGCAACCTGCGCCTGCACCTGGGGCCTGTCTCGCTGCGGCAGGTCCTGGAGGACGTCGTTCGGGCCGTCCGCATCCAGATGGAAGGGAAGGAGCAGATCCTGACGGTGCAGGATGCCAGTTCCCTGCCCCTCGTTTGGGGCGATGCGGTGCGCCTGGACCAGATTCTGACCAATCTGCTCAACAACGCCCACAAGTTTAGCCCTCGGGGCGGCCAGATCAGGATTCACCTAGAGTGCGTCGAGAACCATTGGGCGGAGGATGGTCCCCCTGAGGTGGTGCACGTGGCGGTGGAGGACAGTGGCATTGGCATCCGTCCCGAGGACCAGTCCAAGATCTTTGAAAAGTTCTTTCGCTCTGAGGACGAGGAGGCGCGCAAGGCCCCCGGCACCGGTTTGGGCTTGAGCATTGTCCAGAGCCTGGTCGAACTGCAGGGGGGGCGGATTTGGGTGGAGAGCGAGTTCCGCCGTGGTTCGACCTTTCATTTTACGGTGCCGGTGGCGGATTGGGAGGATTGAGGCGGCGGGCCAGGTGCAGGGTGGCATAGGTCCCCAGCAGGGTCAGGGTGCCCGAAAAGGCCAGCAGGAGTTCCACCGCCCGCGGAAGGTTCGGCCAGGAGCTCAACAGCGGCAGCAGGGCCGTGAGCAGTATGCCCAGGGTGGCCGCCAGCAGCGCGCGGGATGGTTCCCGGCGCAGTCTGGCCAGCAGGATCAGCAGGGGCAGGTAGAGCAGGACCTGGTAATAGATCCAGGACAGGGGTGAGGCCAGCAGCGCGGCCACGATGAATAGGGCATAGTCCAAATCCTCTGCTCCGTAAATAGCGCTGTATCCGACCGGGCGGGCCCCCGTGCCCGCCCCTACATTTACCTCCTTCGCGGCGGCCCCTACAGGAGCGGGCGGGTAGGGCGGCCCGCCCCCACGGGAGGGTCTCCCCGCCCCGCGGGTGAGCCAGAGCGTCAGGGCCAGGATGCCCAGGGACAGCAGCAGGGCCAATCCGTCGCGCAGCGCGGGCAATTCGCCCAGCGCCGGCCAGGCGCTGGCGATTTTGTGTACGCTGCCCCAGAGGGACAGGTTCCCCCAGCGCGGATAAAAGACGGCGACCTCTTGACGCAGCACGCTCAAGTAGCGCAGATAGGCCGTCGGGCCGGCGACCAGGCCGGCGGCCAGGGCCAGGCCCAGGCCGGCGCCGGCGCTGGCGGCCAGGGCCTTCCACCTGCGCCGCAGCAAGAGGTGCAGGAGCAGAAAAGCCGGATAGAGTCGCAGGACAGCGGCCAGTCCCAGCAGGCCTCCCGCCAGGAGGTCTCGATCCCGCCGCAGGCCCAGCCAGCCCCCGGTGATCAGCAGGAGCATGAACAGTTCTGTGTGGGCATAGACCATGTGAAAGCCCAGCGGAGGAAAGAGCAGGATGCCGCAGCAGAGGCAGAGCCATCCCGGCAGGTTCAGCGACAGCCGCAGCTCGCGTACGATCCAGAAAATAGAGAGGCCCAGCGCCAGCAGCGAGAGCATCTGCCAGCTCAGCCAGGCGGCAGGGTAGGGCAGTAGGGCCAGGGGCGCGATCAACAGGGGAAAGGTGGGCGGGCTTACGGCTACGTCGATAAAGTAATCCTGGATGCCCAGTGCACGGGCGGCTTCTTGCTGCAGGCCGCTGTAGAAATCCTCCCCCCGTAGAACCCGGCCGGCCGACAGATAGTACCAGGCAAAATCGCGGTCCTGGTGCAGCGTGGGCCATTCCCGGAGCTGCTGCAGCAGCAGACCCCCCACGACGGTCAGGTAAAAGAGCGTGATGAGCAGCAGGGCCAGGCAGAGGGCCCCGCTCGTGCGCGAAGAAGAGCTTGCTTTCATCTTTTTCGCCCCAGGGCATAAAAGGTCGGCACAAAGAGCAGCCGCCGGCCAGCCAGTAGGGCCTGGCGATCCAGTTCTTCCAGCCGCGTCAGTTCCTCCGGCGGGACGAGTCCGGCCAGATCCTGCCGGCGCATGGCCCATTCAGCGGCAAAGCTCTCATCCACCGGCCCGGGTGCCTGCCAGCGGCCGGCCATGACGCCGGTGGTGCACTCTAGGCCGGCCGCGCTGAACAGCTCGCCCAGGCGCCGGCCCATGTCCGGATTGGCGCCCTGGCGGCGTAGGGCGCGGGCCTGCAGTTGGCCCAGGTGGACTAGTTCGGGCGGGTGGTCGATGCGGCCGCCATAGTCGGGCTCGGCGCAGGCCAACAGCCGCCCCTCCGGCTGCAGGACCCGGGCCATCTCGGCCACGGCCTGGCCGGGGTCGTCCAGCCAAAGCAGCAGGTAGTGGCAGAGGACCAGTTCCAGGCTGCCGGCGGCAAAGGGCAGGCGCTGGGCGTCTCCCTGCAGGTAGTGGATTCTCGGGCTCTCCCGGCGGGCGACCTCCAGCATAGCGGTGTCGATGTCCAGGCCGAACACGCGACCCGGGCAGAGGCCGGCTAGCTCGGCGGCGACGGCGCCGCTGCCGCAGCCGACCTCCAAGATGCTGTGCGCCCGCGCCAGGCCGGCCTGCCGGTAGAGCCACCGCCGCGTGGCTTGGGTCCATTGGGCCTGCCGGCAGAACCAGGCGTGCCACTGCTCGGCGGTGAAGGAGCCCGGATTTGCGGTCATTGTTTTTGTCCCTCAACGTGTCTGCTCATCGGGCCAGTCGAACCCAATCCACCATGACCCCCAGGGGGCGGTTGTCGTCCAGGTGGCGGTCGTAGCGGTGGGGGCGAAAGGTCTCGCTGTGCAGTTCAAAGGCCAGGACCGTCCCGGCCGGCTGCTCCTCCACCTCGACCACATAGGTGTGCCAGCCATTCTCCACCCTAAAGGAGGCCAGTTCCCGCCCGTCCTGGTACAATTGTACCACAGGTTGGGGCAGTCCCTCGGGCCGGCCGGCGGACAGCCTCAGGGTGAGGAGCATCGGGTCCGGCCCCGGCGGTGCGGCCAGCCAAAAGGCGACCCTGTCATCGCTCCAGCGCAAAGAGGTCCCCGGCCCGGTGCGCTCGGGCAGGTGCCAGCCCTGGAGGTGGCCCAGCGCCAGGTGGCTGCCCAGGTCCAATTCCTGGGCTGGGGGACTGCTGAAATTCTGGCGGGCCCATTTCTGCAGGTCCTCCAGGGAGGCGCTTTCGTAGGCCAGTTCGGCGGCGGCCTCCTCCAGGCGTCCCTGTTGGCGCAGCAGATCCCCCAGCAGCAGATGGGGGTGGGGATGCCCGGAGCGGTAGGCGATGGCCTGGCGCAGCACGGACTCGGTCTCTTCCGGCCGGCCCAGTTCGCGCAGGGCGCGCGCCAGCAGCACCCGGGCCTCGCTGGATTCAGGATAGGCCTCCAGGGCGGACCGGGCCTGCTCGGCGGCGCTCTGGGCGTCGCCCTTTTGCAGCGAGCGTTCCGCGCACATCAGGTGCACCCGTTTGCGCAGGATCTGCCAGCCCTGTTGGGGATAGTTGTTCCAGGAGAGCATGAGGCCCAAGACGAGCAGCAGCCCCAGGCCGGCCAGCAGGCCCCGCCGGGGTTTTTGGCGCAGTTGGGCCAGGATTGGGCGGGGTTGGGCCAGGGCGGCGGCGGCGTAGGGCAGCAGGGCCAGGAAAAAGGGCAGGCGGTAGCGCAGTTCGAGGTGAAAGAGGGTGGTCGTGGCGGGGATGTAGGCCAGCCAGAACAGGTCCACGGCTTTGCAGCGGGTCGAGCGGCTGACCAGGCCGATGATGCCGGCGACCAGCAGCAGCAGGCCGAGTCCGTCCCCCAGCAGCACCCGTGCCCAGACCTCGGCCGGGGGGTACCAGATGGCCGGCCGCCGGATCATGTCGTCAAAGTATTCCAGCGAGAAGAACTGGCGCAGTTCGTGCCCGCACTTGCCCAGGAACCAGGGGAAATTCTGGCCAATGGAGCGCAGCCCCTGGCGCACCGATATGGCCTGTCGCTCGCCCTCTGGATATTGGAGCAGTTCGGCCTTGACCGCGTCCCGGCCCAGCACGGGGTCGTTGTCCATCCAGAGGTTGGTGCTGCCGGTGGTGTCGATGAGTATCCAAGCGTTGTGGACGACGGCGTTGCGCACGGTCCAGGGTAGGATGACGAGGGCGGCCCCCAACAGGACCAACAGGGCCGGCCGCAGCCGCGTCCAGAAATCTAGGTTGCCCCGTTTGGCCAGGGCAAAGCAGAGGGCGGCCAGGAGCACCAGGGGCAGGCCGATGGAGCGGGTCAGGGCGCTCAGGCCAAATAGGGCGCCGCCCAGCAGGGGTTCCCAGCGGGCGGTTTGGCCGGCGCGCCATTCCAGCAAGGCCATGCCCAGGACAAAAAGAAAGAGGAACAGGGTCTCGCTGAGCAGCAGGGTGGCCTGCACGGCGAGGGGGAAAAAAAGGGCCCCCAGCAGGGCGGCGATCAGGCCGGTGGAGTGTCCACAGCGACGGCGGGCCCAAAGGTAGAGCAGGGGGATGGTGGCCGTGCTCAACAGGGCCTGGACCAGGCGAGCGGCGGTGACCTCGGCCCCAAATATGCGCAAGATGACGGCCAAAAAGAGCGGATAGAGCGGGGCCCGCATGAACGGCATATCGTGGAATCCGCCCCCCTGGACAAAGGTGCGGGCCTGGTTGAAAAAGCCGATCTCGTCCCCGCTGAGGGGATAGGAAGCGTGCCAGTGGGTGACGACAAGGCGCAGGGCCAGAGCCGCCAGGGTGATGGCGATGACGGCGTTCAGCGGGCGATAGGGGGGACGTGATTGGGACGGTACCCTTGACACGGTTCCTCCTGAACTCTGGCTTTTGCCAGCAATTGTTTAAAGTTTATCGGGCAATCGCTGCGCTTTCCAGGACCAGGTTGGCCAGTTGGATCATCTGCTCGCGGGCCCGCCCGGGGTCTTTCCAATACTCCAGGGTGATGACCTGCGGTTCCGTTCGCTGCAGCAGCCAGGCCAGCAGGTCATAGTCCTCTTGTTGTAGGGTCTCGTGGCTGTCGATCAGGCAACCATTGTTTCTGCGGGGCCCGCTGGTGTGGATTTCCACCACCCGGTCCAGGGGAAGCTGTTCCAGGTAGGCGTGGATATTCCAGCCCAGGTTGGCCGCGGCCACCCGAGCGTGGGCCGTGTCCAACAATAGGTTGCAGCCGGTCGCGTCCAGGATCTGCCGGATAAACTGCGGCGAGGTTGCGCCGGGCTCTTTTTGCCCCGGCCACAGGGGCATGTTCTCCAAGAGCAGGGGAACCTCCAGTTTCTGTTGGATGGGTTGAATCACCTGGCCCAGGCGTTCAAGCGCGGCCTGCTCTGTGTAATGGGGCAGCGGTTGGCCCTGTTGGAGAAAGGCCCATACTTCTTGCTGGCTGTAATAGTCCAGGTGGATCGACACCCAAGGGCTGTCCAGGTGTTTCTGCCATTCCTGCAGAACGTTGGCCAGGCGATGTGTCTCAGCCCGGCCGTTGCGGATCACATTCGAGCGGTGAAAAAGGACTCGCTTGTCCGGTAAATGGACCAGGGCCTGATGGGGGTCGTGCTCGGGCCAGTCCCCGGTCTTGACGTAATCAAAGTCGATCTCTGGATCCTGGGCCAGGGCGGGTAGCGCAGGAAAATAGTTGGCGCCCAGTTTGGTCAATGGCTCCTCCTTGTTTACTCTACTCCAGGCTGGCCTTGGAGATCATGAGCCCTAAAAAGCGCAGGCTTGCCGTTTCCAAGAGATCCCTTGGACCGGCCATAAAGGCATTGCACTGCAGGTTCAGCACGACGTCCTGGCCCGGGGGCACGGCCGGCAGGGGCAGGCTGTGCTGCTCCCATGCTGCTGGGACGGTGAGCCGGCCGATTTTCTGTCCATCCATCCACAGGGATAGCTGGGCCGGCGCTTCGCCGGCCGGCCGCCAGCCGTGCAGGGAGAGCCGCAGGGTCTGCGGTTGGCCGGTTCCGGCCCCGGGAAAGCGCAGGCGGGCCTCGGCGCTGCTCCAGCGATAGCTCTGCTCGCCGTCACTCTCGCCCAGGTAAAAGCCGTCGACCAGGCCCAGGTCGAGGTCTCCGCCCAGGTCGATCTCGGACAGGGCGGGCGGCTGCAGGTGCTCCCAGGCCCATTGGGTGGGATTGTGGGTGTCCACCTCGCGGGCGGCAAAGAGGGACTGGGCTTGGTCCAGATGGCCCCATTCGCGCAGGATGTCGCCGCGCAGCAGCAGGGCCTGGTACCAGTCCAGATCCTCCAGCAAGTCCAGCGCTCCCATGTCGTCGCCCTGGGCTCGCCGCCACATGGCCTGGACGACCCGGGCGGTGGGCAGCGGCTGGACCCCGTCGGGCCGGTGGGAGAGGGCGCGATGGAGTGCTTCCTGGGCCTCGGCCAGGTCGCCGGCCGTGATGGCGGCCTCGGCCCGTTCGAGGTGCTTGGCGACCGTGCGGCCGCGGATCCCCAGCCAGGTGGCGCTGGCGGCGGCGGGATAGGGTCCCAGGACACTGGGCAGAACGACGACCCAAAAGGCGATACAGGCCAGGCTGGAGGCCATCAGCCGCGGCACCCTGGGCTGGCCCTGGCCCCAGGGCTCTCGGGCGATGGTGACGGCGGCATAGATAGCCAGCAAGGGCAGCAGCGGCAGGCGAAAGCGGTTGATGGCAAAAAAGACCAGGGCCGTGCCAAGGTTGTAGAGCAGCCAGGACAGGACCAGCCCGCGGCCGGCCTCGCCCCGGCGGTTGAACAGTGCCAGCAGGGCCAGGGGCACCAGCAGCATGTAAGCCAGGTCCTCCAGGAGGAAAACGGCCAGCAGGTGGGGGATGGGCACCTGTCCCAAAACAAAACCGTCCAGCAATCGTTCGTCGGCGCTATAGTTGACGCGCAGTAGTTGCCCCAATTCGCCCAGGCGGCTGCTCAGGTAGCCGCCCGGGTCCTCGGCGATGGCGGCGAGGCCCTGGCGGTAGGCATAGGCCTGCCGGCCGGCCGGATCGGGGATGGCCAGCAGGTCCTGGTGCACCTGCTGCAGGTGCTCGAATTGGCCGCCCTGCGTGCCCAGCCAAAAGTTATAGCCGCCGGTGGTGTCCACCAGGATGGGCTGCCGGTAGCGCAGCACGTTGTAGGCGGACCAGGGCAGGATCGTCGCCAGGACGGCCCCAGTGAGTAGGGCCGCCTGCCACAGCGCCGACCAGCGCCAGCGTAGGGCTTTTTCCCCCGAGAGGCCCTGCCAAAGGACCCATAGGGCGGCCAGCGGCAGAAAGGCCAGGGTCAGCCCTTTGGCCAGCGTGGCCAGGCCCAGCAGTCCCCCGCCCAGCAGCAGCCAGCGCGGCCGGGGCTCTTGCTGAAAGCGGACCAGACTGGAGAACGCGCCCAGCAGCAGGGGCAGAAAGAGGTTTTCGGCCAGGACCAGGTGGGGCAGCACGGCCAGGGGGCTCCAGAGGGCCGTGATCAGGCCGGCCAGCCGGGCGACTTTGTGTCCAAAGTTCAGCCGAGACAGCAGGTAGGTGAGGGCCGGGACGGTCAGGCTGAGTACGACCTGGGCCAGGCGGATGGGGGCCAGGGTGGGCCCGAACAGGCGCATAAAGGGGGCCAGCCAGAGCAGGTAGAGCGGTGGCCGCAGCCAGGGCCACTGCTGGTAGAAGGAAAAGCCGCGCCCGTGGGCCAGCCAGTAGGCGGCCCCCATAAACTCGGGCTCGTCGCTGACCAGTTGCTCCCGCTGCAGGAGCCAGAGCAGGGTCAGGCGCAGGGCCAGGGCCAGCAGCAGAATGAGGCCCAGTTCGCGCCACTCACGTCGGGTCATGGGGGGCTCCTTTGGGGATACACACCTCACCCCTCCCCCGCCTCGCGCGCGTTCTTTCGAACGCGACGCTCGGCACCCCCTCCCCTCTCCACATCGTGGAGAGGGGAGGGGGTGGGGTGAGGGCGGATTCAGGCCCGCTCTTGGCTACGTGGACCTGACCCAAGCCCACCGCCAGGCGGCCGTCGGGCAGAGCCAGCCAGTCCTGGGGATCGCCCAGCGGCCGGCAGGCGACCTGCAGGCGGTAGCTGCCGGGCGGCAGCGTCTTGGGCAGGAGCAGCTCGGAAAAGCCCATGAATGGATCCTCGGGGTCCCAGCGGCTGGTGGGCAGGTGGCCGGCGAGCGGAGGGCGGATCGTCTCGACCCAGACGTGCTTGCTTTCGTCCACCAACTGCACGGCCAGTTCGAGATCGGGAATGTTCCGGCGCAGGCTGCGGAGATAAAAGGTCAGCGGCAGGGAATCGCCGGGCTGCAGGGGGGTCTGGAAGGGCTCGACGTCGGCGCCCCAGAGCAGGAGGGCCTGCCCAAAGACGGCCTGTAGGGGGATACTGGGCCGGGGCAGGCCCTGTTTATAGGCCTCGTTAAAGGTGACGCAGTAGAGGTCGAGGCCGTTAAAGTGGGCCTCGCCGCAGTGGGTAAAGGGATTCAAATTGAACCATTCGTAGACCCAGTTGTGGGGGTCCTGGGCGTAGCGGTGAAAGGGGGCCAGGTAGAGCCAGGCCCGGCGGCGCCCCAGGGCCAGATCGGTCATGTCGGATTCGAATTCGCGAAAGCCATAGTCCGCCGTGTACAGGTCGGGCACGGTGTGCAGCTGCAGGGGCACCCGGGGCCAGCGATCCGCGTACAGCTCTACGGCCGGCCGGATATAGCTGGGATGGACGATGATCAGGTCGTCGGGGTGGGCCTGCAACTGCAGGGTGCGGGTGGCCTCGCGGAACTGCTCCTTACTGGGCCGCCGGGAGAGGCTCCAGTCCTGTACCTGTCTCCAGGAGGTACCCAGCATGGCCAGGCCGACCAGCAGGACGAGCCCCTGGAGGGCGAGGGCCGGCAGGGGCCGGCGGCGGGCCAGTCGGTGCCCGGCGCGCCACAGCGGGACCAATCCCAGCGCCAGCAGCAGCAGGTAGGCCGGCAGGGTGCCCAGCAGGTAGCGCTCGTGGTAAAAGGGCCGCACTAGGTACAGCAGGTAAAAGGCGCCGCTGGGGACCAAGAGCCAGGCGGCCAGGAACATGGCTCGACGTTGGTTGGGGCTGTGGGGCCGTAGGCGGCGCAGCAGTACGCCGAGGCCGGCCAGGGCCGCCAGGGCAAAGGGCAGCAGCCACCAGCGGCGATCGGGTCCCTCGCCGGGCAGGGGGGAGCGCCAGGGCAGGCGTAGGCTGAACTGGCTAAAGGTGTTGAGCAGGTCGGCCAGGCGGCGCTCGCTGCCGAACTGCCGGCTGGCCCCGCCCCAACCCAGGGCGAACCAGAGGCCGGCCATGGCCAGCAGCAGGACGACCAGCAGCAGGGCCACGACCCGGCGGCGCCGGGGCCGAGTTGCCGTCCGGGGTCCGGCGGCGCAGAGGGCATAGGCCAGTTGGCCGATCAGGGCGAGGACGGAGATCAGGCGGTGACTGAAAAGGGCGGCGATGGTGAGCAGGGCAAAGCCGCACCAGGCCCGGCGGGAGGGATGCTCCAGGGCCTGCCAGAGCAGCAGCCAGGTGGCCAGGACCAGGAACAGACTCAGGGCGTAGGCTTTGGCCTCCTGGCTGTACCAGACGGCCAGGGGGGAGAGGGCCAGGAGGCCGGCCGCCAGCAGGCCGATGCTGCGGCCAAAGAGGCGCCGGCCCAGTTGATAGAGCAGGAGCACGCTGCCCAGGCCCAGCAGGGCCGAGGGCCAGCGCAGGGCGGCCTCGCCGGTGCCGAACAGTTCCGTCCAGAGGCGCATGCCCAGGATGTAGAGGGGATAGGCCTGGCTGGGCCGGAACAGGGCCAGCAAGAGTTCGCTCAGGGGGCGGCCGGCCTCGACCACGGTATAGACCTCGTCCAGCCAGAGGCTCTGGAAGGAGAGTGTAGTGCAGCGCAGGCCGGCGGCCAGGGCCAGCAGCAAGCCCAGCAGGAGCTGCTGCCAGGGAAATCCCCGACTTGCTGGGGGTTGGATTGGGGGCGCCTGGTGTCGCGCGTGAGCCAAGTTCGTCCTCTCCTGCTGGGGTCGCGCTGAACGTCCAACCTACGATCCGCGCCCGTATGATACTTCAGAGGGCCGAGTGTGTCAAGCGAGCATTTGAATCCTGAGGACAGGCCGGCCCGGTTGCCTCTTGAGGCCGGCCGTGGTACAATGTGATCCGGTGGGTGGCCTGGGAAAATGTGTGGAGGAGGGTGTTAAAATTGCACCTAGTTCGCAAGATACGGTATCGGTGCCCGACGATTGGATTTGGGAAAACTTGCAGGAGGGCGGATACTGAGATGAACGGGACCAAGCGACCGTCCACTGTCCCTGCCCCTTGGAGCCCTTTTTTAGTTAGCGCATTGATCGTGGCGTTGCTTCTGGGGGTCTTTATTCGTCTCTCTCCGGTGCTGTCCGCTGATTTCCCCCTGCACGATGGTGGGCTATTTTATACCATGGCCCAGGAGTTGCAAGAGGCCCATTATCGTTTGCCCACGTATACGGCCTATAATCACGCCGACATTCCCTTGGCCTATCCCCCCCTGCCTTTCTATATCCTTGTGCTTGTTGCGGATCTCAGCGGGTGGGCTTTGCTCGATCTTTTGCGCATCTTGCCAGCGGTGGTCAGTGTGTTGACCCTCCCGGCTTTCTTTTTGCTCTGCAAGTCCCTGCTCTCCAAATTTCAGGCCGTGTTGGCCGTATTTGCCTTTGCTCTGCTGCCGAGGACGTTTATTCGGCTGATTATGGGCGGGGGGCTGACGCGGTCGGTGGGCCTTCTCTTTGCCCTGCTGGCGCTGCACCAGGCCTATGTGCTCTATACGCGGCAGCAGCGGCGGGCGTTGCTGTTGACCACGCTATTCGCCAGTTTGACCATTCTAAGTCATCCAGAGATGGCCTGGTTTACGGCCTACAGCGCCGGGCTCTTGTTCCTGTTTTATGGCCGCAATCGGCCGGGCGTCTGGCATTCCGCTTTGGTGATCCTGGGCACTCTGCTGTTGACGGCTCCCTGGTGGGGCGGCATCATTGCCCGCTATGGTCCGACGCCGTTTCTTTCGGCCTCGCGGACTGGATTGAATTCCTGGTATGCCTGGCTGGTGCTTTTGCTACTGTTCGAGTTTACCGGCGAATCCTTTATCGGCCTCTTGGCGGTCCTGGGCTTGTTGGGCGTTTTTAGCTGCGTCGCCCGGAGGCGCTGGCTTTTGCCCGTTTGGCTGGTGGCTACCCTGATCCTCGATCGCCGGGGTGAGGCTACCCGGGTGACCGTACTGCTGGCCATGTTGGTCGGGGTAGCACTTGACCAGATTGTTCTGCCAGCACTCCAACGGCTGAAGCGGGGCGGGCCAACAGATGAGCCGCTCGGGGGAGTGGCCCAACTAGAGGGAGCAGCGCCTAAAGTCATGTTGATTTTCTTTCTCCTGCACGCGCTTTTCTCTGCCTGGGCCGCTGCTCAACCGGGGTGGTCGGACTTTTCGCAGTTGTCAGCGGAGGAACGGACGGCCATGCAGTGGGTCGCCGAGAATTTAACGGAAGGCAGTCGTTTCCTGGTGGTTACAGGGAATGCCTGGTCGAAGGATGCGACGGCGGAGTGGTTCCCGGCCCTGGCCGGCCGGCAGAGCTTGACCACGGTCCAAGGGTCGGAGTGGCTGCCCGATCGCCAGTTTGCCCTGCGCCTGGAGCTGCACGCCGAGCTGCAGCGATGTGCCGTGCAAGGGGTGGATTGTCTGGAAGAGTGGAGGGAACGATACGGGGCTGATTTTAGCCATGTCTTTGTCTCGAAACAGGCCGTCTCTGCAGAGAATCCCCAGGAATGCTGTTTGTCCCTCCGCGCTGCGCTGGAGGACTCGACCGACTATTTTCTACTTTACGATGGCCCGGGCGCGGCTGTGTTCAGCCGGGCGCTGGATGAATAGGGGTGCCGATTGGAGAAAAAGGAGCACGAAATCGTCCAAAGAGCCCTGCGCCAGGTCCAGGCCCGGCGCGAGCGCCGCCGGCAGACACTGGCCCGGCGGGGCCTACTGCTTTTCTGGCCGTTGCTGCTGCTGGGCTTTTTCCTGCTGCCGCTGCCCCTGACGCAGCCCTGGTCGCTGGAGCAGCGGGTCTGGGCGCTCGTGCACGGTTTCTGCGCGCAGGCGCCTGGCCACATGTTGAGCTTTGGCGGGCGGGAACTGCCGCTCTGCGCCCGCGACAGCGGGCTGTACCTGGGTGCCTCGTTGGCCATGGCCTACCTGCTGCTGCGGGGGTACGGCTGGGCCGCCGGTCGGCCGGCCCGCTGGTTCTGGCGCGTTTTCGCCCTGGTGGGCCTGTTCTTTGCCGTGGACGTGCTCAACTCGGTGGCCGGGGACCGCTTTTACGCTTCGATCTATCCGCCGCACAACGCCCTGCGCCTGGCCTCGGGCCTGCTGCTGGGGATGTGCCTGGCCGTGCCCCTGCTGTGGGCGCTCAGCCTTTCCTTCGCCGCCCGGCAGCCGCAGCGCTCGGTGTTTAACTCGTGGGGGGACTTGCTGGCGCTCCTGGCCCTGGAGGGGCTGGCCGGCCTGCTGCTGTGGAGCGGCTGGCCGTTTCTGTACGTCCCGCTGACGGTGTTGACGGTGCTGGCCATGCTGGCCCTGCTGCTGGCCGGTGTTTTCCTCTGGATTTTGCTCGTCACCAAGGGTAAGCAAGTGCTGGAGAGCTGTGGCCAGGTCCTGCCGGCCCTGTTTTGGGCCAGCGTGATCTCGGCGGCCCTGCTGGCCGGGCTGTCCGCGCTGCGCTACCTGCTTGTCGGCTAGTCCTGGCGCAGTTCGGCCGGCGGATCCTGAAAGAGCGGCCCGTTCTCCCGCAGGTCCTGGATGAGGCTGTCCAGGGCCGCGCGGGCCTTTTTGACCAGGGAGGGGGGCATGGCCAGGACGACGCGCTGCTCGAATTCCTCCTCGTCCAGGATGACATAGTCCCCGTCCGGCCAGGCCCACAGGTCCATATCCAGGTCGGTGTAGCGGATGGTCGCCCCATCAAAGTTGATGGGGGTGCAGAGATTGGCGTACCAGCCCTTGAGTTGTCCCTGTTCGTCGTGCAGGCTAAAGATGTTGTACCAGCGGTCGAACCAATAGCGCTCGCTGAATACGTCGCTCAACTCGATCTGGACAAAGTCCAGATCGACGGCCTTTTTCGGGGGTCCCCGCAGGATGAGCAGGTGGGGCGATTGGTAGATCAGTCTAGCCGTCCATCCCGTTTTGGGTTGGCCGTCGGCGTAACGCGGGCGGACTTGGATGGGGGAACCGAGGGGTGGAATCTGGCTCATGGTTAGTCTCCTGCAATGGGGGCGGCGAGGGGCCTTTCAGCCGATCATTTTAGCCCAGTCGGAGTATCAGCGGGCCCGGGTTAGATCCCACAGCGTTCTCAGCGCCGTGCCATAGCGCTCGTCCAAGACGGTGGGGTCGGTGCTTTCCGGCTCGTTGTCCATGGTGACATAGGGAACGTGGGCGCCGCCTATGTCGAGATAGCCGGCCGGAGCGGGGGCCAGCTCGGACCAATCATCGAGGCTATAGACCCGCTCCATGGCCTCGCGGGAGACCATGTGGGTGAGGATGCCGGCCTTGCGTTTTTCGTCGTAGCGGGCAATGTTGCGCCGCCAGGACTCTTTAAACGAGACGGCAATGTAGAGGATGGCGCTGCGGGCCAGGATCGGCGGGTCGATGTTCTCCAGAGCGCGGCGATAGCCCTGCTCGGTGCCCCGGGCGAACTCGATCAGCATAGTGTGGTCCTGATAGAGTGTGGGCTGCTTTAGGCATTTGCGGACGGCCCGGTTGATGCGGTCGATGAGCAGGTACCAGATGACCGACTCGGAGGTCTCGTAGCCGCCTGGATCGATGGGCTGGGAGTAGATCCGGGGCCGGCCATGGGCCTCTCTCACATCATCGTCCAGAAAATAGTCCCAGAGAAAGACAAAATCGTCCACGATGTGGAGGCGGCCCAGGTGGTAGCGCTCCCGACGGTCTCGGTCGTCCTGGTGCTGCATATAATCGATGAACTCGGATTTACCACAGGCCGGCCGACCCAGCACAAAGAGATGTTCGAAATGTCCCGCCATGTGTTCGCTCCTATCTGTTTTTGTCAAGGGTACATCTCGTAGGGGCGACGCATGCGTCGCCCTACAGGTCCATTTATATCCTTTGCGGCGGCCCCGAGGGCCACGTTGGCAGCGTCCTAGAGCGAGGTCACGTAGAGGATCCGGCCGCAGGTCTCGCAGCGGACTAGCTCGTCCCCCAGCAGGGCGGCTTTGCGGGTCAACAGGGCGACTTCCAGATGGCAGCCCTCGCAGGTACTGCCCTGCACGCGGGCCACGGCCTGCCCGAGCGTCCGGCGCAGTTGCTCGTACCGGTCCAGGGCGGGGGAGGGGATCGATTCCACCTGTTCCGTCCGCCGGTGCTGCAACTGCTCGATCTGCTCCGAGATTTGCGCCTCCTGGTGAGCCGCTTGTTGTCGGCCGGCCTCGAGTTCCTCCAGGGCCTGCCCTTCCTCTCGTTCCAGTCCCTGCAGGGCGACCTTTTGCTCGTCCACCTCCAGCAAGAGTTCCAGGATCTGGTCCTCGACGGCGCTCTTTTGTTGGCGCAGTTGCTCGATCTCGGCCTGCAGGGCGCTGGCCTCCTTGGGGGAGCGGATGGCATTGCTGTAGAGGCGCTGCTGCATCTTTTGCAGGCGGCTTTCCATGTCCTGTAGATCGAGCTCCAGTTGGCGCAACTGGACCTGCTGCTGTTGGAGTTCCTGCCGGCGGTGGGCAAAGCTCTCGCGGGCCTGGGACAGGCTTTGGGCTCGCTTTTGGCGGTGGGCGGCCCATTCTTTTAGCCGCTCCTCTCGTGCCGCGATCTCGTCGTCGATCTGCTGCAACTGCCAGAGCTGTTCAACGGGACGCATGCTTTGCTCCTGGGTGTGTCGGGGAGGTCCATCCTTTTCCATCGCCTGTGTAGTATAGCACAGAAGGGAATGAGGCGCAAGAGGCTCTTCTTGACAGACCCACTGGCGCCCATTATACTAGAGCCGTTCGCCGGCTCCAAGTTTTTGCAAAGGCCGGCGGCAAGGCGGATTGGAGCGATGAGAGTTTTTATTGTTCAAGGAGGAACACATGCCGGCCAAGGTGGTGCATTACAGCGAGGTGCGAGAGGAGGCGGTGCCCGATCTGGAGGGGGTAACCGTACGCTGGGTGATTTCCAAGGATGACGGCGCGCCCCACTTTGCCATGCGCGTCTTTGAGCTGCAGCCGGGCTGTCGCACGCCCCAGCACGCGCATTGGTGGGAGCACGAGGTCTTTGTCCTGGAAGGACAGGGCTGGCTCTGGACCGAGGAGGGGGAATACCGCGTGCAGGCCGGAACCGTGGCCTACGTGCCCGGCGACCTGGAGCACCAGTTCCGCAACCAGGGAGAGGGCGTCCTGCGCTTTATCTGCCTGGTGCCGCACCCCGAACTGGAGGGTTGGGCCAATTAGCCCGCTTATACCAGGATATCCCGCAGCAGCGCCCGCGCCTTCTGCGCCGCCCGGGCGCGGTGGCTGATCTCGTTCTTTTCCTCCGCCGGCAGTTCGGCCATGGTGCGGCCCCGCTCCGGCAGTAGAAAGACCGGATCGTAGCCAAATCCGCTTCCGCCGCGCGGCGCCTCGATAATGTGTCCCTCGCAGGTGCCCTCGCAGGTTTGGACCGTCCCGGCGGGCCCGGCGATGGCGATGACGCAGCGAAAGCGGGCCGTGCGTCGTTCCGGGGGGACGTCGGCCAGGCGCTCCAGCAGCAGTTGGTAGCGGTCCCGGTCGCTGCCGCCGTCGTAGCGGGCCGAGCGCAGGCCGGGGGCGCCGTCGAGGGCGTCCACCTCCAGCCCCGAGTCGTCGGCCAGGCTGAGCAGGCCGCTGGCCCGGGCAAAGGCCCGCGCCTTGAGGGCGGCGTTCTCGGCATAGCTCTGGCCGCTTTCTTCCACCTCTAGTTCCAGACCGAGTTCGGCCGGCGTGACCAGCTCGATCGGGAGGCCGGCCAGGAGGGCGCGGTATTCGCGTAGCTTGCCCGGGTTGTTGGTGGCCAGCAGCAGGCGTGTTTTCATCGAGTCTCCTGCTTCGCAAATAGACCTTCCCGTAGGGGCGCCGGCGATCCAACGATTCAAAGAATCGCCGGATCGTTGCGTCGCCCCTACAGTGCCAGTTTCGTCATGGGTGGTGCCCCTTGGGGCGTGACCGACTTTTTCGACAGTCCTGCCCTTGTCCCAGCCCAGCTCGTGCAGCAGTCGGCGGTCCTGTTCGTTCAGACGGGCTCGGTCCAACAGATCGGGCCGGCGCTCCAGAGTGCGCCGCAGGGCCTGTTGGCGGCGCCAGTGGGCGATGTTGGCGTGGTGGCCGGAGAGCAGGACCTCTGGTACGGAGAGCCCGGCGAATTCGGCCGGCCGGGTATAGTGCGGTTGTTCCAGCAGGCCCTGCTGGTGGGATTCCTGGTCCAGCGAGGCCGTCTCGAGGACGCCGGGCAGCAGGCGCACGATGCCGTCGATCAGCACCATGGCCGGCAGTTCCCCGCCGGTCAGCACATAGTCCCCCAGCGAGATCTCGCGGTCGACGTAGAGCAGGCGGATTCGTTCATCCAGCCCCTCATAGTGGCCGCAGAGCAGGACCAGGCGGGGATAGCGGGACAGTTCCCGCAGCATTTCCTGGTCCAGGAGCTGCCCCTGGGGGCTTAGTAGGATCACGGGGGCGGGTTGGCCTAGGGACCAGACCGCTTGGACGGCCGCGCCGACGGGTTCGACCTTGAGCACCATGCCGGGTCCACCGCCGTAGGGATAGTCGTCCACGGTGCGGTGGCGGTCGCGGGCCCAGTCGCGGATATTGTGCAGGCAGATTTGCACCTGGCCCTGCTGTCTGGCCCGGCCAACGATGCTCTCGTCCAACGGGCCGGCAAACATGTCCGGGAAAAGAGTCAGCACGTCAATGCGCATTGCTCTCCTCGTCGACCTGCCAGGTCTGCAGGCCGCGCAGGTCAAAGTTAAAGGGCACCACCTGTCCGCCGGCCTCCTCCAGGGCTTGGGCGATGCGGTGCTTGCGTTCAAAGGGGCAGAGCAGCAGCAGGTAGCCGCCGCCGCCGGCCCCCAGGAGCTTGCCGCCGATGGCCCCGGCCTGCCGGCCGGCCTGGTAGAGGGCCTCGATCTCTGGGTTGCTGATGCCGTCGGCCAGGCGCTGTTTGTGCTGCCAGCCCTGGTGGAGCAGCCGGCCAAATTCGTCCAGGCGGCCTTTGAGCAGGGCGTTCTTGGCGGCCAGGGTCAGGGCCTTGATCTCGTCCAGGGCGGCCACTACCTCCTCGCGCTTGCGCACGTAACCGTCGATCTGGCGGTCCAGGATGCGCGCCGAGAGCCGGGTGCGGCCGGTGTAACAGAGCAGCAGGCGGTAGTGCAGTTCGTCCAGGGTGGCCCGCTTGATGCGCAGCGGGTTGACCACCGTTTCCTTTCCCAGGAATTCGATAAAGTTAAAGCCGCCAAAGGTGGCCGCGAACTGGTCCTGCCAGCCGCCCTGTACACCCAGCTCGACGCGCTCGATCTGGTAGGCCAACTGGGCGATCTCGTAATCGCCCAGCGAGCGCCCCTGCCAGTGCAAAAAGGCCCCGATCAGGGCGACGACCACGGTCGAAGAGGCTCCCAGCCCCGATCCCGGCGGCGCGTCGGTATGCAAAAAGAGTTCCATTCCCTCCCCATAGCCCAGCGTGCGGACGACGGCCTTGACCAGGTCCAGCTCGCCGTCGTAGGGCAGCTTTTCGTCAACGTTGTACTTGGCCACCACGTCATAGTCCAGCGATTCGACCCGGATCTGACCATTGCGGCGGGGGATCAGGGTGGCGTAGGCGTATTTGTCGATGGTGGCCGAGAGCACGGTCCCGCCGCGTTCCTGGGGGTAGGGCTCGACGTCGGTGCCACCGCCGGCAAAGCTGATGCGCAAGGGGGCACGGCTTCGTATCATCATCATCGGGGCTCCTATTCTTGGATAGGGACGATGCAGCGAAAGCCCACGTAGGCGCTGCGGTCCGGGGGGGCATTCCAGGCGCGGTGGGCGCTGCGGCCGGCCCAGGTGCCGACGTTCCAGGCCCCGCCGCGCAGGACGCGGTAGGGGCCCGGCTCGGGGCCGGTGGGGTTCTGGTAGGTCGAACGGGCATAGTAGGTCTCGTCGTAGGTGTCGGCCACCCATTCCCAGGCGTTGCCGGCCAGGTCCAGGGCCCGGCACCAACTGGCCCCCTGGGCAAAGCTGCCCACCGGCGCGCTGGCGGCGTAGCCATCGTCGCAGCCGTCGGCGAAATTGCCCCAGCCGCATTCGAACTGGTTGCCCCAGGGGTAGATCAGGCCGGCCGGCCCGCGGGCGGCGTACTCCCACTGGGCCTCGCTGGGCAGTTGCCCTCCGACCCAGCGGCAGTAGGCGGTCGCCCCGTACCAAGAGACCCCCGTCACCGGGTGCGCGGCATAGCCCTCCCGGGGCTGGAACAGGTCGCCGACCGCCTCGATCTGCGCCTGCGGGGAGGCCAGGTCCAGCCAGGGCACCCCGCCCTCGACCTGGTTGCCGCGGTGGCTCAAAAAGATGGCGAACTGGGCGTTGCTGACCTCCGTCCGGTCCAGCCAGAAGGCGTTCACATAGACCTCGTGGGGTGGGAGTTCGTCGGTGAACCAATCGCGCTGGCAGTCGGCGCAGGACTGCAGCACGTCTACCACGTCGGCCTCGCTGCTGCCCATGAGGAATTCGCCGGCCGGCACATAGACCAGGACCATGTGGTCCACCGCGCGGGTCTGGGTGATGCCCGGCAGTGGGGTGGGGCTGGGCACGGGCGTGGCCGTGGGTGGGATGGTCGGCCAGGGGGTCGGCGTGGGGCTGGGCACGGGTGACGGGCCGCAGGCCGCCAGGAAGGCCAGCAGCAGGATGAGTATGGCGGGGAATCGTCTTGCCGGAGGTCTCATGCCGAGATCCCCTCCTTGAGCGGTACGCCCAGTTCATCCAGGATTTCCGCCAGTTTCTGCAATTGCTCGCCGGGGACGACGGCCAGGGCGCGGCCGCCGGCCCGGAAGGGGGTCAGCAGCTCGGCCAGGCGGGGGTGCTGCAGCAGTTCCTCCAGGGCCTTTTGGCTGTGGAACTCGACCAGGGTAAGCGTGCCGGTCCTGGCCTGGCCGTAGTAGCGGCCCCAGGCCTTGACCCGCACGAGGAGGGCGGGGGGCAGGGGGGAGCGGCTCAGTCGCTCCAGCTCTTCCAGGGCCTGCAGTACCTTGCTGTGGCTGCCCCCGGCCCGTCGGATCGAGGCCGGCGTGAGCCGCCACTGCCCGGGGCCCGTCTCCTCGGCCAGCCGGGCCAGGCGGCCGCGCAGGTGCAGGTTGGGCACGGCGTGAACGGCGCGGATCTCGCCGTTCTCCTGGATCAAGACGCTGTTGTCGGCCGCCTCTACTTCGGCGCCCGAGATGGCCGGCAGCAGGCCCCCTGCGAGCAGGGCCTGGAAGATCTTTTTGCGGCGGCCCTTTTTGAGCAGGGCCACCTCCGGTGATATGGCCCGGGCCAGGTGTTTTCCGGTTTGGGCGTCCTCCAGCAGACTGGCCAGCAGTTCGGCGTCGGCGGCCTGCAGCAGGTCGGCGCCCCGGCGAAAGACGATCCGTTCATAGTGGGCGGCCCATTCCTGCAGGCTGCGCCGCACGTTCTGGGGAACGTCCGTGGCACCGGCCCGCCCCAGCAGATGGAGGATTTCGGACACCGGCAGGCCCCTCTGCTGGGCCCGGTAGACCGCGTCCCGGCTGAGGCGGTAGGCAAAGGCTCCCCGGTCGGCCTGTTCCCGTTCGGCGAACAGGTCCAGTTGGGCCAGGATGGCCGGGCTCACTGGTCCCAGGGCCAGCACCTGAAAGTTGGGCTGGATGACAATCTTGCCGGCGGCGCCGTCCGGCCCCACTGGGGTCGGGCCCAGCCGAAAGCCCCGGCGGTTCTGCCCGTCCTGGCCGATCTCGACCAGGCCGAGTTCGTGGGGCAGTCCTTCGAGGCAGCTTTGGACGAACTGCTCCTCGAGGTTGGCCATCTGCTCCAGCAGCTTGTCGGTAGATCCATAGTAGCCCGATCTATAGTAATAGTATCCTACGGGTTCGGTGAGTATGGTGCTTTGTTGGCCAAAGAGAAAATCGACGTCGCGCAGTCTCAGCTTGTTGAGGATCTCGTCCAGTTCCAGCCAGCGGCCGGCCGGCTGCTCCCATAGTACGTCCAGCAGGGCCCGGCGGGCCTGGGGATAGTCGGGGGAAAAGCGCTCGGCCTCGCCGCTCTTGACCTCGTTCAGGGATTCGAGACGGGCCCAGGCTTGCAGGCAGGCCTCGGCTTGTTCGGCCAGGGGGCGGGCCCAGAAATCGGGCACCTGCAGGGGGTCCGGCGGCCGCGGGCAGAGCCGTCCTCCCCGGCGCTCCACCAGTTCCAGTGATTCCAGCAGCCGCCGCAGCAGGTAGAGTCGCCCGGTTTCGTCCTCCCGGGTTGCCCCCTCCAGGCTCGGATCGGGGCGCAGCAGGACCGTGTTGATGGCCCGGAGGGAGCGTTTGCCCACCAGCCCGGACTTGAGCAGGGCGATCTCGTCCTGCCGGACGGCGTCCCAGTAGAGATACAGGTCGCGCAGCAGCAGTTCCGGGTCGCCGCGCTCGACCTGCGCCGGCTGCCAGTCCTGCAGTTTGCCGAGGGCCGCGGTCGGTTTGGGTAGGTGCTGCCGCACGGCCGGGGGGACGTAGAGGGTGCGGGCCGGGTGGAACTGGATCTTGTAGGTGACGTGCCCCCAGTTCGAGGTGCCGTCCTGGCTAAAGGCCAGTCCGTGCAGGGTCAGGCGGGCCACGACGTCCTCGAAAACGCGCGAGTTGTGCTGATAGGGACTGCCGATATAGCCCTGGGCGTAGGGGACGCTGCGGTCGTAGCCGTAGTGTTGGCCGGTTTTTTCCGGGACCTCCTGGGCCAGCTTGGCCTGCAGGATCCGGCGGCGGAATATCGCCGTTGCGATCGGCTCCTGGTGCCGCAGCAGTTGGTTCAGGACGGCTCGGTCGGTTTCGCTCAACTGCTGCCAGGAGGCGTGCACGCGCTCCTGGCGAAAGAATTGCTCCCGCATGAGGGCGATGAGGGCCTTTTTCTTCAGCCGCTTGCCCCGGGCATCGTCAACGGCGAGCCCGGCCTCCCGGGCCATATCGTAGAGGGTATTGGTGTGGTAGGCGTTCAAAATGGCCTCGATTTTCTCCGTCATGGGCTTCCTGTGTTGGGCGAGGTGTCCGGCTGGGCACTCCCTCGCTCCGTTTTCAGATCTCGTCCGTTTCCTGCGGCGTGTAGCCGGCCCGCTCCAGTTCGGCCTTGAGGCCGGCGATGGCCTCCGGTGGGATGAGCACCAGGCGGGGCGAGATTTCGGCGATCAGGTGGTCCTCCAGGGAGGTCACCGCTTTCATCTCGGCCAGGGCATAATCGTCCGCGAACTCGACCACGGTGATGTCCTCGTAGAGGCGTACGCGGCCATAGCCCGACCACCAGGTGGACAGGCGCTGCTGGATTGCCTTGGGCATGTCCTGGGGCATCGTCTCGGCCCATTCCGCCAAGAGGTCGTCGAGCGTGCTGCCGGCCTCAAAGGCCTCGTAGGCCGCCATGGGGTCCAGTCGGTAGACCAGGCGGTCGCCTACGGATTCGGCCAGGCGGCCGATTTTGGCCAGCAGGCGGTGCAGGGCGGGCTGAAAGGCAGCCCGGGGCAGCGAGACGTGCTCGCCGTCGGTGTGCAGGGTTTCGCCGATGATCTCGGAGGGGGCCGGCCTGCCGGCGGACTCGATGGCCGCCGGGATCTCTCGGCGGCCCCGGTACAGTTCGGCCAGCCCGAGGGGGCGAAAGGCGACCAGCTCTCCGCGGTAGAGCCCCAGTTCGACCAGGCCCAGCCAGTGCAGCGGGCCGCCGACGATGGCCCGGATCAGGGCGCCCTGGGCGTGGTCCCAATCGGCCGCCGGAGCATCGGCCCTGTTCCCCTTCCCGCCGGCCTGGACGAGCGACCAGGGTCGGGCCAGGTGGGGGTGGGTGGAGCTGTGCGGCAGGGGCAGGGGTAAGTAGGGCCAGATCTTTTGCAGCAGCTTTTCCAGGTCGGCCAGCACGACCCATTGGCCGTCCGGCAGGGTGGCCAGGACGTGCAGGACGAACTGGCGCAGATCGAACAGGGCCTTTCGCAGGTCCTGGGGTTGGTAGTGCCGGTAGCGGGGATCGCGCTGCAGGGCGACCGGGGCGGCGGGGTCGCGCAGGATTTCCCAGAGCGAGCTCCAGTCGGTGGTGTGGATATAGCTGCGGGCCAGGACGGCCCACTGGCCTAACAGGTCCCGCTGCATAAAGGCGGCCTTGACCTCCGGCCAGGGGGTGACCGGGCTGCCCTCCAACACGACGCCGCTCGCCAGCAGCAGGGCGAACAGGAAATCGAGCCGCTCGGCCCCGCCGGCGATGGGCGCCAACTGGGCGATGGCCTCGTCGGGCAGGCGGTAGGCCGGAGCCGGGACGGTGAGCCGGAACTCGTCTTTCCGGCTTTTCTGGGGAAAATGCCCCACCTCCTCCGGGACATAATCCCAGCGCTGCAGTTCGGGCATGAACCTTTCCATGTGCGGGCGCGGCTGCGGGGGGCGCCGGGGGTAGGACGTCTGCTCCAGCAGGAGGATGAGTTGGTTGGCGCACTGCACCAGGTCAAAGGGCCGGGCCGAGCGCAGCTCGTCGGTGGCCGGCCGGGAGGGCAATTCGGGGTACGTCGGCACGACCCCCTGCAGCAGCGGTGGCAGTTGCCGCAGGATGGCTGGGGGTACTACGGCCAGGCCGGAGTGGAGGTCGGGGAATACTTCGGTCGGCAGGGCCAGGCCCAGATCGCAGAGCTCGCGGACGTAGAGGCCGATCGGCGCCTTGGGAGGGACGCCGAACAGGTCGGCGGCGCGGCGCATGTCCTGGGGAGAGGGCATCAGCGGTCCGGTCAGCAGGACCAGCGCCCGCAGGACGTGGCGGTGGTTCTCGTCCAGGCCAGAGACGGCCTCCCGCACCTGATCGGGCTGGACCATGCGCTCGGCGACCTGCGCAGCCAGTTCCGCCTTCCGGCTGGCCTTGACCCGCCAGCGGCGGCGGTCGGCCAGTTGGCGCAGATCCTGCAGGCGCAGTTCCTGTAGCCCCTGCTCCAGGTTGGCCCGGTGCACCTGCTGGCGTTCCTCAAAGCTTTGGGACAACCAGGAGGGCTTTTCCGAGGGTTGTTGGGGTGGGGGCATGTCGACCGCTACGACCTGGAGGTTCGAGTCCGCTTTTTCTCCGCCTGGCTCTTGTACGGCAAAGCTCTGGGGGTTGTGGATCCACTTGAGCAGGACGGCCCCGATGTGCTTGCAGTAGCCGCCCCAGTCGTAGGGGCAGGAGCAGTGGGCCTGGAGGCCTTCCGAGCCGGTCTCGATGTCGACCCTATACAGGCGGCTGCCCCGCACCTCGGCGCTGAGGCTTTGTCCGCTCCGGACGGGGTTGACGACCCGGTGGATATAGCGGCGGGCCCGTTGGAGGCTTTGGTTGTTGAGCAGTCCGCGCAGGTCGACCTCGCGGATGGACTCCAGTGTGGGCATGGCCTATTCCGTGGGCCGGTTCGCCGGCCTCAATTTGGGTGGCGCCTCTCGGGCCTCTCCGGCGATGGTGGCCGGCTGGTAATCGGCGACCTCGTGCTCGTAGAGGATGGTATAGCGATAGCCCTGCTCAGTGAGAAAGAGCTGCCGGTTGGCGCCATAGTCCTGGTCGTTGGTATCCCGGCTGACCAGGGTGTAAAAGTGGGCGATCAGGCCGTTTTTCTTGGGCCGCAGGATGCGCCCCATGCGTTGGGCCTCTTCCTGCCGGCTGCCAAAGGTGCCGCTGACCTGGATCATGACGCTGGCGTCGGGCAGATCGATGGCAAAGTTGCCCACCTTGGAGACGATCAGGCGTTGGATCTCGCCCTGGCGGAACCGCTCGTACAGCTTGCGCCGCTCGCGCACGGCGGTCTTGCCGGTGATGAGCGGGTAGCCATAGCGTTTCTGGACCTGCTGCAGTTGGTCCAGGTACATGCCGATGATGAGCAGGTGGTCGTCGGGATGCTTGGCCAGTATTTCGTCCAGCACGTCCAACTTGCGCGGATTCTCGGCGGCCACCCGGTATTTCTGGCGGGGTTCGGCCAGGGCATATTCCAGCCGCCGCTCCTCGGGTAGGGGGATGCGGATTTCGGTGACATCGGCGGTGGCGATCCAGCCCTGTTTCTCCAGGTCCTTCCAGGGCACATCGTACTTTTTGGGGCCGATCAGCGAAAAGACGTCCTCCTCCAGGCCGTCCTCGCGGACCAGGGTGGCTGTGAGGCCCATCCGGCGGCGGGCCTGCAGTTCGGCGGTGATGCGAAAGACCGGGGCCGGCAGCAGGTGGACCTCGTCGTAGATGATGAGGCCCCAATCGCGCTTGTTGAATAATTCGAAATGGGGAAAGGCCTCCTGCAGGGGGACGCCGCTTTTCTTGGTGCCCCGCTTGCGATAGGTCATGGTCTGGTAGGTCGAGATGGTCACGGGGCGCACCTCTTTGCGCAGCCCCGAGTACTCGCCGATCTGTTTCTCGGTCAGGCTGGTCTTGTCCAGCAGTTCGTCGATCCATTGGCGCACGGCGACGGTGTTGGGGGTGAGGATGAGGGTGCTGCACTGCATCTCGACGATCGCGGCCATGCCGACCATGGTTTTGCCGGCCCCACAGGGCAGCACGATGACGCCCGAACCGCCGCGGGCGGCCCCGCCGGCGTAAAAGATGTCGGCGGCCTCTTGTTGGTAGTGGCGCAGGGCAAAGGGGTTTCCAGAGGCTGTCTCTTGGCGCAGTTGGATGGCCAGGGCCTCGCCCCGTACGTAGCCGGCCAGGTCCTCCGCCGGGTAGCCAATGTTGACCAGGGCCTGCTTGATGTGCCCGCGCCGGGCCGGCTCGACCTGCAGCGCGCGCTCGTCCCGCTGCTTCAGGATGTAGGGCTGCAGCAGCTTGTGTTGGGCCAGTTCGGTGATGAGGGCGCGGTCCTCCGAGACCAGCAGGAGTTCGTTCTCCTGGCGGATCATTTTCACCCGGCCGTAGCGCGAGACAAATTCGCGAATGTCCACGAGGACGTTGCCGGGCAGGGGGTACTTGCTGTAGCGGGCCAATCCGTCCAGGATGCGCTCGGCATCCAGGCCGGCCGAGGCGGCATTCCACAGGGACAGTGGGGTCAGCCGGTAGGTGTGGACGTATTCGGGGCTCTTTTCCAGCTCGGCAAAGCGGGCCAATACGTCGCGGGCCTCCTCGTAAAGGGGGTTATCCACCTCGAGGAGGACGCTCTTGTCTCCCTGCACGATCAGTGGGTTTTGGGCCTGATAGTTCATCGGTGCAACCTGTTCTCCTTTAGCCTGATTTTACCATAAACTTGCCAAGCAGACAAATGGCTCGCGCGCGCCATTTTTGTCGGGCGAGGCATTTCCAGCGCTCATTTCGGCCCAGTTGGAAGCGAAAAACAAGCGGGGCCGGCCGTCAAGCAGCGCTTTTGGGCAGGAAATGCCTTGCCCCTACAGGCGTCTACAAAAATGGCGCACGCCCCCGGCTTGCGCGCCTCTGGGGGATGTGGTATAGTATTTCTCGCACGCGGCTTGTTCTTTATCCGGCCCATCGAGGTGAGCGATGAAAGGCGCTGCCCGTCCCCAAGCGTTGGGGGCTATGCTGATCGTACTGCTGCTGGCCGCCTGTGCCCCGGCCTGGCCCGGGGCGGCGACCGGCGTTCCCCCGACCCCGCTGGCCCAGCCGAGCCCAACTTGCACCCCTGCCCCGGCCTCTCCGTCGCCGTCCCTTCCCACCGGGCCGGCGGTGGTTCCTACCGCCACGCCGCGGTCCACCGTTACACCAGGGGCTACGCCCACGCCTAGCGATCTGTACCTGGCTGTCGAGGGCGTCGCCCTCTACCCCGGGCCCGGTCTCTATAGTGGGGATGTAGTCACCTTTGACCTGCAGCCCTATAACCTGGGCGATATCCAGCCCGGCGAGATCCAGGCCCGGGTCTACCACCAGACGGCGGCCGGCCCCCAGGTGGTCGCCGAGGGCTATGTGGGCTATCCCGGCTTTGACGCCGTGCCCCGCGCCCGTCTGGTCTGGGCCTGGGACACGGCCGGCCTGGTCGGACCGCAGGAACTGACCTTGTGGCTGGATCCGGATGACCTCATCCAGGCGGGGGACGAAAGGCAGGACAACAATGTCGTTGAACTCGCCGTCGACCTCCAGCCCGCGGTGGAACGCCGTGCCTTGGAGGTAGGGGCTGCCTGGGAGTCGGTCCGGACGGATTGCTGCATACTGCACTACCTATCCGGCAGCAGCGCCGAGCGAGACCTGGATGCGCTGTTGGCCCTCACCGAGAGCGGGGTGGGCCATACCCAGGAGATCCTGGGGGAGGAGATGGGCGAGCCCCTGGAGGTCTATTTGATCAGCCGGGTCATTGCCCACGGCGCCTATGCCCGCGACGAGCTGGTGCTCTCCTATCTGGACCGCCGCTACAATGGCGGGGACCTGCTGTTGGCCGTCCGCCACGAGGCGGTCCACGTGCTGGATCGGGAGTTGTTGGGGGAAGGGGGCTGGCCGCCGGCCATTATGCGCGAGGGATTGGCAGTTTGGGTCGCCAGGGGGCATTTCAAGCCCGAGGAAATTTCCCTACTGGCGGCGGCGCTGCCGGCGCTGGATATGTATATCCCCCTGGAACTGCTGGCGGACGACTTTTACCGCCAACAGCACGAGGTCGGCTACCTGGAGGCGGCGGCGATCGTGACCTACCTGGTCGATACCTATGGCTGGGAGGCCTTTTTGGACTTTTACACCGGTTTCGAGTCCGCCGGAAGCGGTTCAGAGATGATGGACCGCGCCCTGTCGGAGCATTTTGGCCTGGGGCTGGCCGATTTCGAGGCCGTCTTTTTGCAGTGGCTGCGGGAGCAGCCAACCACACCGGGACACGAGCGAGACCTTCAGTCCACGGTCTATTTTTTCGACACCCTGCGCCGCTATGAGGCGCTCTACGACCCCCAGGCCTACTTTATGAGCGGCTGGCTGCCGGATCCGTCGACCGCCGAGCAGCGGGGCATCGAGGCCGATTTCCTGCGCCATCCCCGCTCTTTGGAGCATGTCGCCCTGGAGATGATGCTGATCGATGCCCGGGAGGCCCAGTTGGCCCGGGATTACGATGGGGCCAGGTGCCTGCTGGACGCCGTTCAGCGCGTTCTGGACGAGGGCGCGTTTGGGGCCGCGCCCGCCTCCGACTATTGGGGTGTGACCCATGCGGTCGCCGCGGTCGGCTACGAGGCGCAGTACGTCGACCTGGACGGGACCTCGGCCCGGGTTTGGGCCATCGCGCTCTGGCCCGAACTGGAAGAAATCGTCCTACAGCGCACGGTTGGTGGTTGGGTGTTGAGTACCGAGTTGGACTAGGCGGATGGTTATCTGCTAAATCCTGCATCCTGCATCCTTTAAAGGAGGACCCTGATGAATCGTCTCGAGCTGTACAGGTCCCTGGCCATCCCCAACACGACCAAGATCCTGCTCATCGTCATGGACGGGCTGGGCGGCCTGCCCCAGGTTCCGGATGGCCCCACCGAGTTGGAGGCGGCCCATACGCCTCACCTGGACGCCCTGGCCGCTCGTTCCATCTGCGGCCTGAGCACGCCCATCGCGGCGGGCGTGACCCCGGGCAGCGGTCCCGGCCACGTCTCCCTCTTTGGCTATGATCCCCTGGCCTACGAGGTCGGCCGGGGCGTACTGGAGGCGCTGGGCATCGGCTTTGAGCTGCAGCGCAACGACGTGGCCGCCCGGGGCAACTTTTGCACCGTGGACCCCGAGAGCGGCCACATCACCGACCGGCGCGCCGGCCGGATTCCCACCGAGTTGGGTGCGCGCCTGGTGCAAAAGCTGCGCGCCATCCAGATCCCGGGCATCGAGATTTTCGTCGAGCCGGTCAAGGAGTACCGTTTTGTGCTGGTGCTGCGGGGCGAGGATCTCTACGACGGGCTCACCGAGACCGACCCCCAACGCACCGGTGTCCCGCCCCTGCCGGTGGAGCCGACCCGTCCCGAGGCCGCCCGCACCGCCGCGCTGTTCAACCAGTGGCTGGCCGAGGCGCGCAAACTGCTGGCCGACGAGCATCCCGCCAATAGCTGCAATCTGCGCGGCCTGGCCAAGATCCCCGACCTGCCCTCGCTGGAGGAACTCTACGGGCTGCGCTGCGGCGCCATTGCCACCTATCCTATGTACCGGGGCATCGCCCGGCTGGCGGGGATGGATGTCCTGCCGACGGGGGATACAATCGCCAGCGAGATAGAGACGCTGCGCGAGCACTGGGATGACTATGATTTTTACTTTTTCCACGTCAAAAAGACAGACAGCATGGGGGAGGACGGCAACTTTGCGGGCAAGGTCCAAGTCATCGAGGAGTTTGACGGGTACCTGCCGGCGATCCTGGACTTGGAGCCGGACGTGATCCTGATCAGCGGCGATCATTCCACGCCGGCGCTCTGGAAGGCCCACAGTTGGCACGAACTGCCGGTGCTGCTTTGGTCGCGCTACGTCCGCCCGGACTCGGTGCGCCTGTTTGGCGAGCGGCCCTGCATGGCCGGCGGCCTGGGCCACGTCCGGCACGTGGACCTGATCCCGCTGGCCCTGGCCCACGCCGGCCGCCTGACCAAGTTTGGGGCTTGATGGGCCAATCGTCCACATTAGCACAGACAGAACGCGCTGATCGCCGAATAGGCCGGTCAGCGCGTATGTTTGTGCTTTGGGGAATGGCTTGCTCAGTTCAAAGGTTTTTGTTGTCCCCTATAACCCCGCCACGGTCTCCCGGTCCAGTTTTTGCACCAGGGCCAGCAGGAGTTT
This sequence comes from Chloroflexia bacterium, assembly GCA_016928715.1. Taxonomy (GTDB): domain Bacteria; phylum Chloroflexota; class Chloroflexia; order DTKN01; family DTKN01; genus JAFGKG01. The sequence continues at coordinate 34,269 of JAFGKG010000072.1, forward strand.
GAGGGTATTGTCATAATCCTCCCGCCGTATAATGGAGCTATGGCTGTGGATATGCCGTGTGGGCACAGCCAGGACCACGCTGGGTACGCCGCTGTTGTGGAGGTGGATCATGCCGCCGTCGGTGGCCCCGCCCATCATGACCGAGAGCTGCAGCGGAATGTCCGCTTCCTCGGCGGTCTCGATGACCAGGTCGCGCAGGTGCAGGTTGGGGATCATGCGGGCGTCATAGACGAGCATGGAGGGACCGCCGCCCAGCTTGACGCTGGATTCCTCCTTCTTGATCCCGGGCACGTCGCCGGCAATGTCCACTTCCAGGATGATCGCTACGTCCGGGTTGACCAGGTGGGCCGAGGTTTTGGCCCCCCGCAGGCCGACCTCCTCCTGCACGGTGCCCACAGCATAGAGCGAGTTGACCCGCTCTCGGTTGGCCATTTCGCGCAGCGTTTCCATGGCCAGGGCGCAGCCGACCCGGTTGTCAAAGGCCTTGCCCAGGTAGGACTGGGGGATCCCCATTACGGTAAAGGGGCTGACGGGGACGATGGGGTCACCGACGCGGATACCCAACTGCTCGACCTCCTCGCTGCTGGTGGCGCCCACGTCGATGTACATATCCTTCTTTTCGACAATCTTGTCCCGTTCCTCTTTGCTCAACATGTGCGGCGGCTTGGCCCCGGCGATGCCCACCACTGGGCCGTTCTTGCTGAGGATGGTCATTCGTTGGCCCAGGATGACCAGGTCCCACCAGCCGCCCAGGGGCAGAAAGCGCAAAAAGCCCTCCTCGGAGATTTGGCGGACCATAAAGCCGACCTCGTCCATGTGGCCGGCCAGCATGACCCGGGGGCCGTCCTCCGGCCCGGGCAATTTAGCCACAAAGCTGCCCAGTTGATCCTGGGTGATCTCGGCAATGTCCTGCATATAGCGGTGCATGATTTGGCGTACCTCGGCTTCATAGCCGGACACGCCGGGGGCTTCGGTCAGCGCTTGGAGTAGCTTTTCTCGTTCGTCCACTGGGGGGCTCCTTTATAAATCGATCGGTCCCTGTAATAGGGCCAGTAACAGGCGCACGCTGTTGTGCAGATCCTCCACGTCAATCATTTCGGAGGTCGTGTGCACGTAACGTGCGGCAATGGAAATAGTCCCGGCCGGCACGCCGGCCCGGGAGGTCTGGATAGCCCGCGAATCCGTCGTGCCGCCGAGCAGGACTTCGCGCTGATAGGGGATGTCGTGGGCCTCGGCGGTGCGGATGAGCAGATCCTTGACCCCAGGGTGGGCCAGCATGCCGCTGTCCTTGACCTTGATGGCCGGCCCCTCTCCCAGAGAGACGGCCATAGGCTGGGCCTCGGGCGTATCGCCGGTGCAGGTGACGTCAAGGGCGATGGCCATATCAGGCTCTATCGCATAGGCCGAGGTGGTCGCCCCGCGCAGTCCAATCTCCTCCTGGGTGGTAAAGACGACGTAAATGTCGTGTGGGCTGGAGGGCAGTTGGCGCAGTGTCTCGACCAGGATGGCGCAGCCGGCCCGGTCGTCCATGGCCTTGCCGATGGTCCGCCCGTTGTTCAGGTAGAAGGAGCGGTCCATACAGGCCACGTCGCCCACGCGCACCATCGTTTCGGCCTCGGCGCGGTCCTTGGCCCCCACGTCGATAAAGAGCTTGTTCATGGCGAGTTCGTTCTTGCTCTCGATGGGCTCGATGCCGATGCCGCCCAGGAGGCCCGAGGCAAAGCGGACCCGTTGCCCCAGCAGGGTGAGCGGGTTGACGCCGCCAACGGCCGTAAAGCGCAAAAAGCCCTTTTTGTCGATATAACTGACGATGAGCCCGATCTCGTCCATGTGGGCGGCCAGCATGATGCGCTGCCCCCCCGCGCTGCCGGCCTTGGCCCGGACGATTAGGTTGCCCAGAGCGTCCACGCGCGTCTCCTGTGCATAGTCCGCCACCAGGGCTTGCAGGTCCTGGCGCACGGCCTCCTCATTGCCGGAGGGGCCGTACTGTTCGCTCAACTGCTTTAAAATCTCTTGCAATGGGACCTCCTTTTCGGCCGGTTCTATCCTGGTCTGGGGGCCCGGCCGAAACTCGCCACTTTTGGAAAGGTTCAAGCGGTACTAATGCAGCGGTTCTCCTCGCTGGGAGATTTTCTGGGAGCGCAGGGTTTTGAGGTCGGCATCCACCATCATTTTGACGAGCGCCTCAAAGCTGACCTGGGGCTCCCAGTCCAGTATCCTCTTGGCCTTGCCGGGGTCGCTGACCAACAGATCGACCTCCGCCGGCCGGTAGAATTTGGGGTCGACGACCACGTAATCCTGCCAGTCCAATTCCAGGTGGGCAAAGGCGATCTCGCACAGCTCGCGGACGCTGTGCGTTTCACCGCTGCCGACGACGTAATCATCGGGCGTTTCCTGCTGCAGCATCAGCCACATGGCCTCGACGTAATCGCCGGCATAGCCCCAGTCGCGCCGCGAGTCCAGATTGCCCAGGCGCAGTTCATTGCTCAGGCCCAGCTTGATCTTGGCCGCGTTGTAGCTGATCTTGCGGGTGACAAACTCCAATCCTCGGCGGGGGCTCTCGTGGTTGAAGAGGATGCCCGAGCAGGCAAAGAGATCATAGCTCTCGCGATAGTTGACCGTGATCCAGTGCCCATAGACCTTGGCCACGCCGTAGGGGCTGCGGGGGTAAAAGGGGGTGGTTTCGGTCTGGGGAACCTCGCGAACGGTTCCAAACATTTCGCTGCTCGACGCCTGGTAGAACTTGATCGAGGGGTCCACGATGCGGATGGCGTCGAGCATGCGGGTGACCCCCAGGGCGGTGACCTCTCCGGTAAAGACGGGCTGCTTCCAGGAGGTGGGCACAAAGGACTGTGCGGCCAGGTTATAGATTTCGGCGGGGCGGTGTTCGCGGATAATGTCGACCAACGAGAACTGGTCCAGCAGATCGCCCTGCACCAGGACCAGATTTTCCTGGATGTGCCGGATGCGGTCAAAGTTGACCGTGCTGGACCGCCGGACCATGCCGATGACCTGGTAACCACGCTCCAGGAGAAACTCGGCCAGGTAGGAACCGTCCTGACCGGTGATCCCGGTGATGAGTGCGGTGGGCATAGGACCTCCTTGTCCATACGTTGTCTACTAACGGCGTTATTATACCAGTAAAGGGGGGGAGATGCAACCTGGCTTGCTCACTGGGGTGCAGCATGCTATAATGCAAGCAGGCCAGGGCCAGGCGGCCTGGCGATCTCGGCAAGCGGTCGTGGCTTGCCTTTTGGATGCGGTTTTCCAGGCGAGGGTCGGCGCTATGAAACTTGAGGAATTGGAGCGTTTTATCATCGCGGCCCGCGAGAATGTCGCCCGGGGCCAGGCCCGCCGTGTGCCCCCGGAGCGCTCTGGAGCGGCGGAAATTCTCTATCGGGAGGGAGGGCTGACCTACCGGGACAGCTATTTCGGCCAGGGCCGGCTGCTGGGACAGGAGATCGTCCGTCGGGCCGGCACGGTGGTCTGGGGCATGAACTATTGGATCGTCCTGGCCGATCTACCCCTGCCAGGGGGGGAGTTGGCCTCCTTTCTCCAGCGCGCCCAGTTGGAGCGCTATCGCCAGCGCCGGCTGCTGGGGTCCTACTCCTGGCAGGAACGGCTGCTGCGCTACGAGGATCATAACGAGGGCGACCTGGACAAGTTCCAGGGGGATGTGCACATCTTTTACCAGGACCGCTCGGTCTACCATATGCGCTACTGTGGGGGACGGCTGCGCTAGTTGATTTATTGCCCCAGCGGGTATTGCCGCAGGGCCATCCCCTCCGGCAGGCTTTCGGCCAGGAGGCCCTGCAATCGTTCGGGCAGGGGATGGGGGATGGACACGGTCAGGGGGTCGCCGTCCGAGATGTAACGCAGTTCGGGATGGATCTCGAAATAGTCCAGCCAGATGTCCAACTCGTCCTCAAAGACCTGGTTACGGCGGATGTGATAGGGGTCAAAGTTGAGGGAGAAGGGGCTGGCGGAGGGCCCGCCGGCCACCTCGACGACGGCCTCAAAGTCGTAAACCTGTTCCTCCCAAACACCACCGTGAATCAGGCTCTCGTCCTCCGGGTACATGCCCAGGGGTGCCGAGAGGCTCTGCAGTTCGTAGCCGGGGACGATTGCCTCGATCGTGTTCTCGGAAACGGCCAACTGCCAGCGGATCTTTTCCTCGGTGCCCTGGTCCAGGCGGTAATGGGAGATGGTATGGGAGCCGATTTCCATGCCCCAGCCCACCAGGTCCTGCAGCTTTTTTTCGGCCCACTCGGGCTGCCCGAACAGGATGCGGTCGTCCAGGTCGACGTCCAGCAGGACGAAAAAGGTGGCCCGGGGCTGCCAGTCCTGGGGGTGCGCCTGGGCCGCGGCCAGCAGGATGCCGCAGGCCGAGTCGGGGTCGGGTTGGCCATCCTCCAGGTAGCGGCACTGTCCCGAGGAGGAATCGTCAAAGGTCAGCACGATGGGGGTCTTGCCGGCCGGCACGTCGATCTGGCCCCGGGCCAGGTCGATCAGGTTGATGGGATAATAGCCGGCGGCGATGAGCTGCTCCACGTCCCGGCGAAAATTGTCCGGGGTGCGGCTCCAGCGCCCCCCCGGCTCTTCGATCAGGTGATACTCCAGCACCAGGATCCAGCCGAGCTCGTTGGCCTGGACCTGCTGCAGAAAGATCGTGGGGTCCACGGTGGGCTCGGTCGTCGCCGTGGGCGGGGGCGGGGTGGGCGTTGGGCTGGGATCGGGCGTCGCCGTGGGCGGGGACGTCGGACTGGGGGGCACCGGGGAGGCCGTGGCCGTCGGCGGCGCGGAGGTCGGCCCTCCCCCGGTGGTAGCCAGGCCGCTCGGACCATCAGCACACGCTCCGACCAGCAGAGCCAGCAACATGAGAACGACCGGCAGCAGCAGGCGCCGGCAACATTGATTTTCGTCCATCCCGGTCATCGACTATTCCTCCAGATCCTCAGCGTCGACAAGGATCATCTTTTGTCGTATCTGCCAACCGTATCCAGCCGCCAATCGATGAAACTAACGCGCTAACGTGCGGACGCATAAACCGTCAACCGTCAACCTTTAACTTTCAACGTCTTCTTCCGGCCAGTACCAATCTATCTCTTCCGGTGGCTCCTCGGCGGTCTCGTTCCAGTCCTCCTCCTCCCAGAACAGTTCTACGGGGCCGACCCGCACGCGATCTCCTTGTCCCACGCCGGCCTCGACCAGGGCCTGTTCGATGCCCAACGCGGCCAGGGCCCTTTGAAAGCGGTCGGCGGCCTCGGGCAGGGCAAAGTTGGTGATGCGGGCCAGCCGTTCGATGCGCCGGCCGTGGACGGCAAAGCCATCCTCGTCCCGCTCGAGGCGAAAGCCGTCCTCCTCCGGTGTGGGCGGGGCAAAGACCAGGGGTTCCTCCTGCGCGGGGGGCTCTTGGGCCGGCGGCATTTCCTGCAGCAGGGCCGCGGCCCGGTTGATCAAGGCCTGTACCCCCTCGCCGGTCGCGGCCGAGATGGGCCAGAGGTCATCCAGGTTCAGGGAGCCCTCTTCCTGCAGCAGCTCCCAGTAGGCCTGGGCGTCGGGCAGGTCCATTTTGTTCCAGGCCACGATCTGCCGGCGTTGGGCCAGGATCGGGCTGTACTGGGCCAGTTCGTGGTTGGTCGCGGCATAGTCGGCCAGGGGGTCGCGGCCATCGATCCCGGCCCCGTCGAGCACGTGGATGATCAGGCGGGTGCGCTCGATGTGCCGCAGGAACTGCAGGCCCAGGCCGGTGCCCTCGCTGGCTCCCTCGATCAGGCCGGGGATGTCGGCCATGACAAAGCTCAGGTCGCCCACGGTGACCACGCCCAGGTTGGGCGAGAGGGTGGTAAAGGGGTAGGCGGCGATCTTGGGCCGGGCCGCGCTGACGGTGGCCAGCAGAGTGGACTTGCCGGCGTTGGGATAGCCCACCAGGCCGACGTCGGCGATGAGCTTGAGCTCCAGTTGCAGCCAGCGCTCCTCACCCGGTTCGCCCAGTTCGGCCATGCGGGGGGTCTGGTGGGTGGGTGTGGCAAAGGCGGCATTGCCCCGTCCCCCCTTCCCACCCCGCGCCACCAAGAGGCGCTGATCCGGGAAGAGCAGGTCGACGGAGAGGCCGCTTTCCGGGCCGACGCCGTGGACGACCGTTCCTGGGGGGACCAGGATCTCCACATCTGCCCCGTTGGCACCGTGGCAGTTGCGGCCCTCGCCCGGCCGGCCGTTCTCGGCACGGAAATGCTGCTGTTGTTTAAAGGGGATCAGGGTGTTCAAGTGCCGGCTGACCTGCAGGTAGACGTGTCCGCCCCGCCCCCCATTCCCGCCGGCCGGCCCGCCAAAGGGCACGTACTTTTCGCGGCGGAACGCCACGCAGCCATGGCCGCCGTCCCCCGCCTTGACGTAAATTTTGGCCTGATCGTACAGCATGGTCCATTCCCGGTCCGTTTGGACGCCTTGTTTGCCGGGAGCTCGGACTTGCCGTGCCCCAGCGATCCAGTCTGCCGGCCATTGTAGCATCGAAGGCCTGGGCCGTCAAGGAGCGTGACCTCCGCACTTTGCCAGCCCCCAGGGGTTGTGGTATACTGATGGCGTTTCGGATATGCGCAGGCATGACAGGATTCAAGACGATGCAGTTATCCCAAAGGACGCCCTCCACCCCCCGCCGCTGGCTGCTCTGGGGCCTGGGCAACGTGCTGATCCTGAGCGGTCTCTTTGCGCTGCTGTACGTGGGCGGCCTGCAGGCCTATGTCCTGGGGCGTCATTTGCCCCAGCCAGAGGCCGCGCCTAGCCCGCTGCGGCTGGCCCCGGCACTGTCCATGGAGCCGACGCACACGCCCACGCCGGCCCTGCCGCTGCTCGATCATCCATCCGATCCCGAGCGTTCGGTGGAGCCGGTGCGCGTTACGAGCTGGCGTTCTCGCTTGAGCCGCATCGTTATCCCCACGATCCAGGTAGACAGCCCGGTGATCGAGGTCGGCTGGCACACAGAGGTGGTCGACGGGCGGCAGGTGACGGTTTGGGACGTCGCTCGTTTTGCCGTGGGCCATCATTATGGCTCGGCCAATCCGGGCGAGGGCTCCAACATTGTGCTGGCCGGCCACGTCGCCGGCCGGGCGGGGGCCGTATTTTTGCGCTTGATCGAGCTGGAGCCGGGGGATCCGGTCCTCCTCTATGGCGACGGCCGGCAGTATCTTTACGTGGTCGAGGAGGTCCTGCTCCTGCCCGAGGTCGGCCAGCCGCTGGAGGTGCGCCTGCGCAATGCCCAGTACATGGCCTCGACGATGGAAGAGGTCCTGACCCTGATCACCTGTTGGCCGGTCCATGCCTACGATCAGCGCCTGGTCGTCCTGGCCCGACCCTACCGGGCTGCGCCCTTTCCCCGGCCCGATCTGATCGCGAACTAGCGTTGTAGGAGACGTTGTGATATTCAAGCAGTCGAGCATGGACCGCTGGGGCTCAACCAATAACGTAAATGCCCCCGTAGGGGCGAGGCGCGCCTCGCCCCGACTACAGAAAGGGTTATTGACGAGGCAGCAGGTAGCAGGTGGCAGGAAACCGCAGGCCGGCGGACTGCGCCTTTCGCTTGCCCTCCTGCTCTTGCTGGTCCTGTCCACGGGGCTACTGGGTTCCTGTGCCCAGCCACCGGCCGCACCGACGGCCATGCCTGATCCAACCGCACCGCGGCTCACGCCCGCCCGAGGGCCGGCGACGCCGACTCCACTCCCGCCGACGGCGACCGCCGCCCCTTCTCCGCGGCCCTCCCTTACGCCGACCCCTACCCGTACCCCGACGCCCACCCCTCGGCCGAGCCGGACGCCCACCGCCGCTCCCTCGCCCACTCCTACCGAGGCGCCGCTGCCCGAGAGCGTGTTTGTGGACGTCGTCTCTTATGGCCAGGAGCGTATGCTGACCTGCGAGGCGGCGACCATCCGGGTGCTGCTGCACGACGTGGGCGTGATCGTGCCGGAGGACGAGGTGCAGGACTGCTTCCCCATTACGGCCAATCCCGAGGAGGGCTTTCGGGGGCCCGACGTGGATGCCAGCATGAGCCTGGACAATTACGGGGCTCACGCGCCGGCCGTGGCCAGGGTCATCCAGCAGCTTTTGGATCGCCATGACCGGCCCTATCGGGCCGTTTGGCAGACCTTTGCCGGGCGCGAGCCGGCCCTGCACGAACTGCGCCGGCAGTTGGCCGCCGGCCGGCCGGTGATCGTCTGGATGACCTGGCAGGCGCGTAATGGTGAGGTTCCGGCAATGAGGGATATGGTCATCCCCCTCAGTGTGACCCTGGAACTGCCAGATCCCTTGGATGGCGGTGGGATGGAGGAGGACCTGGTCATTTACAGCGAGTATACGGTGACCCTCGTTTTCGGCGAGCATGTGGAAGTCGTCTATGGCCTGGACGGCTCGGCCTTCCACGTAGTCGATCCCTACGGCTTTCGCAAACGCGAGGGCCGGATGGTGAATGTCTATCCCGATGGCTTTTACTATCGCTGGCCGGGACCCCCGCCGGGATGGCAGTATTTCGACTATGCCATGGTCTATATCGTGCCCTTGGACGACTAGTCCTTTTCCCCTTAGGTTTTACTCTTCCCCCCCCAACAAGCTGTCCAGTTTTTCCTTGATGGCCCGGACTTCCTCCACCGCTTCCCCGCCCAGGTCATAGATCGCCCGGCCCTGCCGGTCCGCCTGGAGGATCTCGTCGTGGTGGTGAATGATGCCCAGGAGGTCCAGGTCGCCGGTTTGCTCCACGATAAAGGCCTCGTCCTGGGCGGTGCGGACCTTGTTGCCCACGATATAGAGGCGCTGGATGCCAATGTCGGCGGCCAGTTCGCGGATGCGCCGGGCCATCTGGATGCTGCGCCGGCCCGGTTCCACAATCGCGATCAGGGCGTCCACCGAGGAGGCGGTGGCCCGCCCCAGGTGCTCGATACCGGCGACCATGTCCAGGATGACCACGTCCTGGCGGTGGAGCAGAAGGTGCGTGACCAGCGAGCGCAGCATGATGTTTTCCGGGCAGACGCAGCCGCTGCCCCCACGCTGTACGGTGCCCATGACCATCAGCCGGACGCCCTCGTGCTCGATGGAGAGGGTTTCGGGCAGGTCATCCACCCGGGGGTTCAATTTGAAAAAGGGCGCCTGCGATCCGGGCCGGGCCCCGGTGCGCTCCTCGATCAGGTCGTCCATCTGGGCGATCGGTTGGATGGCCATGACCTGCTGGGGCGAGATGCCGATCGCTGACCCCAGGTTGGTCGAAGGGTCGGCATCGATGGCCAATACCGGCCGGCCCTCTGCTGCGTACAGGCGGGCCAATGTGCCCGCCACCGTGGTTTTGCCCACGCCACCCTTGCCTGCAATTGCGATTTTCAACGGTCTACCTCCTCTGTAAAACGCTAGTTGACGTCGCTTGTTTTTTCTGGTACACTATCGGTGATCATCCCTCTGCTAAATGCGGACAGAGCGAGGCCGAGAGCATATGGTAAAACTTTTGATGACCTGGGACATTCGCGAAGGGGAGGAATCCTCCTATATGGAATTCGTCGTACACGAACTGGGTCCCAAGTTGAACGATTTGGGGCTGACCATTACCGATGCCTGGTATACCATTGCTGGAGAGCCCCCGCAGGTGATCATTGGCGGTGTCGTGGAGGATCGAGAGTCCCTATACAAAATCTTTCAGCAACCCGGTTGGGAGGAACTGCAGCAAAAGCTGCAGGGCTATGTGATCAATTACCAGCAAAAGATTGCCTCGCATCGGGGTTTTTTCCAACTATAGCCAATGTCCTTCTGCGCATTCTAGCATGCCAGGGGCTTGGCTGTCAAGGACGACCTAGAGAGTAAAGGAGTTGCTGCGATGGGCGAAATCACGCTGACGACGCTGACCGTGGGCTGGATCGATGTGTTGGCTATCCTGATCGCCCTGGCCTTTGCTGCGATTGGGCTTTGGCGCGGGTTCCGTCGGGAGATTTTGGTCACCCTGGCCGGCATTGTGCCGGGGGTGATGTTGGGCTCCCTGTGGGGGGATGCCTGGGCTTCCGATTTGGCCTCGCGTATGCAGGGCCAGGTGGATACTTTTCAGGGCGTCTTTCGCCTGGGCAGCCTTGTCTATATCCTGCTGCTCATTGGTTATGGCAGCGGTTTTTTCCTGCCGCGCCGCCAGGCCGCGCCCTTTTTGCAGCGGCTGTTGGGGGGGCTGGTTGGCTTGTTGAACGGCCTCTTGGCGGAAGCTTTTGCTTTCCAGTACATCCAGCGCTACTTCCTGGGCAATGAAGCCGATTCGACCCTGCAGAATGCGCTGATCTCTTCCCTTCTGCTCAAGGGGCTGCCCTGGATGTTTTTGGGCGTCGTGGTCATTGTCAGTTGGGCTGTGGTGATCATCGCTCTAGTGCGTCTGGCCCGCTACATTGGCCAGTTGACCCAGCCGCAAGAGCAAGAGCCCGCGGCTCCCTTGCCCAGCATGGCCCAGCCCCCCGCGGCTACAACCCCCGTGCCGGCGGTTGAGCCCCCCGTGGTCGAGGAAACGCCGCCCCCGGCGGCCGAACCGACGGTGCCCTGTCCCAATTGCGGGGAGCCGGTTGCGCCCGGTGCCTCTTTTTGCCTGCACTGTGGGAAAAAGATCTAGACATTACAAGCACGATGGTATTAGTGAACGAATTGCCCTTGGCGCTGCCCAATCTGCTGCAGCAGCCACTGCCCCCAGGCCTCCAGGCCCTCCCCAGTGCGGCAGGAGAGTTCAAACAGGGGTGCACGTTCGTTCAATCGGCGGACCGCTTGCTGGAAGCGATTCCGGTCGAACTCGAGATGCGGCAGCAGGTCTAACTTGTTGAGTACAACCGCATCCGCTTGGGCAAAGGGCACGGGGTAGCGCAGGGGACAATCCTCCCCCTCGGGCAGGCTGGCCAGGACGACACGCAGGCTTTGCTCCAACATGTGCGGGGGGCGGCAGATCAGCGAGCCGATCTCCTCGATGAGCAGTAGGTCCACGTCGGCCAGGGGCAGTTGCTCCAAGGCGTCTCGCAGCAAGCTGGCATCTATATAGGCCTGTCCTCCCGTGTTGACCATGACCACCGGCAGGTCGCCTGTTTCCGAGATGCGGGGGCTGGTGTGGGAGAGGGTCCCCTGAATCACGGCGATGCGGGCCTTTTGGCTCAGGCTCTCGACAGTGCGTCGGATCAGGCAGGTCTTGCCGGCCCCGGACGAGGCTTGCAGGTGCACGGTGACGATTCCCATGGCCTCTAGGAATCCGGCATTCTCTGCGGCCAGCAATGCTTCGGCGGAGAGTGTTCGTTCTATCTGTGCTAAAGGGCTCATACCTATCTCCCTATGGGATATTGGGATTTGCCTTGGGGTGTTTATCTAGCCTCATTGTAGGGGGTCCGGCCTGTCCTGGCAAGTTGGGCAGATTACAGGACGGTTACATGACCTTTGGGCCGGACCGGCCCGTCAGTCGGTTTGCACGTTCGGGCAAGCCGTAGTATAATGCGGCAAGTTTGCATCCAAGTGTGTGCTGGCAATGGGGCGAGCACGTTACTGACCTCTGCATAACCCCCTAAAACGAGTATGGCCTGAAGGTCTTTTTTTATTCGTGCGCGCTGGCTTTAGGAGGCTATGTCGAGATCGATAGGAATGATCCTAGACTGGAGAAAGACCATGCAAATTCCCCTGGCACAAAAACTGCACAATTTGCCGCCCTACCTGCAGGCGGAGGCCAATCGGCGGATCGCATCCATGCGCGCACAGGGCGTGGATGTGATCAACCTGGGCATTGGCAATCCCGACATGCCCACGCCCGACTTTGTCGTCGAGGCGCTCTACCGGGCCGCGCAGAACCCGCGCTATCACGGCTACCCCAACTATTACGGGATCGCCGAGCTGCGGCAGGCCTTTGCGCACTATTACAAGCGGCGCTTTGACGTCGACGTCGATTTCGAGAGGGAGATCATCCCCCTGATCGGCACCAAGGAGGGCCTGGTGCACCTGACCAACGTCCTCTGTAATCCCGGGGACATTGTCCTGGTGCCCGATCCGGGCTATCCCGTGTACCGGATCGCGGCCATCCTGGCCGGGGCGGACGTTTACGCGGTTCCCCTGTTGGAGGAGAACGGCTACCTGCCCGACCTGGACGCCATTCCCGCCTGGGTGGCCCAGCGCTCCAAGCTGCTCTGGATCAACTATCCCAACAATCCCACCGCGGCGACGGCCGACCAGGGCTTTTTTGCCCAGGCGATCGAATTTGGCCTGACCCACAACGTCGTGATTGCCCACGACAATGCCTATGCCGACGTGACCTTTGAGGGCTATGTGCCCCCAGGTTTTTTGGAGCTGGAGGGGGCGAAGCAAGTGGGGGTCGAGTTCTATTCTCTCTCCAAGACCTACAACATGGCCGGCTGGCGGGTGGGCGCGCTCTTGGGCAATGCCGATGTCGTGCAGGCTGTGGCCCGGGTCAAGACCAACGTCGACAGTGGCATCTTTACGCCCGTGCAGTATGCCGCTATGGCAGCCTTGGAGGGGGATCAGTCCTGGGTGGCCGAGCGCAACCGTATCTATCAGGCGCGGCGGGACCGGGCCCTCGATATGCTGCAGTCGGTAGGGATCCACGTCACCCCGCCCCGGGCCGGCCTGTACATTTGGGGCAGCGTGCCACCGGGATACAGTTCGATGGAATTCTGCCTCAAGCTGTTGGAGGAGACCGGGGTCTGGCTGACGCCGGGCAGCGGGTTCGGCGAGCAGGGCGAGGGCTATTTCCGGCTCTCCCTGGCGGCTCCGGACGACCGCCTGGACGCGGCCGTCCAGCGGCTGGCCAGTTTCAAGGCCTAGGCCGACTTGCAATTTTTTAAAAGATTGTGTATAATAGGGGTACTCCCTTCCCCTAGTGCCCCTGGTGGACGGAGATCCGCAAAGGATCCCGTTCGCCAGGGGGAATTTTTGTCTCGCTGGGGTTGCATGCTGGGGGGGGATATAGTATAATTCGCCTGTTCTAGCCTTGCCGCAGTCCCAAGATTACGCGGATGGCCAGACATGGATTGACCAGCAAAAGTCCATGTCCCATCCGTGCAATTCATAGAAAATTCGTGTCGTGCCCTTTCCCTAGCAGTCGTTCATGGCCGCCGGGCCGCCACCAATAACAAAAATAGCCTTGTAGGGGCGACGCACGCGTCGCCCCCCGCCTACGCGGGGGCAGTCTCTACAGAGAGCTCTGGAGTCGGACACCGCTGTCCATGGAGCGGTTATAGGCCCTAACCGGCGAAATTCTCGCCTTGCGCGGGGATTTTGGCTGCTGACCCGTGGTCAGGGTTTCAGGCCGGCTTGGGGAAAGATGGAGGATCTGGGTGCTAAAAGCGGCTAAATTGACCAAACTCCGCCAACGTCTGGAGATGGAAAAGGAGCGCATTGAGGGACATATCATCGAACTGGAGGGAATGCTGCGCCTGGAGGATCGGGAGATCAGTTCGGGGGAGGATGACGCGGACGTCGCCGCCCGGGTGGTGTCCTATAATGGGCTGATTGCGCTTTTGGAAAGCGAGCAGCAGACCTTGGAAGAGATCGAGCAGGCGCTGCGGGCTGTGCAGGATGGGAGCTATGGCCGCTGTGTTGTCTGTGGCAGCGATATCCAGTTGGCCCGTTTGGAAGCCCGGCCCTATGCCCGACGCTGTATTACCTGCCAGGAGCGCCAGGGAGGGTAATGACTAGTACAGGGTCAGACAAGTTCTAAAGACCTGTCAACCTGAGCGTAGCTCAGGCCTGAACGAGCCGCCGCAGGCGGCGAAGTGAAGAATCTCCCGGAAAATAAGCCGCGTCTTTTTGCCATCCAGGAGATTCTTCGTCGTCGCAGTTGCTGCGCAACTGCTCCTCCTCAGACCTGTCCTGAGCGTAGTCGAAGGAATGACAGAATTTATCTGAC
>JAFGKG010000073.1 GCA_016928715.1 Chloroflexia bacterium
GACTGTAATGCGGCATGCCCTTTGACTATTTGGGGAAAACAGATTATAATTATGATGTAGAACAACAACAACAACAACAACAAGTCCGCCGGCCACCTGAAACGAATGGGGCTTTACAAAAGGGCTGTATCGGGCTCGTTGAAACATTCTGGGGTCGCCCCGCTTTCAGCAGGAACAGAGCCATTTGAAAGGGGCGGCAATCCTTGAGGAGGGGCAGCAATGTCCAGAGTAATCACGATCACATCGGGAAAGGGAGGAGTGGGCAAAACCACGGCCACCGCCAACCTGAGCACGGCCTTGGCTATGCTCGGTCGGCGGGTCGTGGCCATAGACGCCGACATTGGCCTGCGCAACCTGGATATCGTAATGGGCCTGGAAAATCGTATCGTCTATGACCTGGTCGACGTCGTCGAGGGACGCTGTCGCCTGCGCCAGGCCATGATCAAGGACAAACGGCTCAACGACCTCTACCTGATCCCGGCGGCGCAAACCCGCGACAAAACCGCCATTACCCCGGCCGATATGGCCGAGGTCTGCCGCCAACTGCAGCAGGAATTTGACTTTGTGGTGGTGGATAGCCCCGCCGGCATCGAACAGGGTTTCAAGAACGCCGTCGCCGGGGCTACCGAGGTGCTCATCGTCACCACACCGGAGGTCTCGGCAGTGCGCGACGCCGATCGCATCGTCGGACTGGTCGAAGCGGAGGAGAAAGATTCGCCCCGCCTGATCATCAACCGGCTGAATCCCAAAATGGTGGAAAAGGGCGAAATGCTCAGCGTGAACGACGTCGTTGAAATCCTGGCCATACGCCTCGTCGGTATCATACCCGAGGACACTGTCATCCTCACCTCCACAAACCGCGGCATCCCCGCCGTCCTGGAAAACCGCTCTCAGGCCGGCCAAGCCTTTATGCACATCGCCCGCCGTTTGCTCGGAGAAGACATCCCCTTGATCCTGCCCGAGGAACCCAAGCTCTGGGATCGACTGACCAAGTGGATGAGAGGCCAAGAGCTTTGATCTTAGCAACACTGCCTGCGACCAAGCCGGCCGCAGGCGACAACAGGGAGGTCAGACCGTGAGCTTTTTGCGCAAACTTTTTCGGCGGCAATCGGGAAGCTCGGCTATCGCCAAGGAACGCCTGCAGTTGGTCCTGGTCCACGACCGCGGCTTTTCACCCCAACTATTGGAGAAAATGAAAAGCGAACTCATTGACGTTATCTCGAAATACGTCGAGATCGAAGAGAATGGGATCGAAGTGCAGGTCACCCGCAGCGGCACCCAGGATCGCCTGGTGGCCAATATCCCCGTGCGCCGCGGGAGCGTGCGCTGAGGCAATGGCCTCCGATTGCGCCTACATCTTTTGCTACGACAGCGGGCAGGAAATCATCGAAGGCGTCATGGAACGGCTGGGCGACGAGCAGGACTTTTTCCGACGCCTGCTGCGCGAACCCTGGACCGCTTCGAACCTGGCCGAGCTTTAGGACCGCCGCAGCATCCCCTCCGGCACCCACAGCAGCCCGCCCAGCAGTACCCCCAATTCCTGCCCCAGGCTGCTTTCCTCCACCGGCCGGCCAAACAAGCGCCGCAAAAAGGCATCCAAGGTATTGCCCAACAAGTTGCCCAGCAGGATCATGCGCAGATAGGCCAGGATATCCCGGCCCATAGCGGGGCCATAGGTGTCCAGCAACCGCTGGCGGGCCGCCGGGTCGGGCTGGCCGAACGTATCGGCATAGTGCTGGGCAAAGAGCAGCGCCGGCAGTTGCTCCCGAGGGGCCCCGGCGAACTCGCCGCAGAGGATCGCCTCCACCTCGGCAGAGCTGAGGCCGGCCTCCAGCGCCGTCCGGCTGTGGGCGTAACTGCAGTAACGGCAGCCGCAGACCTGGGTCAGAGCCAGCATGATCCGCTCGGCAAAGGCGCGATCCAGCCGACCGCCCCGCGCCGCCACCCGCATGTCGTCCAGGTGGGCAAACATGTCGTCCAGGGCGGCGCGAAACATGGCCACGTCATAGATCCGCTTATCAAAGCGTTCCCCGAGATCCAGGCTGCGGCGCAGGCGATCTAGCAGCAACCACCCCCCCACACCACCCAGACCCAAACCGAACCAGAAACCCGTTTTCTTTGCAGACATGGGGCATACCTCCTGAGGAAGTAAAGCGTAAAGAGTAAAACGTAAAGAGTAAGGGTGTTACTTGGGTTCGGATGCCTCCGGAACGGGCACCGGCGCCAGCTCCGCCCGCCGCTCGTAGGCCTGGCGCATCCGCTCCAAAGCCCGCTGTAGGGTTGCCCGAGGACAGGCAAAGTTCAAGCGCAAAAAACCCTCCCCGCCGGGTCCAAAGATAGCACCGTCGTTCAAGCAGACGCGGGCATACTCCTCAAAGAAGCGTTGGGGATTGCCCGGGAGGCCCGCCTGGCGGCAGTCCAACCAGGCCAGGAAGGTGGCCTCGGGCTTGCGGCAGCGAATCAAGGGCATGTGCCGCGCCACATAGTCCAAGAGATAGTCGCAATTGTCCTCCAGGTAACGCAGCAGCGCCTCCAGCCAGGGCCCACCATCACGGTAGGCGGCCAGGGCAGCGGTGTAGCCCATAACGTTGACGTGGGAGACCAGGCCGGCGCCGGCGCCCCGCACCCGCTCGCGTAGATCCGCATCCTGGACCACGGCCACCGAACAGGATAAGCCGGGCACGTTAAAGGTCTTGCTGGGGGCCAGCAGTGTGATCGTCCGAGCCGCTATCTCGGGGGCCAGGGAAGCGATGGGCGTATGCGGGTGGCCGGGAAAGACAATGTCGCAGTGAATTTCGTCGGAACAGATCACGACGTCGTGGCGGAGGCAGATCTCAGCCAGGCGTTCCAGTTCGGCCCGGCCAAAAGCGCGGCCGACGGGATTGTGTGGATTGCAGAGCAAAAAGAGCGAGGTGCGCGGGCCGATGGCTGCCTCAAAGGTCTGCTCGTCGCGCCGATAGTAACCCTCCTCCTCCAGCAGGGACACCATCCGGCAGACGCGGCCGGCGTTCCCCGGCGCATCCAACATGGGAAAGTAGACCGGGACCTCCACCAGGATCTCGTCCCCCGGCTTGCCCACGGCGTGGCAGGCCATGTTGAAACCGGTCACCACACCCGGCAGGAAAAAGATGTCCTCCTCCTGCACCTGCCAGTCGTACAGGCGCGCCAGCCTTTCCTGAATGACCTGGCGCAGTTCTCCGGGCGACAGGGCGTAGCCAAAAACACCGTGGGAGGCTCGCTCCACCAGGGCGCGGATCACCGGCGCCGGCGAGTGAAAGTCCATATCGGCCACCCAAAGCGGCAACATGCCCTCCTCAAACAGGCACCACTTGACGCTGTCGCCGAAACGGGGCAGGTCCAATAGTTGATCAAAATCGGGGACGGGCATAGGGGCACTCCTTGGGTATTGTGGATTCGTTCTTGGCGGCACCGGTGGCCTCGCCACCCTGATGGGCACAGTCTAACACAAGAGCGCCCCCCACGCAAGTGGCTCCTCTCTTGCATGTTTGCCCGGCCTGGTGTATACTAGAGACAGACTGCCCAAGGAGATATCGATGACCTGTTCACAGGCGCTGGACAACAGCAGCACCGAACAACTGCCGGAGGAACCCCCTTCCTACGGCTTGCGGCAGATCGTCGCCGAGACCCTGGGCGAACTGCTGCGCACCATCCTGCCGGCGCTGCTACTGGCCATGCTCTTGACCCACTTTGTCGCCCAGGGCACCGTGGTCTATGGACAGAGCATGGAGCCCAACCTGCACGACAGCCAACGCCTGATCATCGAAAAGATCAGTCTGCACCTCAACCTGCCCGCGCGGGGCGACATTGTCGTCATTGACCTGGACCATTCGGAAATCCCCCTGATCAAGCGGGTCATTGGCCTGCCCGGCGAGCTGGTCGAAATCCGCAACGGCCAGGTCCTGATCGACGGCGCGTTCCTGGAAGAGCCCTATCTCCCACCGGTGCGCCCACAGGATTACGGCCCTATCCAGGTCCCGGCCGACCACGTCTTTGTTCTGGGCGACAACCGGGGGGCGTCGAATGACTCGCGCTTCTTTGGCCCGGTCGCGCTGGAACGCATCATCGGCCGCGCCTGCTTCTCCTACTGGCCCCCCGAATACTTTGGCCAGGTTCGCTGAGCCACCCGTAGGGCACACTAGCCTTACAGATTCTTAGCCCTCGACCGGCCCGCGATCCGCCTCGAAGGTAAAGCGCTTTTGGAAACGCCGCAGCAGCTTGAGCACCGGCCGGCCCAGGACCAGCACTAACACCAGGTTACCGACCCCCCGACTCAGGTCCCAGAGCAGCGAGGTGGCCAGGTAAAAGCGGCCATAGTGCAGGAGCGCCTTGCCCAAGGACAGCCCCGGCTCCCAAAGCAGCGCCGAGTCCATGCCCCCGCCCAGGTAGGGCCAAAACCACAGGTTCATCACCGCGCCAAAGAACAAGCCCAACAGCAGGGAATAAACGCCCAGCACCACGAGTTCCAGCTTGCCCCAGCGGCGCAGGTTCGGCAGATAGCCCGCAAACAGGGCGATCCAACCCGTACCGAGCATCTGGTAGGGCAGCCACGGGCCCACCCCACTGGTCACCAGGGCCGAGATAAACAGGGTTAACGTGCCCAGAAGAAACCCAAAAGTCGGTCCCACAACGTATCCGGCCAGGATGGGCAGAAAAAATATCGCCGAGGCCCCGGAGGGTCCCGGGACCAGGCGCAGCAGGGAACCAATGGCCGCCAGGATGCCCAAGAGGGCCACCTGCTTGGACCCCAAGCCCTCGGACTCCAGGCTGGCCAGGATGGCCAGCAGGCAGAGCATGGTCACCAGAGGGGCGTCTACGGCGTGGGACTGGGTCGGTCCGGTGGCCGAGTCCCCGCCGCCAAAAAGGGGGTAGAGAAAGGCCACCAAGCCGGTGAGGCTGGCCAGCAGGACAATCCAGGACGTCCACTTGAGCTTGTGGGGCACGAGGCGCCTCCAATTGCGAAACAACAACCCGCCGCTCACCGGGCACGCCAACTCGCCAGCCAGGCCGGCGTGGTCAGGACCAGGAAAAGCAGGCCCAACAGCGGCTGGAAATCCGGCCACTCCAGGCGGGGGTAGGGATAGAAATAGAGCCACTCGGGCCGCAGAAAGCGCAGGACCAGGTAGGCCAGCAGGATCAAGGCCGAGGCCAGCGCCATCACCGTGTCCGGAGCCATCCAGCGCTGGCGGCGATAGCGGGTGCGCAGCAGGCTCTGATTCTGCAGGACCAGGGCCGCCAGAACCCCCAGCCCACCCAGCCACACCGCGACGCCGGGCCAGGGACTGCGGGGATAAAAACCCCGAAAGACCAGCCCGACCAGCAGCAACAACAGCGCGACCAACAGCAGGCGCCGGCCCCAACGCCACAGCGCCGGACGCAGCATGGGCACCATGCCAAAACCCCGGGCCTCCATCGACTCGGCCAACTGCAGGGCCCGCTCCAGCGCCGTAGTCAACAGAGGCATGGCCAGGGGCACCACGTCCCGCAAGCCACGCCAGCGGTGTCCCCGAATGGCCTGGGCCTCACGGATCTCGCGCAGAGCCAGGGTCGCCTGCGGCACAAAAGAAAGGGCAATTGAGGTCATGACCCCCGTCTGAAAAAAGACTGCCGGCACCGCCCGGGTCAACTGGTAGGGGTCCACCGCCCGATTAAAGGTGACCAGGACCAGCAGCACGACCAGCAGGCCAAATCCACTGAGAAAGCCATAGCTGACCGCCTCCAGGGTGATGGGCCCGCCGATCACCCAGCCGATGAGGGGCAGCCCCCGGGGCAGGCGAAAGAGCACCGTCTCGCCGGCATGCACGGTCAGGGCGTTGAGGGGAATGGTGAACAACCACAGGAACAGGCCGGCCTGGATAAAAAAGCGCCAGTCGGCCACACCGGGCTCACCCCGGGGCAGGGAGAGTTGAACCACGGTTACAGCCAACAAAAGCAGCAGTAGATAGGCCGGGTTCCGTGTGGTCAGGGCCGGCAGGAGCGCGGCCAGCATCCACAGCGCCCAGGCACCGGTATGGCCCGTCGGGCGAACAGCGGGCGCTTCCGGCTCTGGAGATGGCCCCTCCCCTACCCGGCGCCCGGCCGGGATAGTCGGAGCGGGCCTTTGACGATGGGCCGACCAGACCAGTCTCACTTTAGAAATGCCATCCATTGTGCGCTACGAGGCCTGCTGCTTCAAGCCAAATACGACCAGCATCCCGGTCAGCAGGAGTACCAGCAGGCCCAAAAATATATAGCCCCCGACCGGAGCACCCTCTGCGGGGACGTCCGCCTCCAAGGCCCGCGTGGGCGCGGGCGAGGCGGCCTCCGCCGCCGTGGCTGTCGGCGTCGAGGGGACAGGATCCTTGGATGGGGTCATTGTGGGCGGCGTCGGCGGGAGCAGGCATAGCGTCGGCGGCGGGGAGGGCTCCGGCACGGCCGTCCTGGCAACACTGGGCGGGGCCGTGGGCGCAGGCGTCGGGCTTGAGCTGGGTGCCGGTGTGTCCGCGGGCAAGATCGCGGTGGGCGTGGGCATCGGGGTGGCCGGGACCGCGGTGGGCGTGGGCGTCCGCAGGACCACGGTGGGGGAGGGGGTGGCCGTGGGGCTCAGGGTCGGCGTGGCGGTGGCCAGGCCGGCCGTAGGCGAGATCGTCGGCGTCCAGGTCGGCGTGGGGGTCGGGCTCTGGGTGGGCGTGTGGCTGGGTGCCGGGCTTTCGGTCGGGCCGACCGTGGCCGTGGGCGCGGGCGTCTCGGTGGGCGCGTCGGTGTCGGTCGGCGCCGGCGTAGGCACCGGCGTGTCCGTCGGTAGGGCCGTCGGCGGCGGGGTATGCGTCGGCAGCGGCGTCGGCGAGGGCAGCGGGGTGCTGGTGATCGGCGCCGGGCAGATCTCGGCAAAGGGAATGACCGGGGGTGGCAGCGAGCCATCCCCCCAGCTCCAGCCCTCGACCGCGCCATCCTGGACCATGTACGAACTCATGCCGGCCTGGCCGTAAACCCACTGCCCGTTCTGCAGGTGCCAGTAGGACCAGTAATTCGGTGGGTAATCGCAGTCGCAGTTGGCGGCCGGGCAGCCCTCGTGGGCGATCCGGCACATAAAGCAGCCCATACCCGGATCGACGGTATACTCGACATCCAGACCAGACCGCAGCACCACGTCCAGTCCGCTGATCTGCGCTTCGTCAAAGCTGACGCAGCGCGTCGTATAGCTGCCATCCCCAAAGCGCACCACCAGGCCGGCCCGATTGGGCGTCCGGGCCATAGAGACCGGCGACCCCAGCGAGGCGCTGCCCAGCAGAAGCAGCACCAGCGCCAGTACGAGAAACTTTTGACGGTACATAGGACACTCCAGGCAGAACACGGGCAAAAAACGGGCAGGACACGGATTTCGCCCGGATTGCACGGATCCGCATCCTGCTCCGTGCAATCCGGGTCAAGAATCCGCGTCGTGCTTGAACGCCAGCGGCAGATAGGCCTGGTAGGGCTGCAGGGTCACGCTCAGGGCCACGCTGCCGGCGAGCTCGCCGCCATATTGGACGCCGTCGCCATCGGCAAAGGTCGCCCGAAACTCGTAGGCGGCCGGCAGCGTGATGGGCACGGTCGCCGTATAATAACCATCGGCCCGCCCCAGGACCGCCGTCATCCAGGCACCCTGCCCCACGGCGCGCCACTCCAGGCTAACCGCGCCATCCAGGTCCAGGTCGCTGCCAAAGGGTACCACCACGTCCACCCCCTCGGACCAGGCCACGCGGGGCAGCGCCGCCACCGTACGGTCGGCGTCCAGGCCCCGGTACACCGGAGCGTAGGGCAGCAGGGTGGACTGCTCAACCTGGCCCGGCCCGGTTCGGGGGTACCACACCTCCAGCAGGGCCGGCACGGCCTGGGCCGCGGCCAGGCTATTGTCCGCCGGCCAGGCCCAGTCCCAGACAAAGGCGCCATCCGGCTTTTGGTAGGCGGCCAGGGCGTCCAGGGGACTGTGCCCGGAAAGCCACCAATCGATCAGATCCTGGCCGGCCGCCAGCAGGCCCTGCAGGGCATAGGCCGTCGAGTTGGCGTTGCCCCAACCGGCCCAGGCATCCTGCTGTGCCCGCAGAAAGGCAGTCGCGCTGACTATGCTGGTGTGGGTGGGCGCCATACCGGCCGCCAGCAAGGCCTGCATGGCCAGGCCGGTGCTGTCGGGCGTGGTCAGGTTCCAGCCCGCCGGATTCAGGTCGTACTTCCAGCCACCGTCGGCCTGCTGCAGGCCCAGCAGGGTCTGCGTGGCCATGGGCGGGATCGACTCCCCGGCCGCGGCCAGGCCCAACAGGGCATAGGCCTGGTGCCAGGTGTTGGTGACCGTGCCAAAGCCGCCCAGGGTGGGACTATAGTGGGTGTCCGTGAGCACGTACAGCAGGTCTACACCGCCCAAGTCGTGCGCGTTGCCGCCGGCGAACTCGACCGTCAGGGCCAGCTTGCCGGCCTGGTCCGGACCGACCGGGGCATAGTCCGCCGCCGCGGACTCGAGATAGGCCAGGGCCGAGGTCACACTGCCGCGGGCCATCACGGTGTCCGGGTCATAGCCCGCCGAGACGTAGGCCAGCACGGCGTCGCAGGTCACGCCCGGGTCGGGGCCGGCCCAACCGGACCAGGAGCCGTCGGCGTTCTGCACATCGTTCAACCAGCCCAGGGCCAGGCCAGCCCGCTGCACCCGGCCGGGAATTGGCAGGGGCGTCTCGGTCAAGGCGGCGACGGCGTGGGCGGTGCCCAGGGCATTGCCACCGAAACTGCCATCGGGCGCCTGCATCGAGAGCAGCGCCTCCTGCGGCGTCGCCTGGCGAGCCCAACTCTCCGCCACCGGCCGGTAGCCGGCCGCCGCGACAGCCTGGATAGCGCTGGCCGTCGAGTCGGCGCTGGGCGCCCCCCAGGCCTCCCAGCCGCCGAAAGCGGCCTGGCTCAGCCGCAAAAAGTCCAGGCCTTCCTGCACCTTGGTGTGGGTGGGCGGCACGTTGCCGCTGGCCAGCAGCGCCTGCAGGACCAGGGCGGTGGTGTCGACGTCGCCATAGCCGGCCCCCCAACCCCAGCCGCCGTCGGGCTCTTGCAGCTCGATGAGGAACGCGGTCGCCGAGAGCGGCGCCGGCTCCTGCACCGCGGCCAGCGCCAGCAGCGCCCAAAGCTGGTTGACGGTGCCGGCCGCCCCACTGGCGAAACCCGCCTCGGCCGTGGTACTGTAGGCGCCGGTCTGGGGATGATAGGTGGCGGTCAGTTCGTGGACCAGGTCCATGCCGCCAAAAGCGGCCGGATCCCCCTCGCCGGACACCACGGCGACGGTCACCATGCCGGCCCGCCCCGGAAAGAGCGTGCCCGTCAGGTCGTGGGTGTAACTGATAGCCTGCGCGGCCAAATAGTCCAGGGACGAGTTGCCGCCCGTGGTCATGGTCGCCGCCGGCCGGCGAGCGGCGCCCAGGGCGACGACGGTCTTGATGGTCGTAAACTCGTCGGCCTCGCCCGGCGACCAACCCTCGATACCGCCGTTCTCCAACTGCTTGCTGTGAATAAAACTCAGGGCGTCGGAAATGACCGCGCTGCCGTAAATCGGATAAGCCGAGATCTCCCCGGATAAAAGTTCCGGAGCGGGGATAGCGGCCGCCTTAGCCGCGGCCATCGACGCCCCAGCGGGCACCGACGGCCCCAGCAACAGGGCCAGGACCAGGCCGAGACTGAGCAGGCCCAAAAAACCTCGATACAAATGACGTTTCACCGTTCCCTCCTTTTCTCAAGCACAACAAAAAACGCCCGACGCTCGCGTCGGGCGGTAAAACCCACCTGAATCCGGTGGGGCTGTGCGATCAAACTGCCATATTCCGCCCCCCTTTCACGCGAAGGAAGCTGTTGCGGACAAGCAGTGACGGTCGACCTGGCTTGCATGGCGGCTCACGCCTGCGCATGCTTACAGTTGCGGGACAGCACCGGACTTGCACCGGTTTCGCCAAAATCTGCCGCGATAGGGCAGAACTCGCCCTGGGGCCAGAGCCCCAGAGCACCACTGCTGGGCCATGTGCGATTGACAAGGTACTGCTCTCCATTGTAAGGCAAATCCGGGCATTTGTCAAAAAGCAATCGTCCGCAGGAATTTTTCTTGAGGTAGGGGCAAGGCATTTCCGGCGGCCATTTCAGCCGAGGTGAAAGTAAAAATCCAGCCTGGAGGATCAACGGGGCAGGGTCGACGGAAATGCCTTGTCTCCCCACCTACGCGGGGACAGTCTCTACAAAAAGGGGGCTCCCCGTGAGCGACTATTAAAAATCCCGCGCCCGGCGTAGCCAGACGGACAGCAAGCCCCGGCGCGGAGCCAAAAGCAGGGTTAGCAGGAAAAAGGCCGTGCAGACGAGCACAATGGCCGCACCTGAGGCCACGCTGGCATAATAGGAAAGATAGAGGCCAACCACGGCCGAGAGCACGCCAAAGAGGCCCGCCAAAAGCATCATCGTGGGCAAGCGGCGGGTGAGCAAGTAGGCGGTGGCGGCCGGCGTCACCAAGAGCGCCATGACCAGGGCCACCCCCACCGTCTGCAAAGAGACCACGATCACCACCGCGATCAGGACCAACAGCAGGTAGTGCAGCAGCGTGGAGGGCATTCGCAGCGTCTCGGCCAGCACCGCATCGAAAGAGAGCACCAGGAATTCTTTGTAGAAAAACAGCAGGGTCAACAGGACCAGGCCGCCAAAGACGCCGATTAACCAGAGGTCACCGCCCGAGACCCCCAGAACGTCGCCAAAGAGAAAGTGGGCCAGATCGACGGCATAGCTGCGCACGGTAGAGATCAGGGCGATGCCCAAGGCAAACATGCCGGCGAAAATGATGCCGATGGCCGTGTCCTCCTTGAGCCGGGCGCCCTTGCCGATCGCCCCGATCCCCAGAGCCGTCAGCACCGCCGTACCCAGGCCCCACCAAAAGAGCGGGCCCCGTTGCCCCCCACTGACCAGGTAGCCCACCGCCACCCCGGGCAGGATGGCGTGTGCCAGGGCATCGCCCAAAAAAGCCATGCCCCGCAGCACCACAAAGGTTCCCAGCACGGCACAGACCACGCCGACCATAACCGCGGCCAGCAAACCGCGCAGCATAAAGGGGTACTGCAGCGGGCCCAGCAACCAATCCAGCAGCATCACAGACCCCCTCCGCAGCAGGTATCGCTGAGTACCATAAGCCCCTCTTCAGTCTGAACCAGGCGCAGTTGACCACCATAGGCCTCTTGCAGGTGATCGGGGGTAAAGACCTCCTCCGGCCGGCCCAGGCCGATCAGGCGGCCGTTGAGCAGCATCACCCGATCAAAACGTTCCGCGGCCATGTTCAGATCGTGCGTGGCCACCATAACCGTGACCCGGCGCCGACGCAGCTCGTCCAGAACGTTGAAAATCTCCTCCTGCGCCGGTACATCCAGGCCGGCCAGGGGCTCGTCCATCAGCATCAACTCGGCCTCCTGCGCCAGCGACCGGGCGATAAACATGCGCTGCTGCTGGCCGCCGGAGAGTTCGCTGATCTGGCGGTCGGCCAGGTCAACCATGCGGACGACCCCCAGGCACTGCCGGACCAGCTCGCGATCCCGGGTCCCGGGCCGGCGCAGCAGGCCCAACTGTCCAAAGCGGCCCATCATCACCACATCCGCCACCGTGACCGGAAAGCTCCAGTCCACGTTGCTGCGCTGCGGCACGTAGGCGATGCAGATATGGCCGCCGGGACAGTGCCCGGCCACCGTGACCGCACCAGAGCCGGGGTCCAACACGCCGGCAATGACCTTAAAGAGGGTGCTCTTACCGGCCCCGTTAGGGCCGACCACGGCCAGGCGTTCGCCCACCTCCAACTGGAACGAAATCCCTTCCAGCGCCAGGCGGCTATCGTAGCGCACGGACACGTCGCGCAGCTCGAGCAGCGGGACGTCCTCCCTGTGGACCACCCGCTTTCTGAACAGTGGCATCGTTCCTCCTGCAGGTCAATTTGAACGGGCCCGGTCCGGGCTCAACGCAGTGCCTCCACGATGGCCGAGACGTCGTAGCGCATCATGGCCTCGTAGCTATCGGCCGGACCCCCGGCCTCGCTCAACGAACCGATATAGAGCAAGACCAGGCGCACCCCCGTGTCCTCGGCCACCTGTTGGGCCGTGCTGGGATTGACCGTCCGCCCGACAAAGACGGCCTTGACCTCGTACTGCTGGATGGCCCGCTCCAGCGCGGCCAACTCCTGGGCCGAGGGCTCGGATAGGGTGCTGTAGCCGGGGAAAATGGCCCCCACCTGCTCAAAACCGTAACGGTGGGCGAAATAGGTGAAAGCGGTGTGATCGGTCACCAGCTTGCGGTTCGCCGGGGGCACCTGGGCTACCTGCTCCTCGATCCAGGCGTCCAGGGACTGCAGCTCATGGACATAGGCAGCCGCGTTGGCCTCATAGACCGCCGCGTGGGCCGGGTCCAGTGCCCCCAGAGCCTGCTCCACGTTGTGCGTCCAGTGGATCACGTTGGAGACGTCGAACCAGACGTGGGGGTCGTAGGCATCGTGCTCGTGCTCGTGGCCGGCCTGGGATTGCAGCAGGGGCAAGCCCGCCGAGAGGGGCACCATTTTGCCCTCCGCGGCGGCGCTTTCCAAGAGATCCTCCAGGAACAACTCCAGGCCGGCCCCATTGGCCAGGACCAGGTGGGCATCGCTCACGGCAGCAATGTCGCGGGGGGTGGGCTCGAAGCTATGGGGGTCGCTGCCCAGGGGCAGCAGTACGGTTAGATCGATCTTTTCGCCCCCGACCTGCTGCACCACGTCGCCAACGATGCTGGTGGTGGCGACGATCCGCAGCCTTTCCCCCGCGGCCAAGGGCACGGCCTCGAGGCCGGCCAGGACATCGGCCTCGTGTTCGTGCGGCGGCGCGCTGGGTTGGGAGACACAGGCCGCGAGAGCGAGCGCCAACAGGATTACTCCCGGCAAGAGGACACCCGCTTTGTGGATACGCATGAAAACCTTCCTCTGGATAAAAGGCCCCGCTACTTCCGCCGGCCCGTCCAGGCCGCCAGCAGGCTGGCCACCAGGCTGGTGATGGGAACGGCCAGCACCAGGCCGATGCTGCCGACCATGGTGCGCACAATTTCCTCGGCGATGGGCTCGCGGTTGATGCGCAGCCAGAGCGGCTCCGGGTAGAGCGTAAAGAGCAGCAGCAGCGGCAGCGAGGCCCCCAGGTAGGCCATCAGCAGGGTGTTGACCATGGAGGCGATGTGGTCCCGGCCAATATTGAGGCTGTGTCCAAAGAGCTGCCGCCAGTTCAAATCGGGATTGGCCCGGCCCAGCTCGAAAATCGCCGAGGACTGCCCCACACAGACGTCGTCCAGCACGCCCAAGGCGCCGATGATAATGCCGCCCAGCAGCAGGCCCTGCAGCCCAAAATCCGGCCCCTTCTCCATGACCAAAAAAGCCCCCTCGTCGGCGGACAGCCCGGTCAGATGGGCCCAATCGACGAAAAACCAGGCCAGCACCCCGGTCAGCACCAGGCTGATGGCCATGCCGACCATGGCCGCGTGGGCCTTGCGGTTCCAGCCATAGCTCAAATAGTTGGAAAAAGCCAGGATGGCGATCGCGCCGCCGATGCTGATCCACACTGGATCCCGCCCGGCCAGGATTTGGGGCAGAATAAAGGCAAAAATGACCGCCAGGCTCAACATCATGCCGGCCAGGGAACGCGCTCCCCGTCCCCAACCGACCAGGAGCACCAGTACCAGGAACAGCGCCACAACCCAGACAAGCTGCCGGTTGCGCACGTAATCGGAAATATAAAAGGTATCACCCTCCGGACCGGGCCGGCGCATGATATAGACTTGATCCCCCACGTCATAGAGGCTCTCCCGGCTGGTGAGCACCAGGGAGCCCTCCTCCACAAGCACCTCCTGCCCGGCCAAAGAGCCCGTTTCGACGTACAGGCGCAGGCTCTGGTAGGGATAGACCGCCCCGTCCCCCTGCTCGACGAGGCCCTCCTCCAGCACCTCGACGACCCGACCCTGCATGGTCTCCGTACCGCCCAATTCGGCCGGCAGGGTAAAGGTCTCCTGCTGCTCCAGGTAGGGCTTGACAAACAGCAGGCCGGCCCCCACGACCAGGGCCAGGATCAGACCGGCGACCAGCAGGTATTCCCAAAAACGTTCTGAACGGAGCATACAACGACCCCCAGGCGAGCCTGGCCCGGACGGCCCTGGCGACAGGGCGGCCCGGGAAAAGAGAGCGAAGGTGCGAGTCTGCTAGGCCAGGCCGGCGGCCTTTTTCAATTGTTCCACCCGATCCAATCGCTCCCAGCTAAAGTCGGGATCGTTGCGGCCAAAATGGCCGTAAGCGGCCGTCTTGAGGTAGATCGGCCGGCGCAGATTCAGGTCGCGGATGATGGCCGCCGGGCGCAGGTCAAAGAATTCGTTGATCCAGTTGACGATCTGTTCGTCGGAGAACTGGCTCGTCCCAAAGGTCTCTACGGCGACCGACAGGGGCCGGGCGACCCCGATGGCGTAGGAGAACTGGATCTCCATGCGCTCGGCGATGCCCGCGGCGACCATGTTCTTGCAGATGTAGCGGGCCATGTAGGCACCGGAGCGATCGACCTTGGTCGGGTCCTTGCCCGAAAAGCAGCCGCCGCCGTGCCGGGCTACCCCACCGTAGGTGTCGACGATGATCTTGCGGCCAGTCAGGCCCGAGTCGCCCATGGGCCCACCTATGACAAAGCGGCCCGTCGGATTCACATAGTACTTGGTATCATCATCCAGCAGTTCGGCCGGAACGATCGGCTGGATCACGTGCTCGATAATGTCGGCGGTGATCTGCTTCTGGGTGGTGTCGGGGTGGTGCTGCGCGGCAACAACGATGGCATCGATGCGCATCGGCCGGCCATAGCTGTATTCCACCGTCACCTGGGTCTTGCCATCGGGACGCAAGTATTCCAACGTACCGTTCTTGCGCACCTCGGCCAGACGCAGGGCCAGCTTGTGCGCCAAAGCGATGGACAGGGGCATATATTCGGGGGTCTCGTTGCAGGCAAAGCCGATCATCATGCCCTGATCACCGGCACCAATGGCCTCGATCTCCTCCTCGCTGATCTCGCCGCGCTTGGCCTCCAGGGCCTTGTCCACACCGAGGGCGATGTCGGGCGACTGGGCGTGGATCGAGACCATGACCCCGCAGGTGTCGCCATCAAAGCCATACTTGGCCCGGGTGTAACCGATGTCCTTGATCACCTGGCGGGCAATGTCGCCGATCTCGACATAGGTCGTCGTGGTGATCTCGCCCATGATAACGATCATGCCCGTCGTCGCACCGCACTCACAGGCCACCCGTGCCTTGGGGTCATCGGCCAGGATCGCGTCCAGAATGGCATCCGAGACCTGGTCGCAGACCTTGTCCGGGTGGCCCTCGGTCACTGATTCCGAAGTAAAAAAGTACTGGGGTGCGCTCATAAAATTGGTGCTCACAGTAGATCCTCCTTGACTTTTTCTCTACCAGGCAGGTAGTCGCCCGCAGTGGGGCGCGCCGGAACTGGCTTGAACAAAGAACAGTATAACGGAAAGGCCCGTCAACGTCAAACTAGAGGAGTGAAATCACCAACCCCTCCCGCGCCATAAAGGCCGCCGGAAAGAGCGCCTGGGCTTTGCGTTCTATTTCGTCCAACTTGGCATCATCGTGACAGGCACAGTGGTGGCAGAGGGCCAACTGTTTGACCCCCGCCGCCTGGGCCACCTCGACCGCCATCCGCCAGGTACTGTGGCCCCAGCCCTGCCGGATTACCTCTCCCTCACCGTATTCCTCGTCGTCGTATTCGGCATCGTGGACGAGCAGATCAGCGCCCCGGGCAAAGTGGATCAGGCGCTGGTCGCCCCCGACATAGCCCTCGGTATCACTGGCCACAACCACGCTGTGACCACGATAATGCAAACGAAACATCAGCACGCCCGTCTGGGGGTGGTGGTAGCCGTGGTGGACATCGATGAGCACCGCGTCCGGGGATAGTTCCAACGGCTCGTCGGCCAACCCCAGCACTTGGGGCGGCCCCTGCGGATCGCGCAGCACGATCCGGTCCCCCCCACGAACGTGATGAAAACGGCGCCGACTGTACATCTCTTCCAGCCCCAGGGGGAAAAAGGGCGGCTGAAAGTCCTGCACCAACTCGGCCTCCAGGTCCGTTCTCTCGCTGGGCTTGGCGCCAAAAATATAGAGACTGGCCTGGGGATGGCGCAGGGGATGGAAGAAGGGCAGCCCTTGGGTGTGGTCGTGGTGCAGGTGGGTAAAAAGCAAATGGGCGACGATGCGTTCCTCGGTGGCGCGATGCCGGGCCAACATGTTTAAACCCAGGCTGATAATACCCGTGCCGGCATCCACGATCACCAGGTGTCCGCCCAGTCGTACCTCAAAGCAGGTCGTATTGCCGCCATACTTGACCGTACTCGGCCCCGGCATCGGATGACCGCCCCGCACCCCACGAAAGGTAAACGTAAAGTGGTCTTGCATCGCCAAACCCCCTTGAATCGGCAGAACCCAAAAATCCCAGCGAGCACGTCTGACATTGTACCCGATTTGGGGGAAATTGGCAACGCTTTTCGTCACACTAGAGCAGGCTTGAGTGGATTCTCTCCTCCAAACCCAGCATCGCCTCGGGCGCAAGAGGCTGTGGCAAGGGCAACTCTAGGCAGAGCCGGCCCGGCCGGGCCGTGAGCACGACGATGCGGTCGGCCAACAGCAGGGCTTCGCGCACGCTGTGCGTGACCAGGAGCACCGTGCGTCGTTGGAGCTGTTGAATACGGCGCAGTTCCTGCTGCAGCCGGGAACGCGTGATCGCATCCACCGCCGCAAAGGGCTCGTCCATCAGCAGCACCTCAGGGTCCACGGCTAAAGCGCGGGCCAGGGCCACCCGCTGCTGCATGCCCCCCGAGAGCTGGTGGGGGTAGGCCTCGGCGAACTCGTCCAGCCCCAGCCAGTGCAGTGTCTCCAGGGCCTGCCGGCGGCGCTGCTCGGCCGGCAGGCCCTGCAGGCGCAGGCCAAACTCGACGTTGCCGCGGGCCGTGAGCCAGGGAAAGAGGGTGTATTCCTGGAAAATCAGGGTGCGCTCGCGGCCCCAAGTGGTCACACGGCGGCCGCGAAAACGGACCTCACCGGCGGTCGGCTGTTCGAGGCCGGCCACAATCTGCAGCAGCGTGGTCTTGCCGCAGCCGCTGGGGCCCAGAATGGCCAGGAACTCCCCCTCCCGCACCCTGAGGTCGATATTGTGCAGGGCCTCGACGGGCCGCCGACCATTCTGGGCAGACGAGCCAGGATAGGTTTTACTCAGACGACACAACTCCAAGCAGACCATGCACCTTTCTCCCACCCTGCCAATGCAGCAGGCTGCGCTGTAGCTGACGCAGCGCCGCGTCAAAGGCCAGCCCCAACAGGCCAATGCTCAACATACCCGCCAGCACGACGTCCGTGCTAAAAGTGTTGCGCGCCTGCAGGATCAGATAGCCCAGCCCCTGCGAGACCGCCACCATCTCGGCCGCCACCAGGCACATCCAGGCCAGGCCCATCCCCATGCGCAGCAGTGTCAACAGTTCGGGGAGGGTAGCCGGCAGGACCACGGACCACACCGCCCGCAGCCGGCTCGCCCCCAGGGTCAGTGCGGCCTGGACCAGCCGCCGTTCTACCCCCTGCACTGCCCCGATCGTACCCAACAGCATGGTCAGCACGGTGCCGATAAAGATGATGAAAACGGCCGGCACATTGCCAATCCCAAACCAGAGCACGGCCAGGGGAATCCAGGCCGGCGGGGCGAGGGGACGCAGCAGCTGCACGGTCAGGCGGGAAAAGGGCTCGGCCCGCTCGTTCAGCCCCAGGTAAAAACCCAGCGGGAGGGCCAACGCCAGCGCCAGCAGGTAGCCCAGCAGCACCCGGCCCACGCTGGCCACAGCGTGCGTCAGCAGGCTCCCCTCGAACAGCAGCCGGCCTAAACGCACGACCACCCTGGAAAAGGGCGGCAGCAGCACGGGGTCCAGCCAGCCCAGGCGCGGCAGGGCCTCCCACAAGAGCAGCAGGCCGGCCAGCACCAGCAGGCCGCGCCATCCGCCGGTCCAACCCCAACGCTCCCTCACTTTTGGCCCTCCATCGCCCGCTGCAGGGGCGCCAGGTCCACCAAGATCAGATCTTCCGGCTCGTGCTCTAACAGGTCCTGTTCGTACATCAGGCCGGCCATATAGCTGATATCGGCCTCCTGCAGGTGGTAATCCACCAACATCTTGTCCCGGGCCAGCGAGGCCAGGACCAGCTCGCTGTCAAAGGCCTGCAGGTATTCCACAATCACCTCGGCGGTATAGGTCGGGTCTCCGTTGGCCCGCTCTACGGCCTCGATGTGCACCTGCAGGACCTTTTCTACAGTCTGGGGGTACTGTTCGATGAAATCCCGGCGGGCCACCACCACGCAGCAGGGATGGTCGGGCCACTGCTCGGTGTAATAGCCGAGGATGTGTCCCCAACCCTGGCGCTCGGCGTCCGTCATAAAGGGCTCGGTGTTGGAGGTCGCGTCGACCTGGTCCGTCTTGAGCGCGCTGATCATGTCCCCCAGCTTTTGGAAGTAGATCAATTCGACGTCCGTCTCGGGATCCAGGCCGTGTTCCTCCAAGGCCTGGCGTAGGAGCACGTCCAGGATGGAGGCGCGGATGGTGGCGATGCGTTTACCCCGCAGATCGCCCCAAGTACGGATGCCGCTGTCCGCCCGCACCAGCAGCCCATCGCCGCCCCGCCCGGTCATGGCGACGATGCGCAGGTCGATACCCCGGTCGATGGCAGCGATGGCCGTGGTCGCCGGGACGGCGCCCATCTGGAAATCGCCCCGCTGCAGGGCCTCGATGATCTCGGTGTTGCTGGGAACCAGGTGCACGACCACGTCCAGGCCCTGCTCTTGGTAGAGACCCTCGCGGTCGGCGATGTAAAAGGGGACGTGGTCGTTGGCCGTGCGCACGCCGATATCGAGCGAGCCCGGCTCTTCCTGGGCCGCACAGCCCAGCAGCGCCCCTGCCAACAACGCGGCTAAACAAATCAGGCAAAGCATCCTACGCATCAGGCACCTCCTGAAAAAAAAAGACGGACACCCAACCAAGACCGGCTGGGTGCCCCCGATGGGCTGACATACCGGAAACAACTCCATTGTATCAGAAAATGGGGGCCGGCGCAACTCTTGCGTTCCCAGGTTGCTTGACGCCGGACCAGGTTCCATGTTATACTTGCCCCAACAGTTCGTCCTAGACCCTACTGTACCGACAACGGCCAGTTCCGAGGAGGCCCGCCATGTCCTATAGCAAAAAGATTGGCTTATGTCTCATCATCTCCCTGCTCGTACTGGCCGGCTGCGTCCAGACTGTGCAGACGAACGGGGATCAAGTCCAGACCCTGGTCATCGGCTATACTCGATCGGAGAGCGGCACTTATGCCAGCACTTCCCAAAAACAGGTCCAGGGACTCCAGCTCTGGGCTGATAACGTCAACGCCCAGGGCGGCTTTCGGGTGGGAGACCAGATCTACCAGATCGAACTGCGGTCCTACGACGACCAGAGCGACAAGGCCAAGGTACAAGAACTGTACGGCAAACTCATCCAAGAGGATCGGGTCGACTTTTTGGTCAGCCCTTACAGCAGCGGCCTCGCTGACGCCGCCGCCGCCGTCTCTGAACAACATGGCAAGCTGATGATCGTCACCGGCGCCGCTGCCGATAGCATCTTTGATAAAGGATACCAATACAGCTTTCAGGTCTATACGCCGGCCAGCCGCTACCTGGCCGGAGCCGTGGATATGCTCAAGGCCACCGACCCGCAGGCGAAGCGAGTGGCCATTCTCTACGAGCAGACTCAATTCGCTTCCGAGGTGGCCGCCTTTGCCCAGGAATATGCCCAACAGCAGGGTCTGGAGATCGTTCTCTTTGAGGGCTATACGGAGGGAAATACGGACTTTGCGGATTTAATCCCGCGCCTGCAAGAGGCCCAGGCCGACGCCCTGCTGGGCGGGGGCCACCAGACCGACGGTATCGCCCTGGCCCAGGCCCTGTACGATCCCTGGACCGAGATCCATTTGGTTGCACTGCTCGTCGCCCCGGCGGCGACCGAATTCGCCAGTATCGGCAAGGCCGCTTATTATATCACCGGCCCCAGCCAGTGGGAGCCACAGGCCCAGTACAACCCGGAGGGCGCGGCCGCTCTGGGCCTGCCTTTCCATGGGCCCAGCAGCGCCGAGTTCGTCCGGAATTACCAAAATGCCTACGGGAGCGATCCCAGTTATCACGCTGCCGGCGGATACGCCGCCGGGCTGATCCTACAGCAGGCCCTGGAAGAAGCGGCCAGCCTCGAACAGCTCCAGGTCAAAAACGCCCTGGAGAAAATGGATATGCTGACATTCTATGGCCGCATCAAGTTTGATTCCCGAAACCAGCATGGACTGCAGATTGGCCACGAGATGAGCTACCTGCAGTGGCAAGGCGATACCGAAGGACAGTTGGTCAAGCAGATCATCTGGCCAGAAGCCGGCCGGTCGGCGCCCTTGCTCTACCCCCGCCAACAGCCCTAACCCGCAGAACCAAAGGGGCCAGTCGCGCGAAAATCTTGGCGTACAGACACTTGCCCCGGTTAGAGCACCCAATACAGCACGCTCTTGGAGGAAAGTTTTGGCCGAATATATGCCCTCAAATAAACCACGAGCCCGCTCCGGCCTGGGCCGGTTGGGCAGACAAGTCCTATGGCATTTCAGTCTATTTGGTCTCATCGCCCTGCTTATTATGCTGGGTACTGGAATCTATATCGCCTTCCGCCAGGTGCACAATAACCGCCAATCCCAGCAGCAGATCGCCCAATCAGCGGCAAGCCTGATGGACGACTGGTTTCTCGAACTGGACAATGCCCTGACCGTAGCTACCCAACATGCGGGGCTGATGGACCTCCCCCAGGAAACCCAAGCCTTCCACCTGCGCCAGGTCATGACCCAGAATCCGGCCATCTTTGGCGTAGCCCTGATAGACGCCCGTCCCGGGAACAGGGGCAACGTGTTGGTCCGGCTGGGCGGTACCGTGACCCTGGAGCCAGGCGAACCTGCCGAGACCCAGTGGTTCGAATCTGCCATTACCATGGGACGGTATCTCGCCTGGCAGCGCCATCCAGAGACAAAATTGCCCATCGTCCTGATCGCCCAGGTCGTGCAGGAGGGGAACCAGGCCGTCGGCCTGATGGTCGCCGAGGCCCACCTCGGTTGGCTGGACGGATTGCTGCGATTGCTCAAATTTGAACAGGGTGACGCTTACCTCTATGTCATAGATAGCGAGGGCCGGCCGATCCTGCACGAACAGCGTCCCCTGATCTTTGACGACCAGACCCGCACGGACATCGAAGGCATTGCGGCTGCCATCCGCGGCGAAGCCATGCCCTACGTTTACACTGGCTTGAACACGGCCCCAGAAGGGCTCGATCAGTTGGTCGTTGGCGCCTACCAGCCCCTGCGGGAAATCCCTTGGGTGGTGATCGCCGAGCAGCCCCTGCCCTGGGTCATCCGGGGACTGACGCCCCTGGGCATTGCTGCCGCCGTCACTCTGATCCTCAGCCTCGCGGTAGCCGTCCTTTTCGGCTGGCGCATCTCCCGCCTGGTGGCTCGGCCCATTATGCTGCTGCGCCAAGGGGCCCGGCGTATCGGCGACGGCGAGCTAGATCATCGCATTACCCTGCAGGGCAAGAACGAATTGGTCGAACTGGCCAAAGAGTTTAACCAAATGGCCGCAGATTTGCAGGAATCCCAGGCCAGTATCGAATCCTGGGGGCACGAGTTGGAGGACAAGGTCTCCGAGAGAACCCGCGAACTGGGCCAGGCGCTGGAGCAACTACAGGAGCAGTCCCAGGTCCGGGAAACCCTGCTGCGCACCATCCAGGAAATGGGCAGTCCGGTCATCCCACTGATGCAGGGCGTCATCCTGATACCGCTGATCGGGGCGCTGGATAGCGAACGGGCCCAAAGCGTGACCGAATCACTGCTGGCCGGAATAGAAGAGCAACACAGCCAGGTCGTCATTATCGATGTCACCGGTCTGGCCATGGTCGATACCGCTGTAGCCAGAGTATTGCTTCACGCCTCCCAATCCGCCCGACTCCTTGGCGCCCATTGCATCATGGTCGGTATCGGACCCGAGGTCGCCGCCACCATGGTCCACCTGGGCCTGGATCTGGACATGGGGAATTTTCGCACTGCGGCCACCCTGCAGGAGGGCATGATGCTGGCCCAGAGACTGCTCAGGAGATAGCCCTAACCTCCCACTGTAGCCAGCAACACCTCCCCCTGCCAGATCTCCAAAACCCATCCCCCACCACCCCCC
>JAFGKG010000074.1 GCA_016928715.1 Chloroflexia bacterium
ACCGGCCCACCTCCTGGACATAGCCCGCCCCCAGCAGCATACCCTGCAGGGCCGTGGGCGCGTCCCCCCGGACGAGCATGCCAAAGGGCTGCCGCAGGTCCCGCAGCCCGATATAGCCCGCGGAGGGCTCGTTCATCGTATCATAGCCCAGCACGTGGGGTATGCCCCGCAGCCGGAGGGCCACCTGCTGCAGGGCGGCGATATAGTGGCGCTGCAAAAACTCCTGGATCGGCTCGCCGTCCACCTGCAGCGTGGGGGCAAAGTCGCTGCCGCCAAAGAACAGGGTGAACATGGTGGCCGTGGCCAGTTTGCCGTCATTGCTCGGCCAGATCATGCGCGGAAAGGGGTCCCCGTGGGTGGCGTGGACGATGGCCGCGCCGGTCTGGGCAAAGTGGGTCATGTCCAGGCCGGCGGCCTCTAGCGTCCAGCCGGGGGCGCCGTCGCCGCCGCAGAAGCGGCTCCAGACGTCTTGGTGGGGATCGATAAAGAGCTGCAGGCCGTACTCGCCGGCCTTGGCCACGACCGCCTGCAGGTAATCCAAATAGTCCCGGTCATAGAGGCCCGGGCCGGCGTGCTCGATGGCCTCCCAGGTGACCAGGAAGCGCAGAAAGGTCAGGCCCCAGGCCCGCAGCCGGGAGAAATGCTCGTCGGCCTCCTCTAGGGGAAAGGGCCGGCCGACGAAAGAGACGTCGCGATGCTGAAAAAAGCCCTCCCGCCGGTGGGTGGCCCCATCGGGCCGGTAGGGCATCTTGCTGCTGCCGCCCAGGTTGAGCCCGCGCAGCAGCAGGGTGCGGCCGTGCTCGTCCTTGAACCAGGGACCGTCCAGGTACATTATGCACCTCCTATACGAACGGGTAGGAAGGGGGCCTCTTTGACCAGGTGGGCGACCAGCAATTTAAAAAAGAGGAAGGGCTGCCCCTACATTTACATGGTTGGTGGCGGCCCGGCCTCGGCTGCGCCGAGGATGGCCATAAACGACTGCAGCGGAAATAGCCCGCCACGCCCAACTGCACCGATGCTCCAAGCCCAGGACCGTCAACCGTCAACGTTCAACCGTTCTACAATCTGACCGATCTCTCGATGGACCGGGACCCGCTGCAAATAGCTCTGGCGGACATCCGGATCGGCAATGCGGGCGGCCCGCACCTCGAGCAGGTCGCGGGCCCGCTGTAGGAGCTCTGCGGCGCGCTTGTCCCCGCCGGCCTGCAGTACCTGGTAGCAGGTGAGGTAGATGCGGGCGGGTTCCTCGATGCCATCCAGCGTACAGCCCTGCAGGCTGTGCAGGATTTCCTCGACCAGTCGCTGCGCTTCCGGCAGGTCCCCGCCGGCCAGGGCGACCCGGGCCAGGCCGGCCAGCGGCTCCAGGGCCAGGGCCGGCTTGCGTTTGGATTCCCGGCGCAGGGACAGGGCCCGTTGGTAGGCCTCGGCGGCCTCCGACAGTTGACCCAAGGCGGCCTGGGCGTGGCCCAGGTTGGTCAGGGCCTCGGCCTCGCCGGCCGGCACCCCCAACTCCCAGGCGATGTGGATGGCCTGCTGGGACAGATCTCGAGACTGGGCATCCTGGCCCAGTTGGTGCCACAGCAGCGCCAGGCTGGTCAAGGTGCGCATCTGGGCCTCCCGCAGCCCCAACTCGCGGCGCATATCCAGGGCCTGCTCCAACAAGGAGCGGGCCCGTTCGTATTGGCCCAAGTAGACGTGGGCAACGCCCAGATTGTGCGTGACCACGGCCAAGCCCTGCAGGGCGCCCAACTCGCGCCGGATCAGGGCCGAGCGCTCGAACAGGCCCACCGCCCGCATGTGGTCGCCCTGCTCGTTGGCCAGGACCCCCAGATTGCTCAGTACGTTGGCCTGTCCCCACAGGTCGCCGACCTCCTCCTTGATCTGCAGGGCCTCTTCGAATAGTCTCCGGGCCCGCTCATAGTCGCCCTGCCGGCAGATGACCCCTCCGGCATTGCTGAGGGCCGCACTTTCCCCCCAGCGGTTGCCGGTCTGGCGATAGATCTGCAGGGCCTGTTCGTAATACTGCCGGGCCTGGACATAGTGCTGTAAGGTAAAGTGCAGGTTTCCCAACTGGCGCAGGCTGTCGGCGGCCAGCTTGGGCAGATCCTGCTGCCGGGCCAACTGGAGGCTCTCCTCGCAGTGCTGACGGGCCTCGGCGTAATCCCCCAGGTAGTAATCGGCCTGCCCTAGCATGACCAGGGCGTGGGCCTGTTCGGAGCGCTCGCCGGTCTGCCGACCGAGGGCCAAGCTCTGCCGGGCATACTGCCGGACCTCATCATAGTCCCCCAAGTCCAGCGCCGTCGCCGCCAGGCGGTTGAGGGTAAAGACAATCTCTTGGAGATCGCCCGCCGCCTGCGCCAGGGTCAGGTTCTGCTGGAGCAGAGCGCGGCCCTGCTCGCATTGGCCCAGGCGGAAGGTGAACCAACCCCGGCGGGCCAGGGCCCGGCCCCGCAGGGCCCGTTCCTCCGCGGCGGCGGTATCGGAAAAGGCGCCGACGACCCGTCCGAACATGGCCTCGCCCTCCTGGAACCAACTATGTTCATCGTAAAAACAAAAGAGATCGTCCATGGTCTGGTCAATGATGGCCAGCTGGCCCTGCATGATGGCCCAATCCCAGGCCGAGCGAATGTCCTTGATCTCGGTAGCGATCCCCTCCAGCGCCCGCTGCTGCTCCGGCCCGGTCCCTGCTTTTAGGGTGGACAACAACTGCAAATAGTGCTCGCAGTGGCGGTCCAGGGTACGCTGCTGTTCGGCCGGCGCCGCGGACAGTTTTTCCGCGGCGTACATGCGCAGCAGCTCGTGCAGTTCGTAGCGTACCCGGCCCTGCAGGGATTCCTGGCGCAGCAGGGATTTGCTGACCAGGGCCGTCAGCAGCGCGGCATTGGCCCCGGCGACCTCCTCGGCGGCCGGCCGGTCAAAGTCGCCCCACATAACCGACAGCCGGGACAGCAGGCCCTGTTCCCCTTCGGACAGCATCGACCAGGAGGCATCTAGGACGGCGCGCAGGCTGCGGTGCCGCTCGGGGACCCCCTGCATCGAGGTGGTCAAAAAGTCCAGATCCCGCTGGATCTCCTCCGGGATTTCCTGGCAGGAAAAGACCTGCAGCCAAGCCGCGGCCAGCTCGATGGCCAGGGGCAATCCCTCCACCAGTTGGCAGATGTGCAGGATGGCGGGCAGATTCTCCCGGTCGAGGCGGAAATCGGGACGGACCCGGCGGGCGCTTTGGACAAAGAGGTGCACCGCGTCATAGTCCTCGACGGTGGGCGGATCGCCGCGCTCTACCTCGGCCGGTTCGGGCCAGGCCAGGCCCTCCAGAGGGAGCTGCCATTCCCCGGCCACGTTCAGCCGCTGGCGAGAGGTGGTCAATATGGAGAGGCTGGGGGCCTGGCGCAGCAGATCCAGCACCAGGTCGCTCCCGGACAGCAGGTGTTCAAAGCCATCCAGGACGAGCAGCAGTTCCTTGTGCCGCAAATAGTGGGCCAACTGCACCTCGGGGGCTTGCCCAGGCTGCAGGGGAAACTGCAGCGCCTGGGCCAGGGCCGCGGCCATAAAGTCGGGCGAGGAAACCGGCGCCAGGGGGACGAAATAGACCCCGTCGGCAAAGGCGGCCCGTTCGGCCGAGGCCGCCTCCAGAGCCAGGCGAGTTTTGCCGACACCGCCGGGCCCCAGCAGGGTGAGCAGGCGGCAGTCCATCGAGTTGAGCCGTTCGGCAATGCGATCCAGTTCGGCCTGGCGGCCGACAAAGGGGGTGAGCTGCGCGGGCAGATTGGACGCAGACAGGGAGGGCTGCTCCAACTCCCCGTCCCGGATCTGCCGGTAGAGCCGGACTGTATCGGGGCCTGGTTCCACCCCCAGTTCCTCCTGGAGGAGCTGGCGGCTGTTCTCGTACTGGGCCAGGGCGGCGCTGCGCTGGCCGCTCAGGGCCAGCACCCGCATCAACTGTTGGTGTCCCTCCTCGCGCCAGGGTTCCAACTCGAGTTGTCGCCGGGCATAGTCCTGGGCCCGTTCAAACTCCCCGCGCCGTTCGTAATAGTTGGCCAGGTGATAAAAGGTCTGCATCGCCTGGCGATGGAGCCGCTCCCGCTCCAAAAAGAGCCATTCCTCAAAGGGGAGGCTCTCCAGGTAAAAACCGCCGAGCAAGTCCCCGCGGTAGAGCGCGGCGGCCTCTTCCAGTCGGTGCATACAAAAGCGGCAGGATTCCAGGCGGCGGTGGCGGTGGGACTGCACCTCGGCCAGCAGGGCCACAAAATCGCGGACGTCCAGCCAATGATCGCCCTGCTCGTTGAACTGGATCGCCTGCCGGCTGACGTGCAGAAAGGGCGGGTTGGCCTGGCGATCGCCGATGGCGCTGCGCAGGCGGCTGAGCGTCTGCCGCAGGGCGTGGAGGGCTTCGGGGCCGGCCTGTTCTGGCCAGAGCAGGCCGGCGAGCCTTTCGCGGGAAAAGGCAATTTCCGCCTGGAGCACCAGGTAGGACAACAGGGCTCGCGCGGCATCGGTTTCAAAGCGGGCCTCGGCCTGGCCCCGGCGAACTGCAAAGGAGCCCAGCAGGCGGATATGTAACGAGGACATACAGTCTCCGGTTCGTTGTGACGTTTTTGTGACGGTCATCTGTTAGCATGTAAGCAGTTGCTCACCGTGACGAAAAGGACCGACAGGGCGGCAGGCAGTGTTTGCATTATAACACAAAAGACAGGAATGGGCATCCCAATGGAGCCATCACCCAGCATTTACCAGTCCTATTTGCTCCGCCTGTGGTGTGAAAATCACGGGGAGAACTGGCGGGCCATGCTGGAATGTACCAGCTCGAAGGGACGTTACAGTTTTTCCAGCCTGGAGAACCTGTTCGCCTTTATCCAAAAGCAGACCCAGTCTCCGCCCGATGTGGAAAATGGGGATGGATCGCCAGGCAGGACAACAGGTTGAGCAAGGAGCATCATTTCTGGGTACAAAAGCAGGCCCGGGGCCGGCCTGGGCCAACACAGCAGTGAGGAGGAAACTATGTCATTCTTTAGCAAGGTCAAGCAGTTCTTGGGTGTTGGGACGATTTCGGTGGATCTGCAGATCCCCGGCCAAATCGCGCAGGACAGCGGGCAGGTGCAGGGCCAGGTCGTGTTGACGGCCAAGAGCGACCAGCAGGTCAAGTCTGTCGAGCTGCGCTTTGTGGAGGAATACACCACTGGCCGCGGCGACGAGAAAAAGACCAAAGAGTACGAACTGGGCAAGCTGACCCTGGGCGAAGCCTTTGCGATCAAGGCCGAGGAGACGCGGACGATCGACTTTACTCTGCCCTTCTCGATGCAGTTGTCCAGCAACCAGTCGCTGGCACAGGAAAAGGGCGTGCTGGGTGCCTTGGGCAAGGCCGCCGTCATGGCCCGTAACGAGCGCTCCGAGTACTTTGTGCGGGCCCAGGTCAAGCTGGAAGGGGCCGGCCTGAGCCCCAGCGACAAGAAGGATATCCGGTTGGTATAGAGGCCCGCCAGGGAAGGCCGGCCTATCGGTCAAAAGCCGGGCCGGTGCGCGGGTTTCTGCCGGAGGGGAGACGTTGAAGGGCTATCTGGCAGAAACCTTCCAGGAATCTGCAAGCTTCCTGGAAGGTTTCTGCCAAAGATGCTGTGTTCTGCGTTTCCCCAGTTGACCTGAGGCGCTTGTTATGCTATGGGCGCGGCTTCATCCATTCCGGCATGCGCACGGCCACCACCTCGCCGCGGGCGCAGAGTTCACCCTCGGCCCGCACCTCGGCCTCCACGATCACTTTGCGCTGGCCCAGCTCTTTCACCCGCCCGCGCACCTCCAGTTCCACCCCCAGCGGCGTCGGCCGCAGGTACTGGACGTTGAGCGAGGCCGTCACGTAGCGCAGGGCCGGCTCCGTACCCATGTCGCGGCCGGCGGCCCGATAAGCGGCGGCGGAAGCGGTGCCGGTGCCGTGGCAGTCGATCAAGGAGGCGATCAGGCCGCCATAGACATAGCCGGGGATGGCGATGTGATAGGGCCGCGGGGTATAGGTGGCGACGGTCTCGTCGCCGTCCCAGTAGCTCTTGAGCTGCAGGCCCTGCTCGTTCAGACGCCCACAGCCATAGCAGTAGCTCAACTCGTCCGGATAATAGTCCTGGAAGGCCTTGTCGTTCATAGCTATTTGTGCAAGTTCCAGGCCGCCACGACGCCGATGCCGGCCCGGGTCAGGGCGTCGGCGGTCAGGTTGAGCGACTTGTGCTTTTCGATATAGTTGATCTCCAGGAAGGGCATCAAGCCCTGCTTCAGGATGTCGGCCTTGGGGATAAAGTATTCCAGGATGTCCGAGGGATGCTCCAGGGATTCCTCGGCGGCGATCTCGCCGCCCTCGTGCTTGGCGGCGATATTGGGCACCTCGGCGGCGACCTCGACCAACTCCTCCCGGCGGTTGTAGGGCTGGCGGACGATAGACTTGTAGGTTTCGGTGATGTGGTGCTCGAAACGGACCTCCTGCTCCAGGTTCAGGGCGCTGCGGATCTTGTTGGACTGGCGGATGGTCTCGTTGTTGACCGAGTTGGACAGGTTAAAGCCGATCAGCGAGGTGCTGCCGTCCGGCCGGGCGAACAGGCG
This sequence comes from Chloroflexia bacterium, assembly GCA_016928715.1. GTDB lineage: Bacteria > Chloroflexota > Chloroflexia > DTKN01 > DTKN01 > JAFGKG01. The sequence continues at coordinate 6,580 of JAFGKG010000074.1, forward strand.
GGCCGTCATCAGCGTCCAAAAGACCGATACGGGGTTGTCGTTGCCCATATAGACCGAGATCTTGAACTCGTTGTCGACGCCCAGCTTGTGCAG
>JAFGKG010000075.1 GCA_016928715.1 Chloroflexia bacterium
AACCACGACGTGCCCCTGGGCGGCTGCGGCAAGCCGGCCTGCGCCGGCTCCAACGACTGGCCCAACTATGAGTACGGTTGGGGCTACCTGGACGCCCTGGCCGCCGTGCAAATGGCCGGCGTGGGCGATATGGGCTACCTGCACGGCACCATCACCGAGGGCAGCAAGGCCCCCGGCGACCCCCTGCCGGACATCACCGTGACCGCCATGCGCGACGGCGGCGGTGAGTGGGAGGCCACCACCGACGCCACCGGCTACTACACCATGGGGCTCATGGTCGGCACCTATACTGTCACTGCCGAGGGAGAGGCCTATGCCCCGCAGACCGTCACCAACGTTGACGTCAACAGCACCACGGCCACGCTGCTGGACTTTTCACTGCAGCCCAAGGGCCTGGTCTGGGGATACGTCACCGACTTTGACAGCGGCGCGCCCCTGGAGGGCGCCCTGGTCGAGGCCGATAACGGCGCCATGGCCACCGCCGACGCCACCGGCTACTATACCATGTACCTGGAGGCCGGCACCTACGTCATGACCGCCACCATGGCCGACTATGCCGACGACGTCGAGACGGTCGTCGTCCCGGTCGGCGGCAGCGTGCAGCAGGACTTTGCCCTGCTGGCCGCCATCGCCGTCGTGCCCGAGCCGATCGAGATCAGCCTCGAGATGTACACGACCGGCAACCTGGCCGCCCAAATGACCAACAACATGGCCGAGGACTATGACTTTGAGTTCATGGAGGCCGCGGTCAGCAGCCTCATGGCCGGCGAGGACGTCCTGGTGGTCGACGACGATGCCGCCTCGGCCACCACCATCGAGACCTCCCTGACCAACCTCGGCTACACCTGGATGGAAGTGGACGTGGCCACCTTTGCCGGGATGGCCATCCCCGACCTGCTGGACTACCAGGCCGTCTTTGTCGCCGGCGGTTGGACCGTTCCGAGCTACGACACCGCCTTTATGGCCTATCTGGACGCGGGCGGCGCGCTCTTTATCGCCGACAACGACCTAGGATACCAGTACTCCACCGGCGGCGTCTTTTACAACGACTACCTGCAGTCCACCTACGCCAGCGACAGTGGCTCCGACGGCGTGGTCACCGGCGTGGACATTATGTCCGGGCTGAGCTTTGACATCAGCGCCGATCCCTACCCCGACGACTTTATCGTCGGCGCCGAGGGCACCGAGATCTTTACCGCGATCAGCGGCAACTCGGCCGGGGTCAAGGTCGATCGCCTGGGCTACCGGGCCATCTACCTGGCCTGGGAGTTCGAATACACCGGCGCGGACAGCGACGAGGTCATCCAGCGCAGCATGGACTTTTTGGGCGGCGGCGACGTGCCCTGGTACGGCACCAGCATCGCCGGCGGCACCGTCCCGGCCGGCGGCAGCCTGGGTTGGACCAACTACTTTACGGCCACCCCGGCGGCCGGCGTGACCGAGCCCGGCACCTACGAGGCGCTCCTGAAAATCAAACCGGACGATCCCACCCATCCGGACAAAGAGGTGCAGGTCCTGCTGCACGTGACCCCGCCGGCCGACCTGGGCAAGCTGGAAGGCACCATCACCAGCGACCGCCCCGGCGGCCCGATCGAGGGCGCCGTGCTCTGGGCCGACGATGGCACCACCGTGTACAGCTACACCACCGAAGCCGATGGCTACTACTACCTCTGGCTGCTCCAGGGCAGCTACGACATCACCGCCACGGCGGCCGGCTACATCCCCGAGGCCAGGACCACCACCATCGTCGGGCAGGTGACGACCACCGAGGACTTTCAGTTGATCCTCGACGCCCCCGAGATCGTGGTCGCCCCGACCTTTATGGAGGAATTCCTCGACATGGGGCAGACCTCCACCCAGATCCTGACCATCTATAACGATGGCGTCCAACCGCTGGATTTCGAGATCGGCGAGGTCGACAACGGCTACACCCCGCTGGCCCAATGCGAGGAGTACTATGGCGGCGACCTGGGCTCCGTCTGGGGTCCTGGCGGCACCCGCGACCGCGGCGACTTTTTCGAGGCCACGGAGAACACCGTCCTCAGCGAGATCTTTGTCTACCTGAACTTTAGCGCCCCCAGCGACATGTACTTTATCGTCTACGAGGCTGACGCCCTGGTCGGCACCTACACCAAGATCTTTGAGCACCAGGTCAGCGGCCTGCCCGCCGGCGCCCAATGGCACGGCTCCGGCCCCGTCTCGGTACCGATCGAGGCCGGCAAGTTCTACTACGTCGGCGGCTCCTGGAACGGCAGCGCCAACTACTATCGCAACAGCGTAGATCCCACCCCCTTCGCCACCAACTGCTTTGGCATCCTGCACACGGGCAACCCGGGCACCCTGGCCGGCTACCCGCCGGCGGCAACGGGCAACAACACCTACGGCAGCGGCTACATCGCCGATTACGGCGTGGGCGTCATCACCGGCGGCGGCGACGTGCCCTGGCTCAGCGAGGCGCCCATCACCGGCACCGTGCCCGCGGGCAGCTCTATCGACGTGGACGTCGACTTTGACGCCGGCGTCGTGCCCGAACCGGGCGTCTATATGGCCGACCTCCGCATCAGCAACAACGATCCGCTCAACGACGAGGTCACCGTGCCCGTCACCCTGACGGTCAGCCCCAGCGCCGACTATGGCAAGCTGGAGGGTTACGTCTACAGCGATCGCCCCTACGAACCGCTGGAGAAAGCGGTCGTCTGGATCGACGACGGCACCACCGTGGTCAGCTCTACCACCGACGCCAGCGGCTATTACTACCACTGGCTGCTGGTCGGCACCTACAACCTGACCGCCACCATGCCCGGCTACTGGCCCGGCTATGACAGCGTCGAGGTCCTCAGCCAGGACGTCGTCACGCGCAGCTTTGTGCTGACCCTGGACGCGCCCGAGATCGCCGTCAACCCCATGTCCATGGAAGAGACGCTGACCTTTGGCGACACGGCCAGCCAGACGCTGACCATCGACAACCTGGGCATCGCCACCCTGACCTACGAGCTGGCGGAACAGGATCGCGGCTTCCAGCCGCCGGTCCTCTCCATCCCGCCCTTTGAGGGTGAGCTGCCGCAGGACGACCGGCCCGTCTCAACGGAGCGGGCGCCGGATCTGCCCGAGTTGGACGGCGAATCCGCACCCCTGACGCCCTGGCCGCTGGCCGGTGAACCGGCCTTTGCCCTGGACGTCTATCCGGGCTACAACTTGGTCTACATCCCCGACACCACCGTCCCCGGCACCTGGAACGTCGTTGGCGCCGTGACCCAGTTCCACCCGGCCGGCGACTTTGTCGGCGGCGATTTCTCCACCCTCTACGCCTTCGACTATGACACCAACGAGTTCGTCGCCATCGACACCGCCACCGCCGTCCGCACCGTCATTGGCACCACCACCGGCAACGGCAACTGGACCGGCCTGACCGGCGCGGCCGACGGCACCCTCTACGCCTCCTCCTCCGTCTGCGGCACCTCCTCCACCCTCTACACCATCGATCCCGCCACCGGCGCCGCGACCCAGATCGGCAACATCACCAACGGCACCTGCATTATCGACATTGCCATCAACGCCCAGGGCGAGATGTACGGCGTCGACATCGTCACCGACCAACTGATCCAGATCGACCCCGCCACGGGCGCCGGCACCGTCGTCGGCTCCCTCGGGGTCAGCGCCAACTATGCCCAGGGCATGGACTTTGAGGAGGTCAGCGGCGTGCTCTACTGGGCCGCCTATACCACCCAGGGCGAACTGCGCGTCATCGACACCGCCAGCGGCGCCAGCACCCTCGTCGGGGCCTTCCCCGGCGGGGCCGAGGTCGACGCCTTTGCCTTTGCCACCGGCGGCGGCGGCGGCGACGTGCCCTGGCTCTCCGAGGTACCCGTCAGCGGCATGGTGGCCCCCTACGACAGCACCGACGTCGAGATCCACTTTGACGCCGGCGCCGTGCCCGAGCCCGGCACCTACCTGGCCAACCTGCACGTCAACAGCGACGATCCCTTCAACGGCAAGGTCACCCTGCCCATCACCATGAACGTCCTGCCCGCCGGGGACATTGCGCTGCTCAACGGCAACATCTATGGCACCGGCTACTGCGACGGCGAGATCTATCCCATCGAGGGCGCCGATGTCACCGTCGAGGGACCGGGTGGCCCCTACACCATGACCACCGACGCCACCGGCTACTATTACCGCTGGCTCTATGAGGGATTCTACACCGTCACCGCCAGCGCGGCCGAGCACGACAGCAACTGGGGCACCATCCAGGTCTATACCGATACCACCAACACCCTGGACCTGAACCTGCGCTACATCGAGTCCTGCATGAACGTCGAGCCGCTCTCCTACGCCGTCAACGTGCCCATCGACCAGGTCTATACCCAAACCCTGAACATCTTTAACGAGGGCGCCGGCGAACTGGCCTGGGAGATCCGCGAGACCACGACCACCATGGGCCTCATGGCCATCGGCGACGAACTCTTCCAGGCCGACGTTGGGGCCGTTACAGGCGACACCCAGATCCTGGGCGTCGAGTGGGCCCTGGGCTACTGGTGGGTCACCGGCGGCAATTCTGGCGTCGATCCCAACAAGCTCTACAAGATCGACACCAGCGGCACCCTGGTCGCCACCTACGACCAGCCCGCCAGCGCCACCGATTGGGGCTGGCGCGACATGGCCTGGGACGGCACCTACCTCTACGGCAGCGCCTCCACGGCCATCGACTGCTTTGACCCGGTCAACGAGACCATGCAGGCCAACTGCCTCACCGGGCCGCAGAACCCGAACCGCGCCCTGGCCTACGACCCCGCCACCGACCACTTTTGGACGGCCAACTGGGGCAGCAACATCTATGAATTCGACCGCTCCGGCACCATCGTCAACCAGTATCCCAACACCCTCTCCGCCTATGGCATGATCTGGGATATGTACTCGGACGGCGGTCCCTTCCTCTGGGTCTGGTCGCAGGACGGCACGCCCGCCGCGCAGGCCACCCAGATCGACCCGACCACGGGCAACCCCACCGGCGTCACCTTCCAGGGCATCGACCCCGGCTGGGTGGACAACATGGCCGGCGGCGCCACCGCCATCAACGGCGACTATCCCGGCTTTGAGGGCATGCTCATCTTTGCCGGCATGCACCAGGCCGACAGCGACACCGTCGTGGGCTACGACCTGGACGCCATGGCCGCCAGCCCCTGGGGCAACATCCCCTGGGTCAGCGAGGTACCCACCACCGGCGTCAACCTGCCCGACACGCCCTTCCCCGTCGACGTCATCTTTGACACCCACGGCCTCTCCATCGGCGTCTGCTACACCGGCAGCCTGGCCCTCTTCCACGACGATCCCGGCTGGGACGACCCGGTCATGATCCCGCTGGAACTCTGCGTCACCGCGCCCTGCGACCCCGTCGAGATCCTGGACGTCGCCGCCGACATCGATCTCTGCACGGTCACCTTTAGCGCCGACGTCACCGGCACCGAGCCCATCGACTACCTCTGGGACTTTGGCGACGGTATGACCTCTACGATGGCGATGCCGACCCACGAGTACGCCGCCTCCGGCGACTATACCGCCACGCTGCACGTTTGGAACTGCGACGGCTTTGGCCACGACGTGGTCGAGATCCCGGTCAGCGTAGTCTGCGAGCTGCCGGTAGACGTCACCATGATCTACCACGACCTGGAGGACGTGGTCGCCATGGGCGAGGCCGTCTATGTGGCCGGCAGCTTTAACGGCTGGGACCCCCTGGCCCACCCGCTCGCCGCCAACGCCGACGCCAGCGTCTTTTCCCTCACCGTGTCGCTCGACGTCGGCACCTACGAGTACAAGTACGTCGTCTACACCGACACCATGGCCGGCGGGCCGGCCCATTGGGACTGGCTCAACACCGGCAACCACATGGTCGATGTCACCGAGGCCATGGCCGTGGACGACTATCGCGCCGTCGACGTCGGCTACGCCCACCTGGTCGAGCCGGCCGCCATCACCCTCACCCTCGGCGAGGCCACCGGGCCCATCACCGGCGAGGTCTATATCCAGAACGTCACCGACCCGGCCGGCGAGGGCCGCGCCGTCATGGCCGAGCTCGGCTATGGCACCGACCCCGACCCGGCCAACTGGACCTGGATGCCGCTGACCTTTGCCGGCGTGCAGAACGGCAACAACGACCTCTACTGGGCCGAATTCACGCCCGCGGCGGTCGGCGTCTACTCCTACGCCGTGCGCTTTGACGGCAACTGGGCCACTATGAACCCCAACGCCGGCTGGACCTACGGCGACCTGGACGGGGTCTACCCCGGCGAACCCTTCGAACTGGGGAACGCCGGCGTGCTCACCGTCCTGGAGCCGCCCTGCGTAGCGGTCGAGCTGCTCGACTATGGCTACACCGCCGATCTCTGCTCGGTCGACTTTACGGCCGACGTCACCGGCACCGAGCCCTTTAGCTGGCTCTGGCACTTTGGCGACGACGTGACCGACACCGCGGCCATGCCCACCCACGTCTACGCCGAAAGCGGCACCTACACCGTGACGCTGGAGGTGTGGAACTGCGAGGGCGCCGGCTACGACACCGCGACCTTCCCCGTGACGGTCGACTGCGAGATCATTTACAAGATCTACCTGCCGCTGCTCCTCAACGCCTACGAATTCTAGGCCGGTAGACACCACGCACCCTGGATAGACCGCGGGGCCGGCGGGAACATTCCCGCCGGCCCCGCCTTGTGAAAAAGCGCATTGTATATTATAATAGCAGAGGGGAGAACAAGATTCCGATCGAGCTTTGATTTGGAGCGATGCACATGAAGTGCCCTTACTGCCGGGCCAATTCGTCCCGCGTTGTGGACACCCGAGAGATGCCCACCATGGACACCATCCGCCGCCGCCGCCAGTGCCGCGAGTGCGGCCGGCGCTTTACCACCTACGAACGCGTCGAACCCATCAGCCTGATGCTGGTCAAGCGGGACGGCCGGCGGGAGGAATACGACCGCCAAAAACTAGAAAGCGGCATCCATCTGGCCTGTACCAAACGACCTATCTCGATAGAAACCATCCAACGCATCGTGGACGAGATCGAAGCCGCCATTTTCTCCACGGCCAGCGAAGAGATCTCGAGCCAGGCCGTCGGCGAACTGGTCATCGAAAAGCTGCGCCAGGTCGACCAGGTGGCCTACATTCGCTTCGCCTCCGTCTACCGCTCCTTCGCCGACCTGGAGGACATTCGCGAGGAACTGGAGAGCTTGTTGGGATCCGAGACGTAGCATTCTTTTGATGACCTGCCGATCCACAGAGGTGAGATCATGACCGTACAGGCCGTAATCGGAGGACAATGGGGGGATGAGGGCAAGGGCAAGATCGTCGACCTGCTGACCTCCCGGGCGGAGGTGGTGGCCCGTTACCAGGGCGGCGACAATGCCGGCCATACCGTGGTCAACCCCTATGGGACGTTCCACATGCACCTGATCCCCTCGGGCATCTTTAGTTCCGAGGTCACCTGCATCATTGGCAACGGCGTCGTCGTCAACCCCCAGCGGCTCATCGACGAACTGGTCGTCCTGCGCCAGCACAAAATCTCGATCGAACGGCTGTTCATCAGCGAGGCCGCCCACGTCATCCTGCCCTTCCATCCCATCCTGGACCAACTGGAGGAGGAAAGCCGGGGCAACAGCTCCATCGGCACCACCCACCGGGGCATTGGGCCGGCCTATACGGACAAGGCCGCCCGCGTGGGCATCCGCATGGTGGACCTGTTGGACGAGGAAATCCTGCTCTCCCGCCTGACCCAGATGGTCAACGCAAAGAACCGCCTGCTGACCAAGGTCTACAACCATCCCCCCCTCTCGCTGCACGAAATCTATCTCAAGTACCTGGAATACGGCCGGCAGTTGGCCCCGCACATCCGCGATACCCGCCAGATCCTGATGCAGGCCCTGCGGGAGGACAAACGCATCCTGCTGGAGGGCGCCCAGGGGACCATGCTCGACCTGGATTTTGGCACCTACCCCTACGTCACCTCCTCGTCCCCCTCGATCGGCGGGGCCTGCACCGGGCTGGGCATCCCCCCCGCCCGCATCCAGCGCGTCATGGCCGTGTGCAAGGCCTACTGCACCCGGGTCGGGGCCGGCCCCTTTCCCACCGAAGCGGAGGACGAGATCGCCGAGGGACTGCGCGAGCGCGGCCACGAGTTCGGCACGACCACCGGGCGAGCCCGCCGCTGCGGCTGGTTTGACGCCGTCGCCGCGCGTTACGTCGTGGACTTGAATGGGGTCAACAGCCTGGCCATCACCAAGCTCGACGTACTGGACGAGGAACCGGTCGTGCGGATCTGCACCGGCTATCGCCTCAACGACGCCGTCGTCGACTATGTCTCGACCAGCCAACTGCTCTGGGAATCGCTCACCCCCGTCTATGAGGACATGCCCGGCTGGCAGAGCTCCACCCGGCAAGTACGGGCCTTTGAGGATCTGCCGGAACAAGCCCAGACGTTTCTGCGCAGAATTGAAGAGATTGTCGGCACCCCCATCGCCATCATCTCGGTCGGGCCCAAACGCGAGGAATCGATTATCCGCCAGACCGTATTCTAGCACCGCCAGCAGCGAAAGAGGACAGTGGTGGGAGGCACCCTCTACCTAGTCAGCACACCCATCGGCAACCTGGAGGACATTAGCCTGCGCGCGCTGCGCGTGCTGCGCCAGGTGGAACTCGTCGTGGCCGAGGACACCCGCCACACCGGCCGGCTGCTCTCGCACTATGATATCCACACCCCGCTGCGCAGCTACCACGATCACAGCGGCGCCGCGCGGCGCGAGGAAATCATCGAGTTCCTGCAGCAGCACGACGTGGCCCTGGTCTCGGACGCCGGCACACCCGGCCTGGCCGATCCTGGCTATCGACTGGTGAGCCAGGCCCTGGAGCGAGGCCTGGCCCTGGAGGCCGTGCCCGGCCCCAGCGCCGCGATCGCGGCCCTGGTCCTGTCGGGCCTACCGACGGATCGTTTCATCTTTTTGGGCTACCTGCCGCGACAGCAGGGCAAACGGCGCCGGCTGCTCCAATCGGTCGCCGGGCTGACCTACACGCTGATTTGCTTTGAGACGCCCCACCGCCTGCAGCAGAGCCTGGCCGACCTGCAGGAGGTCCTGGGCGACCGTCGCTCGGCCATCGCCCGAGAGCTGACCAAGCTGCACCAGGAGGTGCGCCGGGAACGGTTGAGCCAGGCGCGGGCCCACTTTGAGCAGCAGGATCCGAGGGGCGAGTTTACCCTGGTCATCGCCGGGGCTGCCGAGGGGCCGGCCTCCGAGGCCATGGTCCGCTCGCGCCTGCGAGAACTGCACGAGGAGGGCTGCCGGGCCAGCGAGGCGGCGCGCATCGTCGCCGGCGAGACCGGCTGGCCGCGACGGCAGGTCTACGAGCTGTGGCTAGAGACCGAGCAGGGGACAGAGTAGCGCCATGCTGGAATTCCAAGTTGGAGTGGCCAAAACGCACAAATATGCCAGCCGTGCCAGCGGGGATACCATCGAGCTGGTCGAACGGCCCCACGGCGGGCTCTCGATCTTTTTGGTGGACGCCCAGGGCAGCGGCCTGGCGGCCAAGACCATCAGCAACCTGGTCATCAGCCGGGGGGCGGTGATGATCAAAGAGGGCGCCCGGGACGGCGCGGTCGCCCGCGCCCTCAACGACTACCTGCTCACCCTGCGCCACGGCCGCGTCTCGGCCACGCTGAACATCCTCTCGCTGGACCTGGAGAGCCGCACGCTGGTGCTTTCCCGCAACGACGAGTGCCCGGCCTTTTTCTTTGGCCCCAGCCAGGTCGACATCCACGACGAAGCGGTCCATCCGATCGGCATCTATCGCCGCCACAAGCCGGTGATCGTGGAACGAGCGTTGGAAGCGTACCTGGGGGCCATGGTCGTCAGCGACGGAGTCACCCGGGCCGGCCAGAGATCGCTGTGCTCCTTTGACGCGGCCGCCTTTTTGCGCGAGCAGCTCGCGCGGGGCTGGCCGCGGGCCCAAGAGCTGGCCGACGCCCTCATGACGCGGGTGCTGGAATTGGAGCAGGGCCGGCCCCGTGATGACGTCAGCGTCGCCGTCGTGACCCTCACGCCCCTGGCCGGGGAAACGACCCCCGTGCGCCGCCTCTCGGCCTATTTTCCCATCGAGTAGGGTTATCTCAACGCGCCAACAGGTGGTACAAGGTCCCGTCTTCCAGGCCCAACAAATAGACCTCGCCGTCCTCGTCCTCGCCAAAGCTGCTGATGCGCAGGTCGGTCTTGAGCAGCTCGGCCATCCGCCAGTTCCCCTGCTCGTCGGGGCCGGCCCCCCAAATGCGGCCGCTGCAATAGTCCCCAAACAGGTAAACGCCCTGCAGGGCGGGAAACTGCTGGCCGCGGTAGGCATAGCCGCCAATGACGGCGCAGCCCTGGCCGTGGTCGTATTCCAGCAGCGGAGGGGTCCAGGGACCGATGTCACATTCCTCCTCGGGCGGGTAGCAGTGCCGGCCCTCCATCAAGGGCCAGCCATAGTTCTCGCCGCCCGGGCTGCCGGCCGGCTGAACGTTGATCTCCTCATAGTGATCCTGGCCGACGTCGGCAATGTAGAGATCGCCGGTCTGGCGGTCGAAGGAAAAGCGCCAGGGATTGCGCAGGCCATAGGCCCAAATTTCCGGCCTGGAATCGGCATCGCCCACAAAGGGATTGGCGGCCGGCACGGCATAGAGGGCCACGTCGATGTTGAGGCGCAGCATCGCCCCCAGAAACGTGCCCCGGTTCTGCGCATTCTCCCAGACATCGCCCTCGCCCCCGCCATCCCCCGCACCGACATAGAGATAGCCATCCGGGCCAAAGGCCAGGTGCCCACCGTTATGATTGGCCGCCGGCTGATCCAGCAGGAGCACGGCGACCTCGCTGTCGGGGTCGGCCCGATTGGGCTCCTGCGGGTCGCAGGAAAAGCGGTTGACCACGGTATCACCGCGATAATTGATATAACTGACGAAAAAGTAGCCATTCTCGGCATAGTCCGGGTGAAAGACCAGGCCGAGCAAGCCCTGCTCGCTGCGCACGGCGTTCACCCGATCGGTCAGGTCAAGAAAGGGCTCCGGCAGCAGTTGGCCCTCCTGGACGATACGGATCAGGCCCTTGCGCTCGCCCACAAAGAGCCGCCCACTACCGTCGCCGGCGTTCGCCAGGAGCAGCGGTTCTTCCAATCCGCCGAGTACGGTTTCCAGTTCGAGTTGAAAAGCGCTCAAGCTCACCGGGGGGCGGGGAGCCAGGGACACCGCCGTGGGCCAGATGGCGGGCGGGGTCGGGATCTCGGGCAGGGTAGCCTGCACTGTAGCAGCGGTCGTCGGCGGGGGGACGGCGACCGGCGTCCGCGTGCTCGCCGGGGTCTCGGCCCCACAGCCCAACAAAAGCAGCGCGAAAAGAGGGATTCCCAACAGCAGTCCAACGCTTTTTTTGCTCATACCTTACCTCCTGCAGTGCCCCGCGCAGCCGACCGGAATCGGAACAATGGGGTATGAAAAATCCGTATCATATCGCCAGCGCATCCTCCAGGCGCAGCGAAAGGACCCGCGAAGCGCCGTCTTCGGCCAAAGAGACCCCATAGAGGGTATTGGCCGACTCGATGGTGACCCGGTTGTGGGTAATCATAATGAACTGGGTTTCCTGGACCAGCTCTTCCAGGCATTCCCGGAAGCGCCCCACGTTGGCCTCATCCAGCATGGCGTCCACCTCGTCCAGCATGCAGAATGGCCTGGGGTTCACCTTGAGAATGGCAAAGAGCAAGGCTGCCGAGGTCAGCGCCCGTTCGCCTCCGGAGAGCAGGGCCAGGGTATGGGCTCGCTTGCCCGGAGGGCGGGCGGTGATCTCGACGCCCAGGCTGTCCAGGCCGGCGTCCTCCTCGTCCAGCCGCACCAGCCCCAGTTGGGCGGTGCCGCCGCCAAAGAGCCGTTGGAAATAGGCCTGAAATTCCTGATTGATCTGCCCAAAGGTGTCACGAAAACGATCCTCCATGGCCTGGTCCAACTCGTCGATCACCTGCCGCAGGGAGCGGATCGAATCGCCCAAGTCCTGCAACTGCTGTTCCAGGAAATCGTGGCGCTCGCGAGACTGGGCATACTCCTCCTCGGCCAGGGGGTTGACCGGGCCCAGGCGGCGAATCTCCTCGCGCAACTGGGCGACACGCCGCTCCAGCTCCTGGCGCGAGACGTCCTCCTGCAGGGGGCCGCGGGCCCACTCGGGCGGCTGCTGCAGGAGCGCGTTGAGCAAGGCCTCCCCGGCCTGGCCGTAGGCACTGGCCTCCGGCCCAATCTCCTCCAGACCACGCCGCAGCACATCCTTGAGTCGTTCCTGCAGCCGCTCCACCTCCATCTCGGCCCGACCGGCACTGCCCTCGAGAGCGACGACCTGCTGCTGTCGTTCGGCAGCCAGTTGTTCCCAGTGGGCCAAATCGTCCAAAGAGACCCGGGCAGGCTCGACCAGGGAGGGCAGCGCCGCCAGTTTGGCCTGGAGCGCCTGCTCCCGCTGCTGCAGGACGCCTTTTTGCTCGCTCCAACGCGCCAACTGCAGTTCCGTATGCGCCAATCGCTGCTCCCCCTCGCGTAGCTGCTGGTGCAGGCGCTGCAGATTCCGCCGATACATCTCGAGCAGGGAGCGTTGGTTGTCTCGCTCCGTCCGGGCCACGGCCCAGGCCGTGCGGGCCTCCTGCAATTTTTCGCGCGCCTGGGCGCAGACAAGATCCATTTGTCGGGCGCCCCCCTGGAGGGAGAGGAATTCCTGCGCCAGTTCAGCCCGCTGCTGCCGGAGCGTCTGCAGCCGCTGCTTCAGGGCAGCGCCCTCCTGCAGCAGGCGCTCCCGCTCCACCTGGAGGGACTGCCAGCGCCGCTGCTGGCGGCCCTCCTCGGCCTCCAACCAGGCCAGGTTACGCCCGTATTCCTGGATGCGGCCCTGTAACTCTTGGCGCTGCAGGCGCTGCTCGGCAAGCCGCTGGCGCAAAGCCTCGCAGTCGTCCTGGGCGGCGGCCAATTCTTGCTGGGCGGCCCGTTGTCGCTCCGTCCACTGCTCAAGCTGTTCGCGCAGAGCGGCCAGATCTCGCTCCAAGGCGCGGCGCTCCTGCTCGCGGGCCAGGGCGCTCTGGGCGGCCGGCAGGCGTCCCCCGGCCACGACGCCCTCGGAGGTCACCAGCAGCCCCTGGGGGGTAACGACGCGCCAACCTGGGGACAGTTCCCGGGCGATCCGCCGGGCGGAGGCGGCATCCTCTGCCAGCAGGACCCGCCCCAACACGGCCAGCAGCCAGGTCTGTGGACGGGCCGGCAGCCCTAACGCATCCAACAACAACTGGGAGTCCTGGGCCAAGTCCTCCGGCCGGCTTGCTTCAGTGGGCAGCTCGGCCAGAGGCAGCAGGGAGGCGCGCCCGGCCTCCACGGCCGAGAGCGCGTCCAGGGCCGCCTGGGCCCCGGTCCAGTCCGCCACCAACAGGGCGGTCACATACTCGCCCAAGGCGGACTCGAGAGCGGCCTCCAGGCCGGGGGGGACCTGCAATTGAGAGAGCAGGGTTTCAAAGGCCGGCCGGCCCCTTTCGAGCGCCCAGTTCTGCAAAAAAGCCGTCCCATCGGTCGGGCCGCCGCTTTGGAGCAGCGCCTCCAGCCGGGCCTGCTGCTCGGTCAGCTGCCAGCGGGCCGCTTCGAGCCGCTCTTGGGCGCCGGCCAACGCCGAGCGCGCCTGCTGCAGGCGCCGCTCGGCGGCCTCGTAGCGGGCCTGTTGTTCGGTGAGCCCTTGGGCCAGGAGGGCCAGTTCGGCCTCAGCCTCCTGCCGGCCGGCGGACAGCGGGGCCTTTTGGCCGGCCAGGTCGGCCAGGACCGTCTGCAGTTCGGTCTGCTCGGCCTGCCAGGTGGCCTGTTGTACCTGCAGGCCCTCCTGCCGCCGCTCCGCGCCCATGAGCTGGCCGGCCAGGTCGAGATCGCCCTGGCGCAGCTCTCCCAGGCGATCCCGCAGTTCCTGCAGCGAGGACTCGTCCTGCTGCAGGGAGGCCCGCTGCTCTTCCAGGCCGGACTGGAGTTGTTCGACCCGCTGCTCCAGTTCCAGATCGGTGGACTGGGCTTCCTGCAGGCGCTGTTCTCCCTCCGCAACCTCTTGCCGCCAGTCGGCCAGGGCCCGAGTGAGTTCCTCGGCATAGCGGCGCAGGGCGCGCTGCTCGCCCTCCACCTGGGCCAATTCCTGGCGCAGCAGCTCCTCCTGCTGGTGCAGCTCCTCCTGCTGCTGCCAGCGCTCTTGCTGCCGGCGCTGGGTCTCTACCATAGATTGGCGCAGGTGCTGGGTCTGAGCCTGCGCCCCTTCCAGCTCGGCCCGGGCCTGGGCCAGCTGCTCCTCCACCGTAGCGGATCTCTGGCGGGCCTGATCGAGCTCGCTCGACCCCTCATGCCAAAGCAAGCGATACCACAACCGCAGTTCGCGGCGCAGGCTGGTGTCAGTAGCACTATAGCGGCGGGCCTGCTCGGCCTGCCGTTCCAATTTTTGCAAGCGGGGGGCGATCTCGCTCTGCAGGTCGGCGACGCGGGTCATGTTGGACTCGGTCCGGGCCAAGCGATCCTGGGCCTTGCGCCGGCGATCGTGATAGCGGCGCACCTCGGCGGCCTCTTCCAACAACAGGCGGCGTTCCTGGGGGCGCAGCGAGAGGGCCTCGTCCACCAGGCCCTGGTGGATCACCACGTAGGAAGAGGTCAGCCCGCCCAGGACCTCCTGGATATCCTGCAGGCGCACCCGGCGACGGTTGAGGTAATACTCATTGGTACCGGAGCGATGGGCCCGCCGCCGGATCTCGACCTCGGCAAAGTCCACCGGCAGGTAGCCATCCTCGTTGTCCAGGAGCAGGGAGACCTCGGCCAGGCCCATGGGTGGGCGGGAGGAACTACCGCTAAAGATCACGTCCTCGGTGCGGCGACTGCGCAGGGTAGAGTAGCTCTGTTCCCCCAGCACCCAGCGCAGGGCGTCGGCCAGGTTACTCTTGCCCGAGCCATTGGGGCCAACGACGGCCGTGATCCCCTCCCGGAACTCAAAGACCGTCTTGGAGGCAAAGGTCTTGAAACCCTGCATTTCTAAACGGCGAACGCGCACGCGGAACCTCGTCAGACAAGACCCCAAAGGCCCTTCTCCCGGCACCGCCAACGATGGCCAAAAGGTGGCTCGGGCAGCAGGACTTGGGGTCTGCTACACAGCTTTATTTTTCTGTGGTCAACAAGGCTCCTCCACCTTGTAGCCAACACCGCGGACCGTGAGCAGATACTCGGGTTCAGAAGGATCGATCTCGATCTTTTCCCGCAGGCGGCGCACACAGACGTCGATCAGATTGGTCTGTCGACCGTATTCGTAGGCCCGTCCCCAGACCTCCCGAAACAGGGTGGCCCGATCAAAGACCTCGCCCGGGCGCGCTGCCAGAAAGTAGAGCAGCTCGAACTCGACCGGGGTTAATTGGACCTCCTCGCCATCCATAGTCACCTGATGGCGAATCGGATCCACCTCCAGATACCCCACCCGGGCCACGTGGGTAAAGGCACGGGGACGCCCGCCTTCCACGCGACGCAGGACCGCCTCGACCCGCGCCTGCAGTTCGCGGATACGGAAGGGCTTGGTCACGTAATCGTCGGCGCCCAACTCAAAGCCGTGGATGACATCGTCCGTCCCATCCCGGGCGGTCAGGATAATAATGGGCACATCGGAGGATTCCCGGATCGTCCGGCAGGCGGCAAAGCCATCCACATAGGGCATCATCACGTCCAGGATGATCAGGTCAAAGGGCTCCTGGCGAAAACACTCGACCGCCTCCAGTCCATTGGACACGGTCACCACCACGAAATCCCCGCCCTCGCTATCCTCCAGGCTGGCCTGGAGCAACATGCCAATATTGGGGTCATCGTCCGCAATCAAGATCCTGCGCCGTGGCATACAAAACCTCCCAGTGGGGAGCAACTCGGATCAACCGGCGCGCTCCAACTCTTGCGCTTCCTCCGGAGAGGGCAACAAGACCGGCTTGGCCCGTCCGTGGATCACCTCGGCATTGATGATACAGCGCCGGATGTGCGGCAGCGAGGGCACCTCGTACATCACGTCCAAGAGCACATCCTCCAGAGCGGTACGCAGCCCGCGGGCACCGGTCTTGTGCTGCAAGGCCCGCTCCGCGGCCGCTTCCAGAGCATCCGGGGTAAAGACCAACTCGACCTGATCCAGGGCCAGCATCTTTTGATACTGCTTGATCAGGGCATTCTTGGGCTCGACCAAGATACGCATGAGCATATCCTTGTCCAGGGCAGACAGGCTGGCCATCACCGGCAGGCGGCCGACGAACTCGGGGATCAAGCCAAAGTCCAACAGATCGTCCGGGATCACCTGGCGCAGCAGCTCACAGGAAGCGGCCTCGCGTTCCTCTCGGGTGACGGCCCGATGAAAGCCCATGGCATGTTTGCCGCCAATCCGGCCGGCGACGATTTCGTCCAGCCCGACAAAGGCCCCCCCACAGACAAAGAGGATATTGGTCGTGTCCATCTGGATAAAGTCCTGTTGGGGATGTTTGCGACCGGGCACGGGCGGCACATTGACGGTCCCGCCCTCAATGATCTTGAGCAGGCCCTGCTGAACCCCCTCTCCGGAGACATCGCGGGTGATGGAGGGGTTATCCCCGGACTTGCGGGCGATCTTGTCAATCTCGTCGATATAGACAATGCCGTGCTGAGCACGCTCCAGATCAAAATCGGCCGCCTGCAGCAGGCGCAGCAGGATCATCTCAACGTCCTCTCCCACATAGCCGGCCTCGGTCAGGGCCGTCGCATCCGAGATGGAAAAGGGCACATCCAGAATGAGGGCCAGTGTCTGGGCCAACAAGGTCTTGCCGCTGCCCGTAGGGCCGATAATCAGAATATTGCTCTTTTGCAGCTCCACCTCGTCCACCCGCGACCCGGCCGCCACGCGCTTGTAATGGTTATACACGGCCACCGAAAGCACCTTTTTGGCCCGCTCCTGGCCGACCACGTACTCGTCCAGGCACTCGCGGATATGCTTTGGGGGGAGCAGCGGACTCGGGCTAAATTCTTTCTGGGCAGATTCTCGCTGGGCGCGCTCTTGGGCGACGATCTCGCTGCAGAGATCCACACAGCCATCACAGATAGCCGCCCCATCCGGAGCCGCGATCAGGCGATCCACCTCTTCCTGGCTCTTGCCACAAAAGGAGCAGCGGTACTGCGCCTCTCCTTCCAAATACTTGGACATTGTATCCTCTTATAAATCCTTTTTCACGGACAGTATCTCGTCGACGATACCGTACTCCAGGGCCTGCTCGGCGGTCATGTAAAAGTTGCGATCGGTATCCTTGGCGATCTGCTCCTCGGTCTGGCCGGTATGCTTGACCAGGATCTCGTTGAGCAATTGGCGCAGGCGCATAATCTCACGGGCCTGGATCTCCATGTCGATGGCCTGGCCGGTGGCCCCGCCCATAGGTTGATGGATATGGATGGTCGAATGGGGCAGGGCATAGCGCTTGCCGGCCGTACCTCCGGTCAGCAGGATTGTGCCCATGCTGGCGGCCAGGCCGAGGCAGATGGTCGAAACATCCGGCCGCACAAACTGCATGGTATCATAGATGGCCAGGCCGGCCGTAATGACCCCCCCTGGGGAGTTGATGTACAGATAAATGTCCTTTTCGGGATCCTCGTGCTCGAGAAAGAGCAATTGGGCAACCACCAGGTTGGCGATCTGGTCGTCAATCGGGGTGCCCAGAAAAATAATGCGCTCCTTGAGCAGGCGGGAATAGATGTCAAAGGCCCGCTCTCCACGGCCGGAACTCTCAATCACAACGGGTATTAGATTATGCATGGTCACGCTCCCACAATGATTCAACGACTGGCGTCCGGGGACTGGTCCCGGCTGCCGGCAATTCGCCAAGCGAGGCATCAGGGCCGGCGGCGCATGACTGCCGGCCGGCTCGCCCAAGGCCTCAGGAATCCTGTTCCTCTTTCAGCTCGTCCGGGTCCTCCTGGGGCTCGATCTCCCCAGGCTCGGCCTCCTGTACCTGGTCCGCAGCGGTCTCGGCAGCCGGGGGCGACTCGGCGCCCTCCGGGGCGCTGTCCCCCGCGACCTGGCCGCCAGCAATAGCCAACAGAGTTTGTTCCAACTTGTGGCTGAGAATATTGGCCTCCAGGTCCGGGCGCATGCGCGGCTGGGACAACAACTCGCGCAGTTCCTGCCGCTTCTCCTCCGCCAGCCCGCCCTGCTCGTCCATAATACGCTCGATGGCCACCGGAAAATCCTGTTCCTCGACCGAGATCGCCTCGGCCCGTACAAGCTCCCGCAGGACCAGGCTGCGGCGCATCCTCGGCCGGGCCTGTTCCAGCAGTTCCTGGCGGTACTGCTCCTCCTCGCGGCCCAAATATCCCAGGAACTGCTCCATTGAGATCTGGCTCTTTTTCAACTCGGCCTCTTGAGATTGGTACATAGAGTCGGCCTCTTGTTCCACCAGAACCTCGGGCATGTCCACCTGGGCCTGTTCAACGACGGCCTGGATCATCTGCTCCAACTGCTGCTCCTGGGCCCGCTTATGCCGGGCCGCCGCCAACTCGTCCCGCAGACGGGCCTTCATCTCCTCCAGGGTCTGCTCCTGGCCAAAAGAGCGGGCAAAATCATCGCTCAGGGTGGGGATCTCGGCCTCTTTAATGCCCAACACCGTGACCGTATAGTGAGCCGTCTGACCCGCTAGCTCGGATTCGGGCTGTTCGGGGAGAACGACCTCGATCTCCAGGGTCTGGCCGACCTCGGCCCCGACCAAGCGCTCGGAAAAGCCGGGCGGCAGGCCCTCGGCGCCCAGTTCTATCTCGGCATCGTCCGAATGCTCAATCTCGCGTTCCCCGACCGTTCCCACCAGGTTCACCAGCAGGCGATCGCCCAAAACGGCCGGACGGGCCTCCCCGGGCTGGATCCAGACCGTCTGCTCGTCCTGCAACCGTTCTAACACAGCCTGCACATCCTCGTCCGTAACCTCGCTCACTTCCCGCCCAAAGCGCAGCGCGTAATAGTCCCCCAAAGTCACCGTCGGGCGCACCGGCACGACCAGGCGAAAGTGAAAGGGTTCCAGGGTCATGTCCTCCAACGAGGCCTCGGCCACAGGCTCCAAGTCCGCCTCTGCCAAGATTTCCTTGTAGGCGCGCTGCACCAGGTCGTTACTGGCCTCCTCATAGAGGACGGCCCGACCATAGCGGGCCTCAATGATATCGCGGGGCGCCTTGCCCGGACGAAAACCAGGGACGCGGGTACGGCGAGAGATGCGCCGCGCGGCCCGGTCCAGGGCTTTTTCCACCTGCTGCTCTTCCAATTCAACATCCACTGCTACCCGGCTGTCGGGCAGCCGTTCCAGTGTGTATCTCATAGTCACCTCACTCACGCATAGTAGGACGATTATAACAGAAAGTGGCGTGGGCTGCAAACTTGCACATCCCCGCCTTTTGTAGTAGAATGTGGACGGCTGTTTCAAAGCGCCAGGATGTTTGTTGCTGCCGATCGGACCCAGCGCGGACAGTGGGTCGTCGCCAGCAGGATCGACCGGCGGATTTAGACGAGCATCATAGCATTCCGGCGAGGGTAGGGCATAGCGCCGGTCTGGCCCAGGAAGGGGGCCGGCTATGGAGGATAGGATGTTGGCCTTTAACGTCGCCCAGCTTTTAAACGAGCCTGTTGGGGCGACCCGTTGCTACGATTTTGAGCAGGAGCGCCTTGACGGCGAGCTGGCCCTCCAGGATTTGCAGGGCCAGGTCTGCCTGACCCGCCTGCGCGGCGAGATTCTGCTCAAAGGATGGGCTGAGGGCAAGACAGTCCTGGAGTGCAGTCGCTGCCTGGAAACGTACGCACTGCCCCTGCGAGTCGGATTAGAGATCGAGTTCCGACCTCGTGTGGCGCTGCCGGAAAAGCAGCAGCTAGACCAAGATCGAGACGACTTTTACTGGATTGAACAGGACCATGTCCTGGACTTGGGCGAATGCCTGCAGGAAGCCTTTATTCTGGCGCTACCGCTGCAGCCACTTTGCCGCCCAGATTGTGCCGGGCTCTGCCCAATCTGCGGCAAGAATCTGAACGAGGGCCCCTGTGGCGGGCACGCCGAAATGGTCGACGAGCGCCTGGCCATCCTGGCCTCGCTGCTGTCAGAAGTATCATCGGAGTAAGGTAACTGCCCAGCCCCAGGGACGCAAAACCCCGTCGAACGACGGCGCGATCCTGGCGGAAATCCGCTCTAAAAGGACCCGTTGAGCTGGGTGGAGTTGTCTAGTCATAGAGTGAGGTAAAAAATGGGAGCCGTACCCAAGAGCAAAGTCTCACAGCGCCGGCGGGGTAACCGACGCAGCCATAACGCCCTAACCCGTCCCCACCTGGTGATCTGCCCCAAGTGCGGCCGTCCAGCGCGCCCGCACAGCGTCTGCCTGGAATGTGGCACCTACAAGGGGATGTCGGTCATCCAGGTGGAGGAAGAATAACAAGCACCGACTTGCGCCTGGACTGAGCAGCTACAGGACCGAGTCAGATCTCGGGCGGACCCGTCGAGGCGGGGGATTGCCCGGAAGAGCCCCGCAGCAAACTGCGGGGCTGCTTGTGGGTCCTTTTTTTTCTGAGCAAGTCAAAGGGGGCACCCTTGACACGGTATGCAGCCATCGCCGGTTGGGGCAAGTACTTGCCCCAGCGGGTGCTGACGAATACGGACCTGGAGCGCATGGTGGCAACCTCTGACGAGTGGATCCGCGAGCGCACCGGGATTGCCGAGCGGCGGCTGGCCAGCGAGGGCGAATGCTCGTCTACGCTGGCCGTGCGAGCAGCCCGTCAGGCGCTGCAGCAGGCCGATCTGCCCGCCTTTTCCCTGGACCTGATCATCCTGGCCACATCCACCCCCGATCATTTTTTTCCGGCCACGGCCTGCCTGGTGCAGGATGCGCTGGGGGCCATCCACGCCGGCGCCTTTGACCTGGAGGCGGCCTGTTCGGGCTTTTTGTACGCCTTGACGGTGGGCACCCAGCTTATCCGGGGCGGTCTCTGCGAGAACATTCTGGTCGTAGCCACCGAGACCCTCTCCCGCTTTGTCAATTGGCAGGATCGCAGCACCTGTGTACTCTTTGGCGATGGCGCTGGCGCCGCCGTCCTGCGCGCGACCGACCGCCGCCGCGGGCTGATCAGCTCGACCTTGGGGGCCTACGGCGCGGGCGGCGAATTGCTCATCCTGCCGGCCGGTGGAAGTGCGCGGCCGGCCACCCAGCAAACCCTGGACGGCGGACAGCATTTTATCCACATGAAGGGCAATCAAATTTTCCGTTTTGCCGTGCGCAAAATGAGCGAGGCCGCCTTGGAGGTCCTGGAAAAGGCGGGCCTGTCCCTGGAGGAGCTCGACCTCTTTGTGCCTCACCAGGCCAATCTGCGCATCATCCAGGCGGTGGGCCAACGGCTCAACCTGCCCGAGGAACGTATTTTTGTCAACCTACAGCGCTATGGCAACATGTCCGCCGCCACCATTCCCATCGCCCTCTGCGAGGCCGCGGAGAGCGGCCTCTTGCAGGAGGGCCATGTCGTCGTGGCCTCGGCCTTTGGCGCCGGCCTGACCTGGGCCGGGGCCCTGCTCATCTGGGGCCGGCCCTGAACTTGCGAAAGGGCGAGATGCCCCCCCCTGGCAGCAGGCACTTGGCCCTGCGCTCGGTTGGAATGAAGGAATGGATCGGTCCAGCAAGGAGTCTTTTATGAGCACCAGCCCTCGCCAGACCGCCTGGATCTTTCCCGGCCAGGGATCGCAGTACGTGGGCATGGGACATGACCTGGCCCAGGCCTGGCCCGCTGTGGCCGCGCTGTACGCCCAGGCCGACCAAATACTGGCGAGACCCCTCTCTCGCCTCTGCTTCGAGGGGCCCGAAGCCGAGTTGACTCAAACGGTCAACGCCCAGCCGGCCCTGCTCACTACCAGTGTCGCCGTGCTGCTGGCCCTGGGAGGCCGCCTGGACGGACAAGGACGACTGCAAGCACCGCCGCAATTGCCCCGACCCCGATTCCTGGCCGGCCACAGCCTGGGCGAATACAGCGCCCTATTTGCCGCGGGCGCGCTCTCTTTTCCCGACGCCCTGGGACTGGTCCACGAGCGCGGCCGCCTGATGGGACAAGCCCACGATGGAGGCATGGCCGCCGTCATTGGGCTGGAGGAAGAAATCCTGGAGGAAATCTGCCAAGAGTACCGCCAACGGGGCCCCCTGGTCATCGCCAACTATAACAGTCCGGGCCAACTGGTCCTGAGTGGAGCACTCCAAGCCCTGGAGCCCGCCGTAGCCGCGGCGCGGGAGCGGGGCGCCAAAAAGGTCATTCCGCTCAAGGTCAGCGCCGCCTTCCATTCGCCCCTGATGCAGCAGGCCGCCGTCGGCTTGGCCCAGGCGGTGGAGGCCAGCGCGCTCCGTCCGGCCGAGCCGCCGGTGATCGCTAACGCCAGCGCTACTCCAATGCAGCAAACTGGCGAGATTCGCCAGGAACTGCTCAACCAGGTTTGTTCCCCAGTGCGCTGGACGGCCAGTCTACACTATATGGAGCAGGCTGGGGTGCAGCACTTTTTGGAAATTGGGCCGGGTAAAGTACTGACCGGGCTGGTCCGGCGGACACTTTCCCAGGCCAGCACGACCTGCCTGGGTACCCTGGAGCAGGTACAGTCCTTGTTGGCAGCATCGGAATGAACTGCGCAGGCAGTGGAGGAATGGCATGAACTTGGAGGGACAAATCGCCATCGTCACCGGAGGATCTCGCGGCATCGGGCGAGCCACCGTCCTGGCCCTGGCCCAGGGGGGGGCCACCGTTATGGTCAACTATCATCGCCAGCAGGACGAAGCCGAGCAAGTCGTGCGCCTGGCCCGGGAGATCGGCGGGCAGGCCCAGGCGGTGCAGGCCGACGTGACCGACGAAACTGCCGTGAACCGGCTGGTCGAGGACTGCCTGCAGAAGTTTGGCCGGGTGGACATCCTGGTCAACAATGCGGGCATCGCCCGGGACACGCTCATGCTGCGCATGAAAGAGCAGGATTGGCGCGACGTATTCGAGATCAACCTGCACGCCGCCTTTATCTGCTGTCAAGCGGTACTGCGGCCTATGCTGCGACAGCGCTACGGCCGCATCATCAACGTGGCCTCCCTGGCCGGTATGGTGGGCAACGTGGGGCAGGTCAATTATGTAGCCTCCAAGGCCGGCCTGATTGGCTTGACCAAAGGCATGGCTCGCGAGGTGGCCTCCCGCGGCGTCACCGTCAACGCCGTGGCCCCGGCCTTTGTCGAGACAGATCTCTTTCATGACGTCCCCGATCGCTACAAGGAATGGGCCCTGGCCATCATTCCCATGGGCCGCTTTGCCCGTCCCGACGAGGTCGCCGCGGCGATCAACTTTCTGGCCTCGCCAGCAGCCTCGTACGTGAACGGGCACGTCCTGGTGGTGGATGGCGGCATGGTCTGCCCCTAAGCGCGCAGGATAAGCAATTGAGACCCGAGGCCCAGGAATTGATTCGCTCGTGTCAGATTGCTGCCAAGGAGGAGCAGGATGTGTAAAGAACTAGCTGGCAAAATCGCCCTGGTCACCGGGGCCGCCCGGGGCATTGGTCAGGCCATTGCCCTGCACCTAGCCGAATTGGGCGCGGCCGTGGCCGTGAACGACCTGTTTGAAGAACCCGCCGCCGCCACCGCCGCTCAGATTCAGGCCGCTGGCGGACGAGCCAGCGCCGCCCCAGCCAACGTGAGCGACGCCGCCGCGGTGGAGGCCATGGTAGAAGGGGTTGTGCAGGAGTGGGGCGGCCTGCATATCCTGGTCAACAATGCCGGCATCACCCGGGACACGCTGCTGCTGCGGATGAAAGAGGAGGACTGGGAGGCCGTGCTCGACACAAACCTCAAGGGGGCCTTTCTCTGCACCAAGGCGGTGCTGCGCCCGATGATGAAGGCCCGCTGGGGGCGCATCGTCAACATCGCCTCTGTCGTTGGCCTGGCCGGCAACGCCGGTCAGGCCAACTATGCCGCGGCCAAGGCCGGCCTGATCGGCTTTACCCGCAGCATCGCGCGCGAGGCCGGCTCGCGGAGCATCACGGTCAATGCCATCGCCCCCGGCTTTATCTGCACCGAAATGACCTCCGGCCTGCCCGAAGCTATGCGCCAGGCGGCACTGGAACAGACCCCGCTCCGCCGGCTGGGCCAGCCCGAGGACATTGCCGCGGCCGTCGGCTTTTTCTGCAGCGAAAAGGCCGGCTTTATCACCGGCCAGATCCTCAGCGTGGATGGCGGCATGGTCATGCGCTAGGCGGCAGGAGATTAATAGAGCGAGGACTGCACGCCGGCATAGAGAGCACCGCGCTGCCATTCGATCTTGGCCACTACGCCACTGAGCGCCAGGCCGATCGGATCGCCTTGGCGGATCACATAGTAGGGCACGCGGTGTACCATGAGCTCGGCCTCGACCCCGCCCAGTTCCTGCCAACCGCCAAAGGTCAGGCCATCCACCAGGACGACCACGGCATTGATGCCCTTGTAGAGCAGATCGCGCAGGCCGGCCTGCACCCACCCTGGATCGCTGGAGCAAGTCAGGATGACCAGGCTGGTATTGCGGCTGAAGCGGTTTGAATCAGCCGCCAGCACCTCGGCCAGCGGGGCGTCCCCGTGCGCCCGCAATATGGCCAGACACTCCATCATCCGGTAAAACTGTCGGGGCTCCCGTTCTGGGGGCAGGACCTCACGGTGTTGGCCCCAACTAATCAGACCGGTGTTACGACGCTGCTGCAGGATGAAATAACCGGCCAGCGAGGCCGTTGCCGTAACCAGGTACTCTTCGGTGGACTCGGGCGAGCGCAGATCCTCGTCCACGGAGGGCGGTGCCCCCTTGTAGATCTCGCTGCGCTGGGCCCTTCGTTCCATGTCCAGAATCATCCAAACGTCCGCCGTGGGGTCCAGTTCAAATTCCTTGACGACCAGCCGACGATGGCGGGCCGTCGAACGCCAGTGAATGCGATTGTAGCTGTCCCCGGGCACATAATCGCGCACTCCAGAGACGTTGGGCGTGGTCTGGTGGGTACGCTGGCGGGTAGCGATCCCGCCAGGCAGTTCGGCTGGGAGCAGTTCAAAGCCATGGATCTCTTCCGTAGCCGGGTACACCACCAAATCCACCATATCGGGTAGGCGTTGTTGAAAATGGAACAGGCCCAATGGATCGCCGGTGCGGATGACGATCGGACCCAGCGTATATTTGCCGCGCATACTACATCTTGTGCGCGCCCAAAGGCGGCGGCGCTCTCTGGGGGGAATAGAGGTCACAAAACGGGCCCAATGACCGGGCAGATCGGAAAGGTCGGTGAGCTCCAGCCAGAGCTTGGGCCAAACACTCTCGTTACGCACCAGCAGTCGCTGTACAACCTGCTTGCCCACCTGGGCCCGAGAGGTGCGCAGATCACGCCAGGCGGTCAAACCCCGCATGCTCAGACGCGCCCAGAGATAAGAAACGACCAGCAGGCCAGCCAGGATGTAGAAAAGATTAAAGAGCGTCTCGTTGCCGGTCCCCTGAGCCATAAAAAATACGATAATTGTCAGCAAAAAAGCCACCAATGCGCGCATAAAAACCCCACGACAGCCAGACCCGCCCAGGGCCGGCCACAAACTAGCCAAGGGCCCCCTTGACTTTACGCTCAAGCTGGCGCAACCTGCACCGCCTAGATCCAGTCAGCCGCCAAAACAGCCATACCCCGGTACAAAAATTCTGGTGATTCGGGCCTACGCCTGGGACAAGGGCACGCTAATGATCACCGCCGTGCCCTTCCCTGGCTGCGAGCGGATCTCGGTCTTGCCGCCAACCCGCTGGGCGCGCTCGTGCATATTCAACAAGCCAAAACTGCCCCGAGCCTCGTAGGAGGATTGTACCTTGTCCAGGTCAAAGCCAACCCCGTCGTCCTGCACCGAGGCCAGCAGCTGCTGATCCTGCTGCTGCAGGCGCAGCCAGATATTCCGCGCCTTGGCGTGCTTGCGCGCATTATTGACCGCCTCCTGCATAATGATAAAAATCGTATTCTCGACCTTGGGGTCCAGGCGCCGATCAAACCCTCCAGCATCAAAGTGTACCCGGAAACCATCGGCCTCGGTAAATCGCTGCACGTACTGTTCCAAGGTGGCCATCAGGCCCTTGGTCTCGAGGATAATCGGCCGCAGCTCAAAGAGCATGGTCCGGATATCCCAGGCCGTCCGACGGGCCAACTGCTCCAGGCTGTCCAACTCCCCTATGGCCATCGGCAGGTCAGTGGCCACCAAGCGCTTGATGTACTCCACGTTCATAGCCATCGCGGCCAGGGACTGGGCGGGCCCGTCGTGCAGATCACGGGAAAGCTCCTTGCGCACCTCTTCCTCAGCGCGGATGATCTTGTCCCGTTCCTCGCGCAAGTCCTGGTAGAGCTGGGCGTTCTGGATCGCCGTAGTAGCAAAATGGGCCAGGGCGCTCAACTGATCCATATCCGTCTGCCGATAGGCCTTTTCCTCCATCGAGCCCAACACAATGGCCCCATAGTTGCGCAGGCCGGCCCGCAGCGGCACCACCATACCCGAACGGCAGCGCTGCAGCGATGTGATCTGCGCCAGTTCATCATCCCGGCCCAGGTTCTCCAGCATATTTGGTTCAGCGGTCCGCAGACAGTTGGACAGCGCCCCCCCGCACAGGTGCACCTGCTGAAGGACGTCTGTCGTACGCACCCCGGCAGAGACAGCCATATACAGGTCCTCCTCCCCAGCGGAGAGCAGGACCACCCCCACGGCAAAATCGAGCAAGCCACGGCACTGCCGCAGAATACCCTCCAGCACAGCCTGGTAACTCATGGTCACACTGAGGGTATGCGACATTTCGTAAAAAGCGTCCGCCCGCTGGCGGATAGCGCGCTGGGCCTCCTCCGCCCGCTGAAGCTGGACCTTGTACTGATCGACCTCTTGGCGGGGCAGGCGCAGCATCTGCTCGGCAATCAGCCCACCAAACACAGCGATGGCAATGATCACCCCGGCAAACAGTCCCATCTCTAAAAAGTTGGGCTGCTGGGCGTGCTCGGCCACACCCAGCAAGGTCAACAGAATATAGCCCAGCAGGGCCAGCAGATTAATTCCCAGGCCGGAGTAAAAGCCCAGCCGCAGACTGGTGACCGCCACCGGCAGGAGGAGGAGCAGCAGCAGGGGACTATTCGACTTGCCGCTCAAGAATATGAGCAGCAGCAGTAAGAACAAGTCCAGTGATAGGGTCACGTAGGGCCAGGCGGCCAGCCCCCAACCTCGCCAGAGGAAGAGGGCCTCCAGCAGGGTCAATCCCAAGTAGAATAAAAGCACCCGCGCAAAGAGTGTCTGCGCCTCCGGGGCCGGCGGCGAGAAATGATTCCAAAGCAGCAGGGCCAACGCCATCGACCAGCGGGTGATCAACAGAATCCAGTCGATACGCCTGGATGGTGCTGGCACAGTACTCGGATATTCTTGTCTCATCAAGCGTCCTCTTGATCCAGATAGGCCCAGCGCCAGAGCAGGGCCCTGCGCACCGTGTCCACTAGCCGAAGCAATTCCTGCCAATGCAGCGCCTGGGACAAGGGGTCGGTCGATCGCTGCCGCAGCAGTCGTTGCTGCAACTCGGCCTCCTGGCGCAAGTTCCTGGCCAGGCTGGCGATATCCTGCCAGGTAGCGCCCCAGGAAAGCAGGGTGGACACCGCCCGGGCCAGCGGCAGGGCGTGTCGGGGCAGTAAACCCTCCCTCGACTCGAACAAACCCAGGGACTCGAGTTGGGCCACCTGGTCCGTGCTCAGACCCGACTCCTCCCCAAAGCGAGAGCGAAACAAGCCGGCCTCTTGCTCCAGGGTCGGCGGCCCCAACGGCTGCTGTGAGGGGGCAAAAAGGCTGGGCTGGTAGGGCCCGCTGTGCTGCGCCTCCAACACCCCCATCGCGGCCAGCCGATCGTGGATCGCCGACAGGCTCAACCTTTGCCGCTTCAATTCGGCGATCAACTGCAGCCGCTGTATATAGCTCTCGTCAAAATCGCCATAGGAACCTCGACGAGCTGGGGGGGGTAAGAGGCCCTCCTCAATATAATAACGAATGGTCCTTACGGTCACCCCAGATTTCTCAGCCAATTCACCGATACGCATCGCCGTCCTCCTCCCGAGAGACAATCCGGCCATCACGCAGGTGTAGCCGCAGCGAGGCCTCCTGGGCCAACTGCCGATCGTGAGTCACCATCAACACCGTCTTGCCCTGCCGGTGCACCTGTCGCAGCAGAGCCACCACATGCCTTCCCGACTCACTATCCAGATTGCCAGTTGGTTCATCGGCCACCACCAGCAGGGGATCATGAATCAAGGCCCGGGCCAAAGCGACCCGCTGCTGCTCCCCGCCAGAAAGCTGGGCCGGCAAATGCTGGGCCCGACCAGCCAGTCCGACTTGCTCCAAGGCGTCCAAAGCCCGCCGCCGTCGTTCCCTTGCCGGCAGCACGGCCTGTAGTTCCAACGGCAAGCGTACATTCTCCAGGGCCGTCAGGGTAGGGAACAATTGGAAGAATTGGAAAACAATGCCCACATAGCGGCCCCGCCAACGGGCCAGAGACTCCTCATCAAGCCGATCCAGACGCCAATCCCCCACCCAGACCTGGCCGGCACTAGGGCGGTCAATGCCGGCCAGCAGGTTGAGCAGAGTGGTCTTGCCACTCCCAGAGGGGCCCACGATGGCCAAAAAAGCCCCCTGGGGCACGTTCAGGTCAATTCCCCGCAGCGCCCAGCACAAAGTCAAGCCCTGGGAAAACTGCCGGGTGACTCCACAAAGCCTGATCCAACTTTTTGTCAAGATAGGCCCCTCTTGCCAGCGCACAAATCAAAAACATTATAGCCGAAAGCATGGTCCAAGTCAAACAATCTTTGCCCACCTTGCGAGACTGTGGTACAATGCTGGAGCTTGGAATGTAAAAGCCAGAGGGCAGAGTTCGTCTAGCATACCGAGGCGTTCTTGCAGCCCGGCCTTTCCAGGACCGGGAACAATTACAAATCACTCGTTAACCGTTCGCACAGCGAGGAGGTCGCCATGGCATTCTGGGAAGCGCTGGTGCTTGGCCTGATTCAGGGGGTGACCGAGTTCCTGCCGGTCAGCAGCTCGGGACACCTGGTCCTGATGCAACACCTCCTGGGCTGGATCAAGGAACTGCCGACAGAGGTGCTCTTGACCTTTGACACCACCGTGCACCTGGGAACACTGGTCGCCGTACTCGGTGTATTCTGGCGCGACCTGCTTGACATCCTCCAGGCCTGGGGGCAAGGGCTCCGGCAAGGCCGGCCGCTGGGCACACCCCAAGCCCGGCTGGCCTGGTGGATCGCCTTGGGCACGGTGCCGGCAGCCCTGGCCGGCCTGCTGTTGGAGGAAACATTCGAGAAACTCTTTGCCAGCCCCAGGGCCGTGGGAGGCATCCTGCTGCTCACGGCCGTGCTGCTCCTGCTCGGCGAGTTCCTCGGCCGCCGCCAGCGTGGACTGGAAAATCTGTCCTGGTGGGAGGCCCTGCTCGTCGGGCTGGCCCAGGCCGCAGCCATCGCTCCGGGCCTTTCCCGCAGCGGCGCGACGATCGCCGCCGCCATGCTGCGGGGCCTGCGGCGGGAAGAAGCGGCCCGCTTTTCCTTCCTGCTCTCCGTCCCCATCATCACAGGGACCGGGCTGTTACAGTTGCTCCGACTCTTGGGAACAGAAGCGCTCTCCCTTTCCCTCCCGGCCCTGCTGGCAGGCTTTGCCGCCGCCGCACTCGCCGGATACGCCGCCATCCGCTTCCTACTCAACTATGTACGGCAGCGGCCTCTCTATCCCTTTGCCCTCTACTGCGCGATCCTGGGGGTATTGGTGATGGTGCTTCTCTAGAAACTGCTGCCGCTATCGCGGGCCAAACAAGGCCCGCCCCAGGCGGACCATGGTGGCGCCCTCCTCCACAGCCACCTCGTAATCATCGGTCATGCCCATAGAAAGGTGTGTCCAGGGGGCCTCCGGGTAGCGTTGCCGCAGCGACTGGCGCAACTGCCACAACCGCCGAAAGACCGGACGCACTTTCTCGGCCTGTTCGACCAGCGGAGCCACGGTCATCAAGCCCTCCAGGCGCAGATGGGCCAAGGGCAGCAAGTCCTCGACCACCCGCAGCAAGTGGTGCTCATCCTCCATGGAAAAACCCCACTTGCTCTCCTCCCCGGCCACATTGACCTCGACCAGGACCGGCAGCACCCGGCCCGCGGCGGCCGCCCGCCGCTCCAATTCCTCGGCCAGGCGTTTGCTATCCAGAGAGTGCACCAGGTCGAACAATTCGAGCGCATCTTTGGCCTTGTTGCGCTGCAAATGCCCGACCATATGCCAGCGCACCCCGGTCAGGTCGGCTAACTGGGCGCGCTTGCGACCGGCTTCTTGGACGCGGTTCTCGCCGATCTCTTTCAGGCCGGCCGCCACGGCCAGGCGCACGACCTCCACCGGGAAGGACTTGGTAATGGCCACGATCATCACCTCGGACGGATCCCGTCCGGCACGGCCGGCTGCCGCGGCAATCCGCGAGCGCACCTGCTCCAAGTTGCTCCGAATCAGCCGATCCAACTCTGTATTATCCAGCATGGCTTCGCTCCACCATCACTCATCCAGCAGGCCGATCACCGCCCCAAAAAGGCCGTTCAGCCGGCCTTCCCGCCGATAGGAAAAGAAACGCTCCACGTGGCAGGCCGTACAGAGGCCGGCCACCTCAATCCGCTGCGGGGACAGGCCAGCCCGCAGCAGGGCCTGGCGATTGGCCGCCCACAGATCCAGGTAAGCGTGCCCCGGTCTGGACGGCCGCAGCAGGGTCTCGGGCTGGGGCAATTGTCGATGCAGACCCTCGATCACCTCCGGACCGACCTCGTAACAGCAGGGGCCAATTGAGGGGCCGATGCCCGCCACCAGGTCGGCCGGCCGCGTTCCAAAGGACCGCACCATCTGCTGCACCAGGCGGCCGGCGATGCCCTGCAGCGTACCCCGCCAGCCAGCGTGGGCCAATCCCACCGCCCGCTGCTGGGGATCATAGGCCAGCAGGGGCACGCAGTCGGCAAAATAGCCCAGCAGGACGAGACCGGGCACAGCGGTCACCAGCCCGTCCACCCCGACCTCATCGGCCAGGCTCTCATAGGCGGGGCCGGGAACCTCGAGTACCCGGTCGCTGTGCACCTGCCGGGTCGGGACAAAGGCCCCCAAGCCAAGCCCCAATTGCTTGGCCAGGCGCTGCCGCCCCCCCGCCTGCGCGGGATAGACCGAACCGACCTCCCGGTCCGAGATGGCATGGAGCAGTCCATCCCAGCCCGTCCAAGATTCAAAACGAAAGAGCGCCATCACCTTGACCTGCGACGCATCTGGGCATATAATGTCCTTGCCGAGCGCCTATCCGCTGGAGGAAGCACATGTCCAAATCCGGTCGTTCTTCCGATCCCGAACAGATCTTTGATTGGGAAAATATCTCGCGGTCCGCCATCACGCCCTCCTCCATCTCTGAAGCCCAAACTTCGGAGGAGCAAGTCCGCTGGCTCGAAAGCCTGCAGCGCAGCGCGCCCAAACAGACATCGGGACTGTTCGGCTGTGGCTGCCTGAGCCTTATCGGCCTCATCAGCGGGGTGATCACCCTGCTGCTCAGCATCCTCATGTTGGCCGGCGGAAAGGCCGGTTCATTTGTCAGAGAGCTCATCCAGGCACCCGATCTGAGCCGGGCAGAAATCTGGGGCACGCTGGTGGCCCCCAGCGTTGTCCTCATTATGATCGGCCTTCCTTTTACAATATGGGGCGTACGCGAATGGCACCAGCGAAAAGGGGCTTCTGCCAAAGCTTCCTAGCGGGGCTGGGCCCAGGCGCTTGGCAGAAATCTAGGCGGATCCGGAGGATAGCCCTGAGGCTCCAGTTGTGAGACCACCTGGACCTGGTGCGTCCCACTGACTGGGACTGCGCAGGCATTGACTGCCGTCACCGTCATCCCATACGTACCCGTCAACATCCAGTTAAAGAGCAATGTATCCGAGACGCCCCCCCGATGGACAAAAGAATAGCCCGGAGAGACCCCCCAGGTATAGGTAATCGGGAGGACCGCATCCAACGGGTCCACGACGGCGGTAAAGGCACTGGTATGGTCGATCTCGACCTCAGCTAGACCAACGATCTTGACACCGGCCAGTGCTTGGCAGGTTGAAGCAGGCGTGGGCGTTGGGGTCAGGGTCGGGCCGCCCGGTGTGGGCGTGGGGGTCGGTGTTGGCGTCAGGGTCGGCGTCAGCGTCGGACCGCCTGGCGTGGGCGTCAGGGTCGGCGTCAGCGTCGGACCGCCTGGCGTGGGCGTCAGGGTCGGCGTCAGCGTCGGACCGGGCGTCAGCGTCCGTGTAGGCACAAGGGTCGGCGTCAGGCTAGGAGCGGGTGTTCCCACAGTCGGGGTGGGCGTGAATATCGGAGTAGGCGTCACCGTGACGATTGGGGTGGGTGTCGTCCAAGGGGGCGGTTCTTCACGACCCAAAGCCAGGTTGACCACCTTGATGACGTCCAGCACATCGGCCTCGCCATCCCCATTGATATCCAGGGCGACGACTTCCTCGTCATCGGCAATATGCCGACCCAGGACAATATTGATCCCCCGCTGGACATCCAGGATGGTGACATCGCCGTCCTTGTCCACATCCCCATTGTGCAGAAAGCACTCGGAACATATCACCAGATAGCCGTCAAATATATAGTGCGACGGGACCTCGACCTCGTTGCCATCCACGTCGGACAGAATAGCGCGCTCAATCTGTACCTGGGCCTTTTCCTTGTCCAGCGCTAACTCGCGGACCTCAAAAATCAGGCTGAGGATCGGCCCGCGCCCCGGCGGGATGGACTCCCCCTCGGCGGAAAAGAGCATCAGATCGATGTGGCCATTGTCCGGGTCGATGACCGGCCCAGGACGGGTCATTGCATCGCAGCGAGGGCTCAGGTTGACGTCCACCGCCGTCAGCAGGCTGGTATCATAGCTGATCTCGAGCTGGATGCCGGCCACCCAGACCAGGGTATCGGCATTGACATAGACTTTGACAGAGCGGCCGCTGTCCCCACGCGTTTCAGGGATGCGCAGGGCATTTTCCGAGGGCCGTTCGTTGACCCGCATCACCTCCCCCCAGGAAGTCGTAAAGACATAGTCTTTGTCCAAATCCTGGTCCTGGGTGGGCAAGGGCGGGGGCGGCTCCGGAGGGGCCGGGGCCACCGGCCAGGGGCAGATAGGGATACAGGCGGTCTCCTCCGGGGTAGCTGTTGGGCTGGGCGTGGGAGACGGGCTGGCGGTATGGGTCGGCGTAGCGGTCGGCGGCGTACCCGTGCGCGTCGGGGTAGGGGATTGGCTGCCGGTGGGGCTGGGGGTGGCGGTGCGGCTGCCCGTGGGCGTGGGGGTCCGGCTAGCGGTGGTGGTAGGGGTAGAGGTAGGGCTCTGGGTCGGCGTAGGCGTATAGGTAGCCGGCGGGGTGGAAGTCGCCGTCCAGGTCGGGGTCCATACAGGCGTCTCGGTGGGAGAGGGCTCGGGCGTCGGCGAAGTGCTGACGATAGGCGTCGGAGAAACGCTGACTACGGGGGTCGCCGAGGGAGTGCCCGCCCCAGGGGAGGGTGAGGGCTGACGAGAGACCGTCGGGGTGGAAGTCTCGGGCTGGGGAGGAATTCGGGTCGGGGTCGGGCTCTGCTGCTGAGGAGCACCAGACCATCCCAGCAAGCGCAGATAGGTTGACGGCTGCCCGGCGCCGCGAGAGGCCAACTCGCGCACACCGTGAGGCAGGGTGGGTTCCGGGCGCACGGTGGGTGTAGCCATAGCGGTAGGCGTAATCGTGGGAGCAGGCGTCACGATGGGAGTCGGGGTAGGTCCCGCTTCCTGCAGCAGCGGATCCAGATAGCGAATCGCCCCCTGCTCAGTCCCCACCCACATCTCGCCCAGGCGGGTCGCCTGGAGCACCGTCACATTATCAGAGGGCAAGCCATCCTCGGGACCGTAGTGTACCCATTGGCCCGTGGAGGGGGTCAGCACGCTGATCCCGCCCCCGGGCAGGCCATAGGTGCCGCACCAGACCCGGCCCTGGCCGTCCACCGCCAAGGTCTGCACCCAGTTGGAGGACAGTCCACTGTTGTCGGTGGTATAGCTAAACCAGCGATCCTGTTCGGGGTCAAAGTAGCTCACCCCGCCCCGCCAAGTGCCGGCCCACAGCCGGTCAGCCAGAGGATCGCGGGCCAGCGATAGCACAAAGGGATCGGCCAATCCATCCGCGGTGGTATAATTGCGCCAATCCTGCCCATCGGCAGAGAGGCGGCTGATCCCCCCCCCCTCGGTAGCGAACCAGCGCCCACCGGACGCATCGATGGCCATCGAGGTTACCACATTCTGCGGCAGGGGCGAATTGCTGCGGTCAAAATTCTGCCAGGCTGTCCCAGAAAAAGCGCTGACCCCTTTTGAGGTAGCAAACCAGACCACCCCCAGAGGGTCCACGGCAATGTCGCGGACCCAATTCGAGGCCAGCCCATCCCGCTCCGTATAGACCGTCCAACCCAACTTGTCCAGGTAGGCAACCCCTCCGCCCTGCGTGCCGAACCAGACCCCCCCGTAGGCATCGGGGGCGATAGCGGTGACCCATTGATGGGCCAGGCCATCGTCGGGGGTATAGAAGGTCAGGGCATCGTCGTCCGGATCCAGTTCCTCGTAGGCGTCCAGGGCGGCCACGCCCTGCTCTCCGCCGAACCAGACCCGGCCAAAGGGATCTCGGTCAATGGCCCAGATCACCTGGCCGGCCAGGCCCTGTTCTACCAGGGGGGGCTGATCCCAACCCTGGGGCATATCCAGGGGCAGTTGGGCCGAGGTCGGGCTCAACGCCTCTGTTGTCGACAGGGTTGCCGTCGTGGTCGGCGTATGGCTACGGGTCGGTGTGGGGCTATGGGTAGGGATGGGAGTGGGTGTTTCCGGTTCTATGGGGGCCGGCGTGGGATAGGCGGTCTGGGGCGGGGGCTCCATCTCCATACCCCCCAGCACTGCGTTGACCTGCAGCGATTCCTCCTGCCAGAGGTTACCCGACTCGTAAAACCACTGCCAGGGACGTTCCAGCATATCATATTGCAGGACATATTCACCCGGAACCAGCGGCGCTCCGAGCAGAAAGGTAAAGGTATAGACCTGGCCCGGCGCGACCTCTTTGAACAGGGGCAGGTAGAGCGCCTGTCCAGAATCGCCCGGTGCGTCACCGGCCCGGGATTGCTCCTCCAGGCTAAAGCCCAGGCCCATCTGATCGGCCGGCCAGCTATCCCAGCCATCATTGCGCACAGCGATTTCCACAGCCTGTGTATCCCCGGCGCCCATCCCTTCCGGCAGCATAGGAGCTAAAAAGGTCGCCCGGCGCTCGTTATGTCCCCCCAGATCATGCCGCATCAGGTAGAAAAAGGTGTAGGGGTCGACGACCTCATACTCTCGCTCCGGATGTCGCCGCTGCAATTCCTCGGTCAGTTCAACCATAAAGGAGGGGGAGGCAAACACACAACGAAAGCTGATAAATATCGGCCCATCGCGGCCATGTTGGGCCTGGTAGTCCGTATAGCCCTGTTCTAGCTGCGCCACCCAGTCATCCAGTGCATCCTGGCTGCTCATCCCATAGTAGGGAAAGGCCGTCAGGGGCATATTGCCCTGCAAACGCGGCCACTCCCCGACCAGGTGGTGCCAGTTGAAGCTAATGCCATCCGGGGAAAAGGACTGGTACAGCTCGACGACGTTCGAGGGGGCCTCGGCACCCAAGCCGTTGAGAAAGAAACCGGTGATGGATAGACCCAGGCGGCGGTAGTAATACTGGTTATGGTTGCGCCACGATTCGAGCAGATCCCAGGGCAGCGCCTCTGGGTTCAGGTAGCCGGCACCACTGTTGGCGGCGACAAAATAATCCTTGGAGCTTCGCGAGCGCACCATGTAGGAGAGGATGTCGGGAAAAATCTCGATTGTCTGGGGGTTGATCCCCCAGGCCAGGGGCAAATCCCCACGCTCCTCGTCGTACCAAAGTTCCGGCATCAAGGCGTACAGGGTCTGGGGCAGGTCATAATCCCCCATGTAATAGAGCAGGTAGGTTTTGGGAGCCACCCTCCCCTGCTGCAGAAAACCCGTCTCCACTAACTCCTCTGGAGACGGCGCCGCCAGCCGGGGGACCTGTTCCGGGAAAGGGGCAAAGCGGTGCACCGAGGCGTTAGCCATGTCCAAACCAAAGACATCGCCCAAATTGCCGGTGAAATAGGCGCCATAGGAAGAAGCCAGCCAGACGGTCTCCCACTCGCCCTCCACCGGCTCGTGCCCGCCCCCAGCGCCCTCAAAATTGGAGTATTTCTGCCACCAGGGCACAAAGCCCCAGATGGCGATCATTTCCTGGGCGGCCTCGGAGCGTGCGGCCGCCAGTATTTCGGCAAAGACGACCCGGTCCTGCCCCAGGGGCTGATCGGGCTCGTCCACCGGGGTCTCGTCGTCCCAAGGGGACAGGTCAAAGACAAAGCCCCGCTCCTGCACGATATAATCCCGGGCAAAAAGGGACGTGGCGCCCTGGGTAAGGAGATTGCGCTTGTACAAGACAACCGGCCAGCCGTCCTCCATATAGGCCAGCAAGAGGGGATTGCTGCGGCCACTGCGCAAATACTCCTGCACGGCCCAGCGATAGGCCTCCGCCTTGTTGGAAAAACGCCCGCTCAAATCCACCTGCACCGGCATCGACGCGGTAATCCGCTCATAGAGAGGGCTGCCCCGGCGAATCACGGGGGTATCCTCCACCCCAGCGATGGTCGTCGCCACGTTCATGGTGGCCGGAACTGCATCATCCCACACCACCGTGCCGGCAACGTCATCCTGAAAGGCCTCCAGCAGGGCCGCCAAGTCAGCAAGGGGCACCACCCGAAAGGAGGCAAGCCATTCGCCGCTCCCCTGAAACTTTTGCAGCCAAAAGTCGTCCACACTGTCGTGATAGACGTAAAGCCGGGGGGCGTCGCGGTTGACAATGCCCTGCAAGGTACTGACAAAGAGGATCAAGTCATAGTCGGCGATCAAACCCTCAAAGGTCTTGCCGGATAGGGCTTCGCCAGGAGATCCTGCGGGCCCAACCGAGGCGTGGTCCAAAAAAGCGTCGCGCAGATCAAAGGTATAGAGCACGCCGGCCGAGGATTTGGTGGGCACAAGGGTAGTCTCGGGAGCGGGAGCAACCGCGGCCGTCGTCGCCCCGGGTCGGGCATTCAGGGCCAGAACCAACAACAGCACCAGTCCCAAACCCCAGAGCACTTTTCTATTTGTCTGTAGCCACCAACCACCCTGCCTTTCAGGCACCATGCCCTCCAAAGCGTAAAAAACTGCTACTGTGGCCTCCATTGTACAACAAAGCCAGGGCAAAGTCAATCAAGAAAAGCACAGGAGCACAGGGAGAGCCTTCAGGGCAGCAGGATCCGCTCCCCTTCGGCCAGGCCATCCAAAACCTCGTAGGCGCCGACATCGGCCGCCCCCAGGGTCACCCGGACGCGTTGGGGCTCGCCTTCCCGCAGCACCGTCACATAATCGGCCGAACCCACCCGCTGCACAGCCTGGCGGGGCAGTAAAAGCACACCCTCTTTTTCCGTCGTCACAATGACCAGACTGGCCGCCATCCCCAGGCGCAAGACCTGGGCTGGAGCTCGGACAAAAGCCATCGTGGAAAGATAGACGGGGCTACCGCGGTCCAGCGTAACCGCGGGAGCCACCTCCTGCACCACCGCCGGCAGCGGCTGTCCCGGGAAAGCATCCAAGGTCACCGTCACAATCTGCCCCGGGGCCACCTGGCCCACATCGATTTCATCAATACGGGCCCGCACCTCAAGTCGATCCAGGTCCGCCAGATGGATCAAGGGCGTATAGAGTCCAACCAATTCCCCCTCGGCCGCCTCCACGCTGACCACGGTGCCATCAAAGGGAGCCCGTACGGTAGCCTTGTCGAGATCGGCCAGGGCCTCCTGCAGGGCCAATTCGGCCAGACGCAGCTCTGCCTGCAGCAACTGCAGCTCCGTCTGGGTAGGGCCGGCCTGCTGCAGGGCCAGGTAGGCCTCGGCACGGTCAAGCTGGGCCTGCGCCTGCGCCAACTCGGCCGCTGTAGGGCCAAGCAGCGCCTCGTCCAGGTGGGCCTGGGCCTGAACCAGGCCGGCCTGGGCTACGGTTTCAGCCGTAGAGGACTCTTGCAGCGCCCGTTCGTAAGCCAGGCGGGCCTGCTCCATGGCCGCCTCGGCGTCCTCCACCCGGCGCCAGGCCGCCGCCTCGGCGTCCTCCTGGACCTGGGACAACGGGCGGCCTCGTTGACGCACCTGCTCATTGTCCCAATAGACCCGGCTGTAGGCCGCCTGTGCATCGCGCAGGGCATTGGCCGCCGTCTCCCAATGCAAGCGGGCCGTCTCGGCCGAAACGGCCCCGCCCTCACGGGCCTGGGCCAGGCCGGCCTGGGCCTGCACAAGCTCCTGGCGCAGAACGGTCAGATCTTGCGCACTGGCCCCGGACAGCAGCGCACTCAGACGGGCCTGGGCCAGGTCCACATCGGCCTGGGCCAGGGCAATTTCCTCCGGCCGGGCCGCTTCCTGCGCCTGTTCCAGGCGCAGGCCGGCCATCTCTAGACGCAATTGGCCCTGCTGGACCTGATAGGAGAGGGCCTCGGCGTCAATGAGCAACAAGAGGGTGCCGCTGATCACCTCGTCCCCGGGCGCCACTGCAACCAGGGAGACCCGCCCGCTCACCTGGCTGGAGAGATGCGTCTCCTGCTGGGCGACGATCTCGCCGCTGGCCAGCACGGTGCCCCGCAGCGTGCCCCGGCGCACCGCAACATAGGGCGCCTCGGCCGGCCGCAGCCAGAAACGGTAGGCCGACCAGGCCAGCAGCAAGAGCAGTAACCCGCCCAGCAGCCACCATAAAAAACGCCGGCGGGGTGGACTTGCAAATTCGTCTTCTTTCTGGTATAATGCGCCCTGCTGTTCCATTGAACATACCTAAGGAGGACTAATGGCTCATACGCCTTCTGCTTTGAAACGTATCCGCTCTTCGGAGCGTCGGCATAAGCGCAACACGGTCATCCGCTCGCGGGTCAAAAGCCTGATCCGCAGAGCCCGCCAGCAAATCGATGTCGGTCATCTGGAACAGGCCCGCCTGGCCGTCGGTGACGCCATCAGCGCCCTGGACAAGGCTGCGGAGAAGGGCGTCCTGCACAAGAACAACGCCGCCCGCCGTAAATCCCGCCTGATGAAATACTACAACGCTGCCTTTAGCCCGGCGAGCGCCAGCGAATAATATCAGCGCAGCAGTCCGGCCACAATGCGCCTCAACAGCAGGCGCATTTTTTATGTCTACAGTAGCGGCCGGCTTTGCTCGCTCTGCCGACAAAACCGGCCCCCTCGCGTTCAACGCGGCGGGGCCGATGCCGCCACGATCAGCAGCTCCAGGGCCACTTCCGCATCCCTGCGCCCGGTCTTGATCTCCCGGTCCGTCTCTAGCAGGCGCTGATAGACCTGCTCCAATTCCGAGCGCTGAAAGAGGCGGGCCTGCCGGGAGATCTTTTTGGCGACAAAGGGATGCTGCTTGAGCACCCGGGCCACCTGGGCGGGCTCTTGCTGACCGGCCGGCAGCCCCTTGACCTGCAGCAGCAGCCGGAACTGCCGCACGACCATGGTCAAAATATAGAGGGGGGGCTGTCCGGCCTGCAACAGTCGCTGTAACTCCTGCAAAGCCCTGGCCTGCCGGCGCTGCCCAATCGCGTCCACCAGGACAAAGATATTGCTCAAGCGGGCCTGGCTGGCCAACTCGGCCACCAGGTGCTCCTCAATGCGGCCATCGGGCCCCACATAGGTCACCAGTTTTTCGACCTCGCGCAGGATCAAGGCCGGGTCCGTTCCCACCGTCGCCGCCAGCAGATCGCAGGCGGCCGGACTGATCTCCGCCCCCTCGCGCCGCGCCTGCTGCGCGATCCAACGGGAGAGATCCCGTCCCTGGGGAGGGGCAAACTCGCGCACCTGGCCAACTTTTTTGACCAGGCTGAGCAGGGCATGCTTGGCGGACAGGGATTGCCTTTCGCGCAGCACCAGGACCGTGCTGGAGGCCATCCGGGGCAAATAGTCCTGCAATTGCTGCAGCAGACCGCCCCTCTTTAAATAGCCGGACAGTCCTTCCACAATCACCAATCGTTTGGGGGAAAGAAAGGGCAACGCCTCGCAGTGCTCCATAAGCAGCGCCAGGGAAATGGACTCCCCCTCCAAGCGGCTCACGGCCAATTCGGCGGAACCCTCTGGGATTTCCTGTTGCACAAGTTGCCGCAGGGCCTCCTCGCAGGCAACCGTGTCGTCACCATGAAAAAGATAGATCACCGTACACCCACCCCGGGGTTGCGGACAAGAGAAAAACCCCACCATGCCGTAGACCGGTCAAGTTCTAAACCTGGAATCCACTAATATGGGCCCGATATGGCAGTTTTGCGTTACTGTGTAGGGCGATGCCCTTTCAGCTTACACAGCCCTGCTAGGGAACGGCGCCTAATGTGGCAGGTGTTGGCTCAGAACTTACCGCCGGTATTACGTGCACAGCAGGGTACTAACATTATTCTACCACAAAACGATTTTCCGTGCAAGTTGGGTTGGCGTGGTGTTTACCCAGAACCGATCAGTGCTGACTAAAGTCAGCCCTGGAGGGCGCTGCGCGCCGGCCGCCCGCCTGCGCGGGCGGCTTGGTCGGGCCGCATTTAGCTAAATCGATGTGCATCTACAGGCGCGGTTATCGCCGGCCCTTGGGTTATGGGCGTCGAGGTGGCTGTTTAGGGCAGGGGGGAGAGGATGGCGCGCACCCTGGACAAGCTGCTGGCCTACGAGGCGGATAGCTGTCGAGAGCAACTGGAGCAACTTGGGTCCGATTTGGCCGAGAATGTTCGGACCCCATGCCCTCAATGTTCGGCCCACATGCCCAGGACTTTCGATCCACATGCCCAGGACTTTCGGACCACATGCCCAGGACTTTCGGACCGCATGCCCAGGACTTTCGGACCGCATGCCCTCAATGTTCGGACCGCATGCCCTCAATGTTCGGTCCCCATGTCCAGGACTTTCGGTCCCCATGTCCAGGACTTTCGGTCCCCATGTCCAGGACTTTCGGTCCCCATGTCCAGGA
>JAFGKG010000076.1 GCA_016928715.1 Chloroflexia bacterium
CATGGTAGAGTATCACTACACTCTAGGCGACGCTATGATTCCCTTCCCGGAAGCTGCCAGCTTCCGGGAAGGTTTAGGGCTGTGCTGCTCAGGCGCGTTTACCGGCTCTTGTTGCCCTTGATCTTGAAGCGTGCAATGTTGTAACTGGACACGGGTAAGAAAAAACAGCTGCCTCGTAAATGCGGCGCTGCCAAGAATAATAGCCCCAGCGGCGAACTGACACCGTTTTGATATACTTTTTCCACGGGCTTTATACCCGGGGTTGTTATAATGTGCCTTGCCCTGGGGTCTCCATTTCACCAATCCCCCCCGGGCCAGGAGTACTGGATGGTCGCGATACGCTGCCTGGAATGCGGGTATGA
This sequence comes from Chloroflexia bacterium, assembly GCA_016928715.1. Lineage (GTDB taxonomy): Bacteria > Chloroflexota > Chloroflexia > DTKN01 > DTKN01 > JAFGKG01. Next base: position 363 of record JAFGKG010000076.1, read on the forward strand.
GTGGCCGCTCGATGCACCGCTCGTCGAGGGCCAGACGATGTTCTGCCCGCGCTGCCGGGCCCGGTTCGAGGTCATCCGGCTGGATCCCCTGGAATTGGACTGGGCCTACTATGAGCCCAGCTACCCCTGGGAGGAGCTTGAGGGCTATGGCCTTGAAGCATAGCTCGCAGGGTTGAGGAGAAAAGCATGGAACGACAGCTCGACCCCAACGCTTTTGATGAATCAAGCGAGGACAAGCCCCCCCCGGCAAGTTCTCGTGCCCCACTCTGGGCCAATGTGCCCGAGGCGCAGTGGGACGATTGGCGCTGGCAGCTTCGGCATCGGCTGAACACCCTGGAGGAGCTGCAGCAGTTCATCCGTTTGACCCCCGAAGAAATCGAGGGGGTGCGGGCCCAGCACCGCTTTCGCCTGGACATCACCCCCTATTTTGCCTCGCTCATCGATGCGGATGACCCGGCCTGTCCCCTTCGCCGCCAGGTCATTCCCACCAGCCGGGAGCTGCGCGGTTTTGAGGCGGCCATGGTGGATTCGCTCAACGAGGAGGCCCATTCCCCGGTGCCGGGGCTGGTGCACCGCTATCCGGACCGGGTGTTGATGCTGGTCACCACCCAATGCGCCAGCTACTGCCGCTACTGCACCCGCAGCCGCATCGTGGGCGAGGCGCGGGCCCAGTTCAAGCGATCCAACTATGACGCCCAGATCGACTATATCGCGCATACGCCCGAGGTGCGCGACGTGCTCATTTCCGGGGGCGACCCCCTGCTGTTGGCCACGCACGTCCTGGAGGACATTCTGCGGCGGCTGCGCCAGATCCCCCACGTGGAGATCCTGCGGGTTGGCAGCCGGGTGCCGGTTTTTTTGCCGCAGCGCGTTGACGACGAATTGGTCGGCATGCTGCGCCGCTATCACCCGCTGTGGCTGAACATCCACGTCAACCATCCCCGCGAGATGGCCCCCGAGGCACAGCGGGCCTGCGCCCGCCTGGCCGACGCCGGTATCCCTTTGGGCTGCCAGTCGGTGCTGCTGGCCGGCGTCAACGACTGTCCCAACGTCATGCGGGAGTTGGTGCACGCCCTGGTGCGGGCGCGGGTGCGCCCCTATTACCTGTACCAATGCGACCTGGTGCCCGGGGCGGGACACTTTCGCACACCGGTGAGCCGGGGTATCGAGATCATCGAGTCGCTGCGCGGCCACACCTCCGGCTTTGCCGTCCCCACCTTTGTCATAGACGCCCCGGGCGGCGGCGGCAAGGTGCCGGTGATGCCCCAATACCTGGTCAGCCAGGGCGATGGGCGGGTGGTGCTGCGCAATTTTGAGGGCTTTATCACCACCTACAGCGAGCCCACTGACTACCAACGCCACGACCCCGCCCGTTGCCCGGCCTGCCGCAGCAGGGGGAGCGAGGGGGGGCAGGAGGGCGTGGCCGGCCTGCTGGCCGGCGAGCACGTCTCGATCGCGCCGGAGGGCTTTGAACAGGTCCATCAACGCCTGACCCGCATCCGTTGGCAGGCCGTCAATCTCGATGCCGAGGACAAGGAGGACGAGGCATGCCCTTCCACGTAGCCCTGCTGGCCAATCTCAAGGACAATGCCCCCAGCTTTTCGGGCATGCCACCCGACTATTGGGCCGACCTGGATTCAACGCGTACCATGGAGGCGATTGCCGGGGGCCTGCGCCAGGGCGGGCACCGGGTGACCTTTTTGGAGGGCGACCTCTCGCTCCCGAAAGGCCTGGCCCAAGTCCGCCCCGACATCTGTTTCAACATCTGCGAGGGGCACTTTGGCGACAGCCGCGAGGCACACATCCCGGCGCTGCTGGAGATGCTGCGCCTGCCCTACACCGGATCCAAGGTGCTGGCCCTGGCGCTGACCCTGGACAAGCCCATGACCAAGCGGGTCCTGACCTACCACGGGCTGCCGACGCCGGCCTTTCAGGTCTTTGAGCGGGCCAGCGAGGCCCTGGACGAGGGCTTGACCTTTCCCCTTTTTGTCAAGCCCAGCCGCCAGGGGACGGGTATGGGTATCAGCGCCCAGTCCGTCGTTTACGACGAGGGCCAACTGCGCCAGCAGGTGTCCCAACTGCTGGCGGATTACCAGGAGCCGGTGCTGGTGGAGCACTTTGTGGCCGGGCGGGACATTACCGTGGGTGTCGTCGGCAACCTGGTACCGCCGGTGGCCTGGCGGGTGCCGCAGAACGAGGAGGCCCCGCGCATCTGGCGCGGACTGCGCTTTCTGCCGCCGTTGGAGATCATCCTGGGAGAGTATGCGCAGGAGGAGGGCGGTATCTATACCCATCGGGCCAAGGTGGACCTGGCGGACAAGATTATCTACGACAGCCCGGCCGATCTCGATCCCGAGTTAGTGGAAGAGTTGAACTGGCTGGCCGCGGCCACCTTTCGCGTCACCGGCTGCCTGGACGTGGCCCGGGTCGATTTTCGCCTGGACGAGAGCGACGGCAACAAGCCCTACATACTCGAGATCAATCCCTTGCCCGGCCTGGCGCCGGAGATCAGCGACCTGGTCATCGAGGCGGCGGCGGCCGGCATCGATCACGGCGAACTGGTCAACCTGATCCTTAACGAGGCCCTGGAGCGCTATGGCATGATCTAAGGACGTTGCACGGCGGCCCGGAACGTGGTAACATGGGGGCTGTGGTATAGCCGTACGGGTTGAAAGCGTTCAATGATATGAGGGGCCGCGCGCAGATGAACAAGTGCCAGCACCGACTCGCCAGATTCCTGCTGCTCGCCCTGCTGCTGGTAGTGGCTGGGACGTTTGGGTTTGCCCCGGCGATGCAGGCGGGCTCGGCGGTCCCAGAGGTCCGCTCTGCTGAGGAAGGGCCCGCTCCAGCGCCGGTCGATCCCCTCTTGGGTGCCGGCCGGTACGTCAAATTTGGCCACGTCTCCTTGGAGCAGGGCCTTTCCCAGAGCAATGTCAGCAGCATCCTCCAGGACAGCCGGGGCTATCTGTGGTTTGGCACCGAGGACGGGCTGAACCGCTACAACGGCTACTCGATGCGGCTCTTTGAACACGATCCCCAAGAGCCCCACAGCCTGGCCCACAATGACATCAACGCCCTTTTTGAGGATCAGCAGGGCAACCTCTGGGTGGGCACCCACGGGGCCGGGCTGGATCGTTTTGATCCCACCACGGGCGAGTTCTCGCACTACTGGCACGATCCCCAGGATCCGCACAGTCTGGGGCACGACGTGGTGGAGACCATGTACCAGGATCGGCAGGGCCGCCTCTGGATCGGCACCAACGGCGGCGGGCTGGACCGCTTGGACCCCGAAACGGATCAATTCACCCATTACACCTACGACGCCAATGATCCCGCCAGCTTGAGCAACAACCACGTCTATGCCATTGTCCAGGATAGGCAGGGCCTGCTCTGGATCGGCACGGCCGGCGGCCTGAACTGGCTGGATCCCGAAAACGGCGCCCTGGGGCGCTATGAGCACGACCCGGCCGACCCGAACAGCCTGGGCCACAATACGGTGGTCGCCGTACTGGAGGATCGGCAGGGGTCGATCTGGGTGGGCACCTACGGTTGGGGGTTGGCCGTCCTGGATCGAGAAACCGGCACGTTCACCCGCTATCAACACGAGCCCGACAACGCCCACAGCCTCAGCAGTGATGTTGTCAACACCATATACCAGGACCGCGGTGGTACAGTCTGGGTGGGTACCCAGGGCAGCGGGCTGGATCGCCTGGATCCGGCCAGCGGACGAATCTCGCACTATCAGCACAGCCTGACCGACCCACACAGCCTGAGCAGCGATTACGTCACCTCCATCTACCAGGATCGGGAAGGCCTGCTCTGGATCGGCACGATGGGCGGCGGGATTAATACCTACGCCCAGCGCAACGAGCAGTTTGTGCACTATCGGGCCGACCCGGAAAATACCGGCAGCCTGCGCAGCAACCGGGTGCTCTCTTTTTATCAGGACCGCCGGGGTATCCTCTGGATCGGCACCGACCAGGGTTTGGACCGCTTGGATCGTTCCAACGGGCAGATCATCCACTACGAGTCCGTCGCCACCGATCTGTGGGGTGGGCAGCACAACATTGTACTGGCCATTCACGAGGACCGCTGGGGTACTTTGTGGATCGGTACGGCGGCCGGACTAAAACAACTGGACCCCCTCACCGGGCAGTTGGTCCACTATCGGCCCGACCCCCGCAACTTTTCCGCCTCGATCAACGATTACGTCAAGACGATCCTGGAGGATTCGAGCGGCATTCTCTGGATTGGCACCGATCAGGGCCTAGCGGCCCTGGACTATCGGGATGAGGAGCTGACCTATTACCGCCACAGTTACATGCCCCAGAGCCTGAGCCATAGTTTCGCCTTCTGCCTCTGCGAGGGACAGGAGGGCGAATTGTGGGTGGGCACCTATGGCGGCGGCCTCGACAAGCTGGACCGCCAGCGGGGCACCTTTAGGCACTACCAGCACGATCCGCAGGACCCGAACTCTTTGAGCGAGAACAAGGTGCTCTCACTGTATCAGGATGGCCAGGGAATCCTCTGGATAGGTACGCTGGGGGGCGGTTTGAACCGCTTGGATCCCACGACGGGTCTCTTTCGGCATTATCGCGAAGGGGATGGTCTGCCCAACGACGTGGTCCATGGCATCCTGGAGGATAGTCAGGGATTTCTCTGGCTCAGTACCAACAACGGCCTGGCTCGCTTTGACCCGTCAAGCGGGATGTTTAAATCCTACCAGGTAGAGGATGGCCTGCAGAGCAACGAGTTCAATCCCGGGGCTTGTGGCCAGAACGTACGGGGCGAGATGTTTTTTGGAGGCAACAATGGCTTCAATGCTTTTTTTCCGGAAAACATTGAGGACAACCCGGTCATTCCAGCACTTGTCCTGACCGCATTTAGCCAGGGGGGGGTGCCCCTCGAACTGGAGCAGCCGCTGGACGGTGTCGGCGAAATCTCGCTCCACTGGCCCAATAATTTTTTCGAGTTCGAGTTCGCCGCCCTGAGCTATCTACAGCCGGAAAAGAATCAGTATAGCTACATCCTGGAACCGCTGGACAAACATTGGGTCGATGTTGGATCGAGACGCTTTGGCCGCTACAGCAACTTGCCCGGTGGCGACTATACCCTGCGGATTCGGGGCTCCAATAACGATGGTCTCTGGAACGAGGAGGGGCTGAACATCAAGATCACCATCGTGCCGCCATTCTGGGCGACCTGGTGGGTCCGCAGCCTGGCGGTGATCCTGCTCGTGGGGGGCGCGGTGGCTGGCTATCGCCTGCGGGTCCGCGGCATCGAGGTGCGCAGCCAGGAACTGGAGCAGCAGGTGCGGCAGAGAACCTACGAACTTGAACGGCGCCGGCAAGAGTTGGAGGCGCTGTACCGGGCCGACGAGGAACTGTACCGCCACCTGCAGTTGGACCTGGTGCTGCAGGCTCTGGTGGATACCGCCGTCGAGCTCTTGCACGCCGACAAGGGCGCGGTCATGATCTGGGACGAATGTAGGGAGCGCTTACAGGTGCGCGTCGCCCACGGCTTCAAGGCCGAGACCCTGGCCCAGATGAGCTTTGCGCCGGGCCAGGGCGTCGCCGGGCGGGTGGCCCTCAGCGGGGAGCCGGCCATTGTGGAGGATACCCACCTCGATCCGCAGGCCACACGCTCGATCACGGATGCCGAGGACATTTGCAGTTTTATGCAGGTGCCCATCAAGGTTGGCGGGGAGGTGTTTGGGGTGTTCAGCGCGGACTATGTCCGGTCACATGCTTTCAAGGAGACGGAGCTGCAGTTGCTGCTCTCCTTGGCCGAACGCACGGCCCGGGCCATCGAGAATGCCCAGCTTTACGAACAGGCCCGAGAATTGGTCGTGGTGGAGGAAAGGCAGCGCCTGGCGCGAGAACTGCACGATTCGGTGACCCAATCACTTTATGGGATTACCTTGTACGCCGAGGCCAGTGCTCGCATGCTTGCGGCGGGGCAGGGCGTCATGGCCAGCGAGCATTTGCGGGAGCTGCGGGATACGGCTCAGGAGGCGCTGCGCGAAATGCGTCTGCTGATCTACGAACTGCGTCCCCCTGCTCTGGAGCAGGAAGGGCTGGCCGCGGCCCTCCGAGCTCGCCTGGATGCGGTGGAGGAGCGGGCCGGCCTGCAGACAAGCCTCACGGTCTCACTCAATGAGCGACTGCCCCTGGCTTTAGAGGAAGGTCTCTATCGAGTTGCCCAGGAGGCCTTGAACAATGCCCTCAAGCATGCCCAGGCCTGTAGGGTCGAGGTGTCGTTGAGTCGGCAGGGGGGGCGGGTGAGCCTCACAGTGAGCGATGACGGCGTGGGATTCGATCCCACGCAGGAGCACGGGCTCGGGTTGCCCGGTATGAGCGAGCGGGCTGCCCGGCTGGGAGGGCGGCTGATTCTGGAGAGTGCGCCGGGCGCGGGAACTACCGTGAAAATGGAGGTCGAGCTATGAGCGAGGTATTGGATGCTCCGGGCGTCATTCGGGTCTTGATTGCCGATGACCATACGATCGTGCGCAAGGGTGTTCGCGCTCTGCTGAACACCGAAGCGGCCATCGAGGTGGTTGGGGAAGCCCGCGATGGTCAAGAGGCCGCCGATGCGGCGCTCTGCCTGCGACCCGACGTAATTTTGATGGACCTGGTGATGCCCGAGATGGATGGCATCGAGGCCATCCGGCAGATCATGGCCCAACAGCCCCAGGCGCGCATCCTGGTTCTGACCAGCTTTGCGGCCGACGACAAGGTCTTTCCGGCCATCAAGGCCGGCGCCCTGGGCTACCTGCTCAAGGACTCGGGGCCCGATGAATTGGTCCGCGCCATCCGGCAGGTCTACCGGGGCGAGTCCTCGCTCCATCCGACAATCGCCCGCAAGCTGCTGCAGGAACTGGCGGCGCCCTCGCAGCAGCCCCCAACCCCAGACCCCTTGACCTCGAGGGAAGTGGAGGTTCTGCGCCTGGTGGCCAGGGGTTGGAGCAACCAGGATGTTGCGGCAGAACTTGTCATCAGCGAGGCGACGGTGCGCACTCACGTCAGCAATATTCTGGGCAAGCTGCACCTGGCCAGCCGGACCCAGGCCACCCTCTATGCCCTCCGCGAAGGATTGGCCTCCCTGGAGGATGCCGACATCGCGGAACAATAGCCCTACCACAGTTGTTGTAGCCCCCCTACGAGTAACGTCGAGAGGACAACGGCGCCAACCCTTCTTTCCACGTAGTGCCGGCCCCCTATTTATCCGATGACAATATCCTCTTTTCCAGGTACACTGGAAGGGAACGCACAGCCCTGCTTTTTTCTCCAGGCTGGATGGTGATCCAATGGAACAGCCGATCCGTGTATTGATTGTCGACGATAAACGCCGCTCTCGCGACGCCCTGCGGGCTCTGTTGAATACCTGGTCCGAGGGGCAGGTTGTCGGGGAGGCCGCGAATGGGCAAGCGGCCCTGCTCTTGATGGAGCGTCTCCGGCCGGCGGTGGTATTGATGGACGTTTTGATGCCCGTGATGGATGGATTGAGCGCTACCCGGGCGATCAAGGAACGGTGGCCGCAGACCAAGGTGGTCATCCTGACCATGTACGGGGCTTATCAACACGAGGCCCTGGCTGCCGGGGCGGATGATTTTTTGCTCAAGGGATGTCCCACCGAGAGATTGTGGAGTGCCATTCGTGGGTCTGAGTCAAAGAGGAGTTGAGCGATGTCAGAGAGAGATCAGGAATTGTATCCCCGTCTCCGCCGCCGAGACCCCGATGCGCTGGAGGAACTGATCCGGTGCCACGCCCGTCGGCTGCTTAATCTCATCCAACAGATCTTGGGCGGCCTGGGCACCTGCGAGGATGCCGAGGAGGTCCTCTCGGATACGTTCGTCAAGGTCTGGAACGACATTGAGCAGTACGACCCCGAGCGGGCCTCCCTGACCACTTGGTTGTACATGCGGGCCAAATACACCGCGCTGGACCGTCGGCGCAAACTGGGACGCCGGCTGCAGACCACGCCGCTGGTCGATGGTTACCATGTGCCCTGGGAGCGGGGTCGGGCCATGGACCTGGCCGAGCGTTGGGACCTGCGCGAAATCCTATCCACTCTGCCTGACTTGGAGCGGGAATTGATCTACCGGCGCTACTTTTTGCAGGAATCGCTGGAAGAGATCGCCGACGAGGTCGACTACAGCGTCCACGCCGTGCGCAATCGCCTGTGGCGAACCCGCCGCCGGCTGGCCGACGAGATCCGCCCGCTTTTGGTCGAGACCGAATCCGCCCCTGGGCTGCTGGGGGCTGCTGTCTAGGGCTCGCAAGGGCAAAACCCCTTGCACTGTCCCCATATCTCTGTTATACTTTATGCGCTTTGCCATGGATATGAGGATCGTGCAGACTTGAAACATCAAAAGGACCCTCCAACAGAACAAGCCTCCTGGCGGCGCACCCTGGCCGTGGTCTGGATCGCCGAGTTCGTCGCCATGATCGGGTTTTCCATGGTCATGCCCTTTCTGCCGCTCTACGTCCAGGAATTGGGTGTCACCGGTGATGCCGAGGTCAAGTATTGGTCGGGTCTGCTGCTGAGCGGGCAGGCCGTGACGATGGGACTTTTTGCGCCGCTCTGGGGCAGTCTGGCCGACCGTCACGGGCGTAAACTCATGCTGGAACGAGCCCTGTTCGGTGCGACGGTGGTACTCACCGTGATGAGCCTGGCCCGTACCCCCCTGCAACTGCTGTTTTTGCGCCTCATCCAGGGCAGCCTGACCGGTACGGTGCCGGCCGCGACGGCCCTGGTGGCCAGCGTCGTGCCCCGCGAGCGCACCGGATTTGCCCTGGGCCTGCTGCAGATGGGTATGTATGGGGGGGTCTCGGTGGGGCCGCTGGTAGGCGGACTGGTTGCCGATACGCTGGGCTATCGCTACACCTTCTTGTTGACCGGGGGCTGTTTGTTCCTGGCCTCCTTGGGCGTGCTTTTGTTCGTGCGCGAGAATTTTTCCAAGTCCAGCGTGGAGCGGAGTCGTTGGTGGGATGGGCTGTCCGCCGTGCTTCGTTCCCCCGGCCCCCGGCGCGTTCTGAGTGTGCGGGTTCTGAGCCGCACTGGCATGCGGGTCATTGGCCCGGTACTGCCGCTTTTTGTGGCGGCCCTGCTGCCGCCCTCCAGCCGCATCGGGGTGGCTACGATGACCGGTCTGGTGAGTGGGGCCAGTGCGGCGGCCAGTTCGCTGGGCGCCATAGTGCTGGGCCGGACGGGCGATCGCGTGGGTTTTCGGCGGGTGCTGCTGCTCTCGTCCGTGGCGGCCGCCGGTCTCTATCTGCTGCAGGCGGCCGTGACCGATACGACGCAGTTGCTGGTGCTGCAATTTGGGGTGGGGGCTGCCCTGGCGGGCACGGTCTCGAGCATGGCGGCGCTTTTGGCCCGCCTGTCCCCGGACGGTCAGCAGGGAGCGATCTATGGCCTGGACACCAGCGTTGTCTCGGGAGCCAATGCCGTGGGGCCCATGCTCGGAGCGGCGATTGCCGTCTCCCTGGGCAACCGCTCGGCCTTTTTGCTGGCCGGCGGATTCTTTGTGTTGGCCGCCATCGTTGTGGCGCTCAAGGATTTTGATTGAGTTGCCGGGAGGGGTTTGGGTCCAGGCGCGGCTCAAGCGCTGGGGAAATTGGTCCTCAGCCAGGCGTACATCAGCACGCCGCCGGCCACGGCCACGTTGAGCGACTCGGCCTGGCCCCGTAGGGGCAGCCGGACCCAATCCTCCAAGTGCTCGCGCACGTCCGGGGAGAGTCCCTGCGCTTCGTTCCCCAAGACCAGGGCCACCGCGCCCTCCCACAGTCCCTGCCCCCAGGCGGCGCCCTGCTGTACGTCGGCCCCCACCGGGCGCAGCCCCCGTTCCCTCAACTTTCTAAAGAGCGTGCCCACATCGTCTGTGCGCAGCAGCGGTACGTTGAACAGGGAGCCCATACTGGCGCGCACGGCTTGGGGGTCAAAGGGATCGGTGCAGGGCTCGATCAGGGCGACGGCCGCGGCACCCACGGCATCGGCAGTGCGGATCAGCGTGCCCAGGTTTCCGGGGTCCTGCAGCCGGTCCAGGACGGGGATGAGGGCCGGCCCCTCCAGGGAGAGCGAGCTCCATTTGGCCTCGAACTGGGCCATTACCGCGACGAGTCCCTGGGGTATGCTGCGTTGGGACAGGCGGGCCAGAACCTCGGGCGACACGGCCAGCACTTGGGACGATGTCCCCTGGAATCTATGCAGCAACTGCGCTGCCTCCGTCCCCGCGAATTCGCCTTCGCAGTAGAACACCTGCAGCGGCCAGAAGCCGGCGTCCAGGGCCATGTGCAGGAGCTGCAGCCCCTCCACCAGAAAGCGGCCCTGGCGCTGGCGGTGTTTGCGCTGGTACAGCTTGCGCGCCTCTACGATGTGTTGGTTGCGCGTGCTGCGAATGATGAGCCCATTCGGTGCTGGCACGATCGCCTGCTCCTATGCCTTGACTATTCTCTCTTGGCTCTGTCGAACAAGCCAAAGGCGCCAGCCAACAGCAGCAGCCCGATCAAGACCAACAGCAGTGGCCAGCCCACGCTAAAGATGCGGCCCAAATTTTCGGTCAGGGAGGCGACCCCTACCAGGATCAGGATGCCGCCGGGGATCAGCGGCCACCAGTGGCTGTCGCCCTGGTAGATGCGGGCGATCACATAGATGGCGATAAAGCCGATGCCCAGCCCCAGGGCGCTGAAATCGCCCACGCCGATAAAGGTGTTCTCGCCGATGGAACCCAGCCCCAGGCCCACTAGAATGCAGCCGGGGATGAGCAGTCCATAGGCCTGGCGTACAAAGTAGGCCACCAAAAAGGCCCCGCCGATGATGAACAAAAAGGCCGAGTCGCCCAGCCCGTGGATGAACTGCTGGGCCAGAAAGGCGATGCCCAGCAGGATCAGGATGGTTCCCCCGATGATACGCCGTCGATTCAATTCGTCCACAGATTCCTCCTTGAGGGTTACTTATGGTTCCAGTCGCCAGGTCTCGATCTGGATGCCCCCGAACACCGGATAGTCCCGCTGCAGATAGGGTTTGCTGGCATAGATCTGATTGTAATAAAAGATCGGTGCGATCGCGGCGATCTCGTAGACTAACAGGTGCTCGGCCCGTTGGTACAACTCCCTTTGGCGCAGCGGGGTGGTCTCTTGGGCCGCCTCTTGGAGCAGATCGCCAAACTCCTGCACGTAGGCGCCGACCTGGGGATCCTCGACGCTCAAGCGGGGCCGATTCGTCCCCTCGTCGGGGTCAAAGACATCGTACAGCCAGTTGTGTTGGTCCGGGTAGTGGGCGCAGTAGCCCAGCCGCCAGACCTGGGGGGCCTCTTCCGCTGCTATTTCGGTCGAGAGCGCCTCCATATAGCTCTCCCAGGGCAGGCTCTGCAGTTGGATCTGTACGTCCAGGGTCTGAGACCACATCTGGCGGATGGCCTCGGCGACGCGCTGGTGCCAATCGGAACGGTTGTACACCAGCGTGATGGTCGGCAGATCGCCATCGGCATAGTCGGAGAGGGCCAGTTCGGCGGCAGCCTGCTGGGGATCGTAAAAGAGTCCTACCTCGGGGTTGTTGACGGCTGTGCCCCAGGTCCCGGGGGCGGCGAAGGAATGGGCCGGCCGATGCACGTCCTGCAGGATTTCCCGGATCACGGTCTGGCGGTCGATCGCCTGGGAAAAGGCCCGCCGTACGTGTACGTCGTCAAAGGGGGGATGGGCCGTGTTAAAGCCATAGTAGTAGGTACAGGGCAGGGCCACGATCACCAGTTGTTCAAAGAGTATGGGGTTGAGGATTTCACATTGGGGCCAGCAGGCCAGCTCCCGGCCGGCTCCGGGCAGCAGCACGCTGTCCAGATCGCCCTTTTCATAAGCCTCCAGGCTGCTGCCGGTGTCGGAGAGCATGACGAAATCGACCAATTCGATCTGGACGTTCTCCGCGCGGTAGTGAAAGGGGTTTTTCCGCAGCAGCAGGCGGACGTTGTGATCCCAGGACTGCAGGGTGTAGGCGGCATTGCTCCAGAGATAGCCCGGTTCCCCCCACTGCTCGCCGTATTCCTCGATGGCCTCCTGGGGCAGCGGGCGGGCCACCCCCAGGCTGAGGATCGAGGGAAAGTAAGCGGCCGGCCGCTCCAGCTCAAAGCGCACGGTATAGGTGTCCAGGGCCGCTAGGCCCAGATCCTCCAGGCCAATGGTCGGGCTGCTGGCCTGGCTGTTGTGCAGGGCGGCGGCATTGCGGATAATATAGAGTTGCTCGGTCCACTCGGAGGCTTCGGCCATAGTCAGGCAGCGCTGCAGGGCATAGACCACGTCCGCGGCGGTGACGTGGCGAAGCGGCTCCATGGCGCCGTTTTCGGGCTCGTAGCGGGTCCAGTAGACGTCCTCGCGCAGGCGAAAGGTCCAGACCGTGGCGTTCTCCGAGGGTTCCCAGGACCGGGCCAGCTCGGGCAGGACCTCGCCGGTCTGCGGATCGATGTGGGTCAGCCCCAAAAAGAGGTTTTCCACCACGTTCAGGCCGGCCTGGTTGTCGACCCGGGCGGGGTCCAGGCTGTCGGGTTCGTCGCCCAGGTTCAGGTGCACGATGGCGGCGGGTTTGGGGCTGGCCAATGGGGAGGGGGAGGGCGTCGTGGGCACCGTGGTTGTGGCGTTCAGGGTGGGGGCAGGGCTCTGTCCGGCCGTGGGCATCAGGGTGTAGGAGGGTGGGGTGGAGGGCCTGGCACAGGCCAGCAACATGGAGGCCAGGACGACGCTCAGGAGCAGCAGGATCAGGAGGGGTGCGGCTTTTTGTCGAGACATATTTTCCTTGGCGTAATGTTCAATCGGCCGCGAGTCCGTGGGCTTGCCGCGCGGCCTGGACGATACGTTCCAGGGCGGCATCGTCGGCTGGCCGCTGGCGTGGGGCCGGCCCCAGGGGGTCCTCCGCCGTGGCGGGGTCGGCTCCCTGCCAGGCTCGGTAGGTGGCCAGCACGCCGTAGCCCAGGGCGCGGGGATCGTAGCCTCCCTCCAAGACCATGACCAGCCGGTCGGGGCAGTGGCGTTGGGCCAGTTGGTGGAGGGTCGAGGCCATACGGGCGTATCCCCGTATGGAGAGGTCCATGCCGGCCAGCGGGTCGATCCAATGGGCGTCAAAGCCGGCCGAGAGCAGGATGATCTCGGGGCCAAAGTCCTCTGCCAGGGGTAGGAGGATCTCGTCAAAGACGCGTTCGTAGCCGGCGTCGCCAAAGCCGGGCGGCAGCGGTACGTTCACGATGCACCCCTCCCCAGCGCCAGCGCCGGTCTCTCCAACGGCCCCGCTGCCAGGGTAGTAGGGGGATTGGTGGGTGGAAAAGAACAACACCCGGCCGTCGTCATAAAAGGCGTCCTGGGTGCCATTGCCGTGATGCACGTCCCAATCCACGATCAGGACTCGGCTCAGGCCCCGTTCCTCCAGGGCGTGCAGGGCGGCCAGGGCCACATTGTTAAAAAGGCAAAAGCCCATTCCCTGAGAGGGCCGGGCGTGGTGCCCCGGCGGGCGAATCAAGGCTAGGGCCGCCGACACCTCGTCGTCCAGGACGGCGTCCACGGCCCGGATCGCGCCACCGGCGGCCAGCAGGGCGACCTCGTAGGAGGCGGGGGTGACATACGTGTCCGCATCCAACCAACCCCCACCGCTCGTGCTGGCCCGCTGCAGCAAATCGACGTAGGAGGGTTGGTGCAGGCGGGTCAGTAGTGCAGGCGAGATCGGATGGGGCGTCAGGAGAATGGACTCGTCCCAGGCCCCCTGTTCCCGAAGGACGTCGACGATGGCCCGCAGCCGGCCGGCATTCTCCGGGTGGGTGGGTTCGTCGTGCTCCAGGTAGCGTTCAGAATAGACCAATCCGTTGGGCATTTGCCCCCCTAGCGGAGCTGATTGTTGTGGATGAGGGAGATAAACTCCTCCCGTGTGGCAGCATTATTGAGGAACCCTCCTCGGTTGGCCGAAGTGATCACCAGCGAGCCCGACTTTTTGACCCCGCGCATGGTCATGCAAAGGTGGGTGGCCTCCAAGACCACACCGACGCCGGAGGGCTGCAGGACCTGATTGATAATGTCGGCAATGTCGCTGGTCAGGCGCTCCTGTAGTTGTGGCCGGCGGGCCAGTGTCTCGACGACGCGGGCGATTTTGCTGATGCCCACGACCCGGCCTTTGGGGATATAGCCGACGTGGGCCATACCATAAAAGGGTAAAAAGTGGTGCTCGCACATCGAGTAGAAGGGAATGTCGCGTAGAATGACCATCTCGCGGTGCTCTTCCTCAAATCCCACCTGGAGCAGTTCGCGGGGATCCTGGTCAACACCCCTAAAGATTTCCTCGTACATTTCGGCGATACGACGGGGGGTTCCCAGGAGCCCTTCGCGGGAGGGGTCCTCTCCGATGGCCTCGATGATGTCGCGTACGGCCGCTTCAATTCTGGCTTTGTCTACCAAGATGTGCCTCCTTGTGCTTGTCTCCTATAGGGATTATACTGCATTCGCCAAGTTGGTGCAAGCGCATGTTGCGTCCAATCTGTCCCTGTAGTACAATGTTCGGTATAAAGCAGATGCGGTGGTCTTGAATTTCAGGAGGATGTTGGTATGGCCGAGGCGGCGTGGCTCCAAGAGCGATCCGGCCGTTTCCCCTGCTCGGCAGAGCCTCCCCCGGTGATCAATGTGGGCCTACAGGCCTTTGCCCAGGCCCTGCGGCAGCAGGGGGGCAAGGTCGTGCAGGTGGATTGGCAGCCGCCTCGGGTGGAGGGTGAGCGATCGGCCGGGGCCATCGCGGCCAACGAGTGGGCCTGGCCTCAGATTGAGGCCGGCCAGCCTCAACTGTTGGGCGCGCGCCGGGCCGGGGACCTGTTGGCCTCCTGGGAGCCCTTGACCCTGATCCATCCTGGGCCGGCTTTGTCCGACCCGGTACCTCCGGAGAGCTTGCGTACCCTGGCCGCTGACGCTCTCTGCCGAGAGGGTTGGGCCGGGGATGCCGCACAGGCGGCGCACATGCTGTCTCGGGGCGAGGTTGCCTGGCAGCCTTCCGCGCTCTACTCCGTCGCTCTGCCTGCGGACACCCTTTTGTCCCCCTCGATGTTGGTTTGGTGGGTAGAGGATGGCGCGGGGCGAACATCCCTGGGTCCGATCTGGAGCCGGCCGGCCCGCGATGGGGCCGAGCAGGTCGCGCGCCGGCGTTTGGCCGCCGCGATGGACGAGGTTCTGGGCAGCTGTGGCGGCCTGGATTTGGCCGAGCTGGCCGCTCGTGGCTTGGAGCAAGGCGAGTGCGGCCATGGCTGCAGTTGGGGCAGCACCGGGCTGGCCTTGGCCCAACTGCTGCCTCTGTTGGGGAAACTGCCGCAGGACTGGCCGGCCTTGCTGGGGGCAGGTGGCACGCTTTATTTGAGTCTGCTGTTGCCCATGGCCCGTCTACTGGCCGATCGCATGGTCGGCCCGGAGCATAGCCTGGTCACGGCGATGGGCGGGAACGGCCGCGCTTTTGGCCTGCGGGTTGGGGCGAGTTGGCGGGTGTTGGATCCCGCGCCCTCAGGCCTGGCCAACTTGGGGGACGAAGCCCTGCTCGAGACCGTCGGCCTGGGTGGATTGGCCCTGGGGGCGGCTCCTACTCTGGCCCAGCGTTGGGGCCTGCCGCCGCTGCAGGCCCTGCGGAGCACGATCGAGATGTACGAGATCAGCGAGGGGGAAAGCGAGCGCTGGCGGATTCCGCTGCTGGCCCCCAGCGGTGTTGCCCTGGGCTTGAACAGTTGTCGGGTCCGTGAGCAGGGGATTCTGCCGTTGTTGTTGTGTCGAAAACAGCGGGAGGTATTGGCGGTCCCGGAGGAATTGTTCCGTGATTAACCCTGCTGCATCCACGCTGGTGGGGATTGACGTCGGCGGCACTTTTACCGATTTTGTGGTGCTGTCCGGCGACCAACTGCGCGTGCACAAGTGTACGACGACTCCGGCTGATCAGAGCCAGGCCATCCTGGCCGGCCTGGCCGAGTTGGGTTTAGGGACAGGGATCGAGATCGTGCACGGCTGCACGGTGGCGACCAACGCCCTGTTGGAACGGCGGGGTGCCCGCACCGCGCTGCTTACGACGGCGGGTTTTGCCGATCTGTTGGTCATTGGCCGCCAGAATCGCCCCTGGCTTTACCGTCTGAGCCAGCAGATTCCCCCGGCCCTGGTGCCGGCGGCGTGGCGGATGGAGGTGACCGAGCGACTCGACGCGGACGGCAAAGTGCTGTGCCCGCTGGACGAAGCGGCGGTTGCCGCTCTAGCCGGTCGGTTAGGTGAAAGTGACATAGAGAGCCTGGCCATTGTGTTCCTCTTTTCCTTTCGCAACCCCGTCCACGAGGAACGCGCCGCCGAGATCATTGGCGCGCTTTTGCCCGATTTACCTCTCTCCCTCAGCAGTGCCATCCTGCCCGAGTACCGCGAATACGAGCGTACCGCCACCACCGTGATCCATGCCTACGTTCAACCGCTGGTCGCCCGCTATCTGGACCGGTTGGCGGTCGCCCTGGGGCGGCGCCGGGTGCGCATGATGCAGTCCAACGGCGGTGCCATCGGTCTGAGCCAGGCCGCCGCGCAGGCTGGCCGCTTGGTGCTCAGCGGCCCGGCCGGGGGCGTCGTCGGGGCTTTTCACCTGGCCCAGCAGGCTCAGGGGGCAGGTGGCGCCGCTTCCCTGATTACCCTGGACATGGGCGGCACCAGTACCGACGTGGCCCTCTGTCCCGGCCAGATCCCCTATACGAGCGAAAGCGAGATCGCCGGTCTGCCCCTCCGGCTGCCCTCCATCGACATCCACACCGTTGGCGCCGGCGGCGGCAGTCTGGCCCGGGTGGATGCGGCCGGCGTGCTGCGCGTCGGTCCCCAGAGCGCCGGGGCCGATCCGGGGCCTGTCTGCTATGGGCGCGGCGGTAGCGAGCCCACGGTGACGGACGCCAACCTGGTATTGGGCCGGCTTGACCCAGCGCATTTTTTGGGCGGGCGTGGCAATGTCCGCATTGACCTAGCTGCCGCCCGTGCTGCTCTGGCCCACCTAGGTCGCCAACTGGGTCTATCGGCTGAAGCGGCGGCCCTGGGCGTGATCCGGGTGGCCAACGCCACGATGGAGCGGGCCTTGCGCCGCGTCTCGATCGAACGCGGCTTTGACCCCCGCGAGTTTAGCCTGGTGCCCTTTGGTGGGGCCGGTCCCCTGCACGCCTGCGAGCTGGCCGGCGCCCTGGGCATTCGTCGTGTCCTCATCCCACCGCATCCCGGCGTCCTGAGCGCATTGGGCTTGCTCATCGCCGACCTGATCTATGATGCCGCCTGTTCTGTACTCGGCCGGCTCGAAGCCTTGCAAGAGGACCTGGCCCCCCTGCGGGACACCTGGGAGGCTTTGCAGGAGCAGGTCTCCGCCGTCCTGCGGCGCGAGGGGGTGACCCGGCCGCGCCTGGAAGCCGCCCTCGATCTGCGTTATTGTGGCCAGAGCTACGAGCTCACGGTGCCGCTGCGCCAGCCGCTTCTGCCGGACAGCCTGGAGCAGGCGGCCGCTGATTTTCATGTCGCCCATGCCCGGCGCTATGGTTATGCTATGGCTCAGGAGCCGCTGGAGGTAGTCACCCTGCGTCTGCGGGGGATTGGTCCGGGGACCCGGCCGGCACTGCCTCGCTATCCCCTGGGTCCGGAGGACCCGGCCGCGGCCAGTCTGGGGCATCGCCCGGTTTGTTTCTTAGAGACCGCCCCGCTGAATACGGCCTGCTACGAGCGATCGGCCCTGAGCGCGGGACAGCGCTTTGCCGGGCCGGCTCTTGTATTGCAGTACGATACGACGACCGTGGTGCCCCCTGGCTGGCAGGTGCGGGTGGACGCCTGGGAAAACCTGTGCTTGCAGTGGCGGGCGTCGGCCGAGAGTTCATGATTTGGAAAGGGCGAATTAATTTGGTACAATGGAATCGGGCTTGATGATGGAAGCCCTGTGCCGAATTGGGGGAACCGATAGTAGGGATCACCATGAAAATCCGTTTCTGGGGAGTGCGCGGGTCTTTGCCCGCCCCATTAAGGTCCGAGGATATTGAGCAAAAGATCTATCGGGCCATCCTGGGATTGCCCCCCATCAACACCAGCGATCCAGAGGCCGTGCGTTCTTATGTGCGGGGCTTGCCGCTGCTGGTTCGGGGTACGGCTGGGGGCAATACCCCCTGCGTCGAGGTGCGCAGCGGTGGCGAAACCCTGATTATCGATGCCGGATCGGGGCTGCGCGAGCTCGGTTTGGAACTTTTGCAGGGTCCCTGTGGTCGGGGGGAGGGCCGGCTGCACATTCTTCTCAGCCACCTTCACTGGGACCATATCCAGGGCTTTCCCTCTTTCCGGCCGGCCTTTGTGCCGGGCAACCGGCTCATTTTTTATGGCGTCCACGAGGTCGAGGAGATCTTGGAACGGCAACAACTTGCGCCCACTTGGCCCGTTACCCTTTCCTATATGCGGGCGGACAAGGAATTTGTCAGACTGGAGGAGGGCGTGCCCTTTTCCATCGCCGATCTGCAGATTAACACCATCCGCAACACCCACCCGAATGAAGCCTATAGCTTTCGCCTGGAGGATGCCCATGGTGTGCTGGTCTATGCTTCCGATATCGAGTTCAAAGAGCTGGACCAGGGCAGCTTGGAACCCTACCTCGATTTCTTTCGCGATGCCGACGCCCTCATTTTTGATACCCAGTATACCCTGCGGCAGGTCTGGCAGGAAAAGTTTGACTGGGGCCACAGTTCTGCCATGATCGGGGTCGACATGGCCCGTGCTGCTGGGGTCAAACGGCTTTTGCTCTTTCACCACGATCCGACCTGTTCCGATGCTGATTTACAAGAGATCCGGGCCCGGGCCCTGGCCTACCAGAGCCAGGACAGCACGCGCCCTACCTGTGAGGTCCTGGTCGCTTACGAGGGCATGGAGTTGGACCTGGTCTCCAAAGATGCCCTGGATATGCGCATCGCTCCCGATGGCGAGACCGCTATTCTGACCCCCGTGCACCTGCTGGACGAACATGGCGTAGATCGCCTGACCCACGAATTTGAGCGACTGGCCGGACAGACGATCGGTTCGGTCATTGATCTTTCCGAGGTAGAGATTCTGACGGTCTCTGGTCTCAAGGCGCTCGTCAATCTGCGCCAACAGCGCGAGGGCGCCCCTATTGTCCTGGTCGCCCCTTCGGAGCGGATCCGTAGGATCACCGACCTGGCCGGCTATCTGGACTATTTCGCCATCTATCCCTCGGTCCAGGCCGCCCTGGACGCCATCCAGACCCGCGAAGCCCTGAACCTGCCCGGCCAGATGCTCAAGAATCGCTATCAGATTGAGGGCAAGGTAGGCGATGGTCCCCTGGGCACGGTGCTCCAGGCGACCGATACGTGGACCGGCCGCACGGTCGCCCTGAAAATCCTGTCCCCCTCTTTTAACCAGGAGTCTATCGAGCGACTGCTGCATCGCAGTGAACGCATTGTGGATTTGAACCATCCATACATCGTGCGCGTGTATGCCTGGGAGCAGGAACAGGAATTGCGCTTCAAGGTGGAAGAGTTTGTCGAGGGCCTGACTCTGGAAGAACTCTTTGTTGAACGGGATAGCCCCCTGCCGGTCAATGAGGCGATGAGCATCGCCCTGGATGTGGCCGATGCGCTAGAGTACGCCCACCGGCACGGTGTCGTGCACGGCAATCTCAAACCCAGCAATATTTTTTTGACGGAAAAGGGCGCCCGGCTGAGTGGTTTCGGGCTGGGCGAGATCGTGCAGGGACAAAACTTGATCGAGTCCCCCCTGCTGCTGCTGCCGGCGGATACCCTGGCACCGGAACAGGTGCTGGGCCAGCCGATCGATGCCCGCACCGACCTGTACGCTCTGGGCACCATGCTGTACCAATTGTTCACCGGGCAGCCCCCCTTCAAGGGCTCCAAACAGGAGGTGCTCCAGGCCCATCTCTACGCTTCACCCCAGCCGCCGCGAGAGTTGAACGGCCTGCTTTCCCGCTCCCAGGAGCACCTCATCCTCAAGCTGCTGGCCAAAAATCCCAACGAGCGTTACGCCAGCGCGCAGCAGGCCCGGCGCATTTTTGGCAGCCTGGCCAGCGATGGCGAGGACATTGCGGAAAAGCACCGTCGGCCCCTGGTAGGGCGGGAGAAGCAGATACAGGCCCTGCGGGCCTGCTGGGAGACCGCCAGCGCCGGCCGGGGCCAGTTGGCCTTTATCACCGGTGAATCGGGGATCGGCAAGACCAGCCTGGCCCAACGCGTGGCCCTTTACAGCCAGGCTCCGGTCCAACTGATGGGACACTGTCAGGAACGTCAGGGCAGTCCGGCCTACTCCCTCTTTAGCCAGGTCCTGCAGGCCTATTTTGCCACCGTGCCCCCCGAGTTTTCCGATCAGGACGCCCGGCAGTTGCTGGGCAATATCGCCCCGTTGGTTCCCGAGTTGAACCAGATGCTGCCCGATCTGCCCCGACCGGCCGCGCTCGATCCGGAACAGGAGCAGCTCCGCCTGATGAGTAGTCTGACCCGCTTGGTCGAGCTGGCTACCCGGGAAAGGCCCTGGCTGATCATCCTCGATGATCTGCAGTGGGCCGACCCCAGCAGCCTGGAGTTGCTGCGCTATCTGGGCCATCACCTGCCCTCGATGGCCCTGATGCTGCTGGGAACCTATCGGGAGGCCGAACTGGGGTCCGAGCACCCCCTGCAAGAGACTTTGCGCAGTCTACGCCGTTATCCCACTTACCGTCACTTTCCCCTCGGTCGACTCAACGAGAGCCAGGTAGGAACGGTCTTGGGCAACCTTTGGGGCCAGATGGTCCCGGCCGATCTGGCGGATAAAATCCACCGCCACACCGGGGGCAATCCCTTCTATGTGGAAGAGGTGGCCCAGGTGTTGGTGGATGAGGGCCTCATTCTGGCCCAGGGGGAACCCCTGCCCACCATAGAGGAGATCTGCCTGCCCCCCAACGTGCACGAGGCGATCCTGCAGCGGATTGGCCTGTTGAGCATGGATGCCCAGGAGTTGCTGTGTCAGGCGGCCGTGCTGGGTCAGACCTTTGCTTTCGACGAATTGCGTGAGCTGAGTGCTCTCTCTGAATGGCAGGTCCTGGAACTTTTGGATATGGCCCTGGAACGCAAGTTGATCCAGGAGGTGCCGGGAGACACCCTCTTTCGTTTTCACCACAAGGAGATTCAACACGTCCTTTACAGTGATCTCTCTCCGCTGCGCCGCCGCAAGCTGCATCGTCAAGCCGGCGAGGCCCTGGAGCGGCTGTCTCGCTCGAGTCCGGAGCGCATCGCCGAGGAATTGGCCCACCACTGGAGCGAGGCCGGGGAATTCGAGCGGGCGGTCATTCACAGTATGGTCGCAGCCCGCCAGGCCCAGGCCGCCTATGCCAACGAGGCGGCCCTGATGTGGTATCGACGGGCTCTGGATATGCTGGGCCAGATAAACGTGGATAGCCCTCTGCCCGTGCAGGAACTATGCCTGGAGATACACCAATCCCTGGGGGCGGTACTTTCCCTGATGGGCCGCAACAGTGAAGCGCTGGGTCACTGCAAGGCGGCCTGGGCAATGCTCCAAGCCCCTCCCCAATCCGCTGACAAAGCCCGTGCTTGGGCCGATCTCTGCCGCCAGACGGCCTTTATCTACTTTACCCAGAGCGAATACGAGTTGGCCCTGGAATGGTTGGAGCGGGGCATGCGCTACTTGGACGAGAACGAGCCCAGTGCCGAGTTGGCTCGCATTCACATCGTCTCAGGGCTAGTCTTGGTGCGCCGAGGGGATCTGGTCACCGCCCAGGGGCAGTTGGAACGGGCACTGGACATTGCCCGCTGCCTGCGCCTGCGCCTAGTGCAGGCCGATAGCCTGCGCTACCTTGCTTTCCCGGCCTGGCATCTGGGTGAATATGACCGCGCCCGGGCCTATCTCGAACAGGCGCTGCCACTCTACCGCGAGCTGTCCAGCCGCCAGGGGGAGAGTGCCGTGCTGAACAACCTTGGGGTACTTTCGGACACCATGGGCGATCCGGATATGGCCAAGACCTACTATGAACAAGCTCTGCCGATCTATCGCGAGGTTGGTGATCTCTGGGGTGAGGGTATGCTGCTGACCAATATGGGGGTCATTGACAAATTGGCGGGCCATTACGTCAGTGCCCTTATGGACTATGAACGGGCCCTCTCCCTTTATCGCCAAGTTGGAGACCGGCGGGGCCTGGCCCTGGTCCTGGACAACTTGGGCAGTCTCTTTCTGCATCAGGGGGATGATGCCCAGGCCCGTGTCTATCTGGAACAGGCGCTCTCGATCAAGCGCGAGATTGGCAACGTCGGGGAGCAGAGCGAGACCCTGGCCTATCTGGGGTTGCTCTACCATCATTTGGGCCACAGCGGGCGGGGGCGGGAATACTGCCAGCAGGCCTGCCAGGTCGCCCAGGACTGTGGGGACCGGCCGCACTTGGCCCAGAGCCTCATCTTTTTGGGGCATAACGAGCTGAGCTTGCAGCAGTGGACGGCCGCTCAGGAGGCCTATCAGCGGGCCTTGGAGCTGCGCTACGAACTGCACCAGCCGGGCCTGGTCCTGGAACCCCTGGCCGGCCTGGCCGAGGTAGCCCTGTCCCAGGAGAAACTGCAACAGGCCCAGGGCTATGTGCAGACCATCATGGACTACTTGGAGCAGCACAATCTGCCGGGTGTGGAGGAGCCCCTGCGTATCTATCACACCTGCTATCGCGTCTTGCAGGCGATGCAGGACCCCCGGAGTGAGGGACTTTTGGAGCAGGCCTACCAATTGCTGCAGGAGCGGGCCGCCAATATCGATGACGCCGAACGGCGGCAGTCCTTTCTGCAGGTGAAATTTCGTCGCGAGATTGCCGAGGCCTTTGAGGCCAAATCGTCCTAGGCCGCCCCCGCTCCAGTCTCTGTATCCTGGTATTCCTCGGCCAGTCCCAGCAGCAGGCCGGCCAGCTCGTTCAAGTCCTGGGCCGCCTTTTCCACCTGACGGGCGCCGGTCACGTTCTGGGCCGTGATCTGGTGGATATTTTCCATGGCGGTGGCAATCTGCTCCACCCCGCTGACCTGCTGACCGGCTGCGGCGGCGATTTGTTGGGCCGCCTGGGTCGAACTCATTACGCTCTCGGACAACTGCTCGATCGACTGGCCCGCCCGGTGGACCAGGCGGGATTGGCTGGCCGCCCCTTTGATGCCTTCCTCGGCGGCTATAACCGCCGTGTTCACCCCGTGTTGGATCTCGGTCAGGATTTCGCGCACCTGCTCGGTGGCCGTCTGGCTCTGGGTGGCCAGGCTGCGTACCTCCTGGGCCACTACGGCAAAGCCGGCCCCGACCTCCCCGGCCCGGGCCGCCTCCACCGAGGCGTTCAGGGCCAATATCTTGCTCTGGTTGGCGATTTGGGCCACTGTGGCGATAATGCTGCCAATGGCCTGGGCCTGGTCGGAAAGGTTCAGCACGTCGCGGGCAATCGAGTCGGCCTTTTCCTGTACGTCCTGCATGCCGGCAATGCTTTCCGATACGCCCTGCTGGCCGGCCTGGGAGACCTGGGCGACCTGCTGGGCCAGGCGGGCCACGAACTGGGCTCGTTCGGCCGTCTGCTCGGCGATGGTGCGGACCTCATCGATGGTCGTGGAGGCCTGGGTGATGGCCGCAGCCTGTTGGCTGGCCCCGCTGGCCTGCTGGGTCGTGGCGGCCAGGATCTCGGCCGCGGCCCCGCTGAGATTGCCGGCGGCCTGGCGAATGCGGCCAAGCAGGCTCTGCAGCAGCTCGCGCTGCTCCTGCTCCCGCCGCATCACCTCCTCCAGCTTTTGCCGCTGCTCCTGTTCGGCGAGCACCTGTTCCTCCAGGGATTGTTGAGCCTGGCGCAGTTCCCGGTTGCTCTCGCGGGCCTGCCGCAGGGCGATCTGAATGCCGCGGGACGCGGCATAGATCATGCCCGCGGCGAGAAAAAAGAGGGCCGACTGGGTGATCATGGCCGAGTTTCGGCTGGCCTGCACCACGCTAAATTCGACCAGGGAACTGTGATCCTCCAGCCAGATCAACGCAATTCCCATTAGCGTGCTGACGACGGCTATGATGAGGGCGGCGCGGCCGCTGACCAACAAGCCGGCGATCAGCACCACCAGGGCAAAGCTGCCGTAGGTGTAGGCCCGCACCCCGCCGCCGGTAATGGTCAGGTAGAGCAGCATACACCAAAATGCGCCAAAGAACACGATACTGCTGAGTTTCACCAGTCCCCGGCGCATCAGATACTGCACCAACCCGGCCAGGGAGAGCAGCAGCAAGCTAATGACCGCGCTCGATACGGAAAAGTCCGTGCTGAGGATAAACATGGCCCCCAGCAGGGAAACCGCCCCAAAAGCCAACGAGACGATGTTGAGCAAATCGGCGATGCGCGACTTGTCCTCGTCCTCGAAAATGGGGCTAGCCAGAAAGGATAGGGGATGGTTCAACGACATCGAAAACCTCCTCTGCGTTCCATGTATTCAGTTCATTTTACAATGAAACAGCCTTCAGAGCAAGCTCCGTCGCCGGCCGACCTGCTCCATATATTCCAGCGACTGGTGCCGGAAATAGGTGTCATAGAGCTCGGCGTAATGCCCTCCCTGTGCCATCAACTCCTGGTGGTTGCCCTGTTCCACGATGCGGCCCTGTTCCAATACAATGATCCGGTCCACCGCCCGGACGGTGGAGAGCCGGTGGGCGATGAGGATGGCCGTGCTCTGCCGCAGGATCATGTCGATGGCCTGCTGGATCTGGGTTTCGGTAAAGGGGTCGATGCTGGCGGTGGCTTCGTCCAGGATGAAAATGGCCGGCTCCTGCACCAGGACGCGCATCAGCGCCACCAACTGCCGCTGGCCCATAGAGAGGCGCCCGCCCCGCTCGCCGACGTGGCTCTGCAGGCCACCTGGTAGGGTCTCCAGCCATTCGCCGCCGCCGATGCGCCGGGCGATGGCCTCTATTTCGGCCTCGCTCAATCCCGGCCGGGCATAGCGAATGTTGTCGGCGACGGTGCCGGCAAAGAGAAAGGGGCTCTGCGAGACAATGCCCAACTGCCGGCGATAGGCGGACAGTTCAAAGCTGCGGATATCCTGCCCGTCCACCAGGAGCTGGCCAGACTGGAATTCGTAAAAACGGGCGATCAGTCGGGCAATGCTGCTCTTGCCGGCCCCGGTATGGCCGACCAGGGCCAGGCTTTCGCCAGCGGCGATGTGCAGGGAGAAATTTTCCAGGACCTGCTCCTGTTCGCTGTAGCGAAAGTCAAGCTGGACGAACTCGATCTCGCCCTGCAGCGCTCCAACCGGTCGCTGCTCGTACTGACGCACCGTCGGTTCGGCGTCCATGAGGGCAAAGATGCGCTCGGCTGCCGCGAGCCCGCCCTGAAACTGGCTCCAAAAGGCCGAGAGGTTGATCATGGGAAACCAGAAACGGTCCAGGCTCTGGATAAAGAGGTACCAACTGCCCAACGAGATCACGGTCGCCGCCACCTGGCGGCCGCCCCAATAGAGCACAATGGCCGTGCCGATGCCGGACAGGGTGGCCAGGGTGGGGAAAAGGGCCGAGAGGACAAAGCCCCGCTTCAGGTTGACCCGGTAGGATTGGCGGTTGACCTCCAGGAACTCGCCATAGATGGCGCCCTCCTGGCGAAAGTTCTTGGCCACGCCAATGCCGGTGACCGCTTCCTGTATGGAGGCATTGACCTCGGCCAAGGCCTGAAAGCCCTGTCGCGTCACCCGGCGGGCCAGGCGGCGAAAGGCCATCGCCACCAGGAGAACCACCGGCGACATGACCAGGGTCAGCAGGGTCAGTTTCCACGAGACCGTCAGCAGTGCCACCAAGAGGATGAGCACCAGTAGGATTTGGCTGACCAGGTCGGTGACCAGCAGCACCACCTGGGAGAACTCTTGGCTGTCGGAGGTAATGCGGCTGATGATGCGCCCGGAGCGGAACTCGTCAAAGAAAGAGAGATCGTGACTCACCGAGGTCTGGAAGGCATCGCTGCGCAGGGCCAGCACGACGTCGCCGATCACGCGGACGGTCAGCCGGCGGCGCAGCCAGTTGCCGCCCCAGTTCAAGAGGCCAAAGCCCAGGATGGCTAGGCCCAGGACCAGTACGATCTCCAGGCGGGCCTCCTCGATCAGGTTGTCCAGGCCGCGGGCGATGACAAAGGGCTGCACCGCCCCGGCGATCGAGATGGCAGCGATGAGCAGTCCGATCCCCAGAATACGGCGCCGGTGCGGGGCAAAGTAGCGCAGGATGCGCCGCAGTAGTTCCTGGTCGCTGTACTCTCGGTCGTACGATTCGGCGTCGAGGCCATGAAAGAAGGACATAATCTCCTGCCTGGGCCGCTACGTGCGGACGGCTGACGGCTGCCCCTACTCGTAGCGGGCAAATATGTTGCGATATGCCTCCGACCGCTCCATTAGCTTCTCGTGGGTCCCCACGGCGGCCACCCGTCCCCGGCGCAGGACCACGATCAGGTCGGCCCAGCGGATCTGGGAGAGGCGGTGGGTGATCAGCAGCGTGGTGCGGCCGGCCGCGGCTTGCTCGATGGCCTGTTGGATGCGATCCTCGGTCTCGCTGTCGATGGCACTGGTGGCGTCGTCGAGGATGAGGATGGCCGGTTGGGTCAGAAAGGCCCGGGCCAGGGCCAGGCGCTGGCGCTGGCCTCCCGAGAGGGTCACCCCCCGTTCGCCGATCACTGTATCGTAGCCATCCTTGAACTGTCCGATGAACTCGTGGGCCTGGGCCGCCCGCGCCGCCGCCTCGATCTGGGACCGGGTAGCCTGGGGGCAGCCGAAGGCAATGTTCTCGGCGACCGTGCGAGAGAACAAAAAGATGTCCTGCTCAATGATCGAAATCTGGCGCCGCAGGGCGGCCAGGTTCCAATCGCGCACGTCGACACCATCGACCAAGATCCGCCCGCTATCGACGTCATAGATGCGATTGATCAGTTTGGCGATCGTCGTTTTGCCCGCCCCGGTTTGGCCGACGATGGCCACGGTCTGGCCGGGCTCGACGTGAAAGCTGATCTGTTCTAGCGCCGGTGTATCCTCGATGGGACAGGACTCGTCGGGCGGGCGATAACAAAAGCTGACCCGCTCAAAGGTCACCGCGCCGCGCATGCTGGCCTGGTAGCCGGAGAGATTCTGGTCCAGGTCGGTGGGAGCGGTGATCAATTCCAGGATGCGCCGGGCGCTGGACAGACCGGAGGACACTTGGGAATAGGCAAACTGGGCGGTAAAGGTCGGAAAGCCAAAGAGCAACAAGAGGCCGTTAAACGAGACCACCTCACCGACGGCCAGGGCACCACTGCGAAACAGCAGCAGGCTGTGCAGAAGGCCGGCAGTATGCACTAGGCCCAACAGCAGTAGGGGGATAAAGCGGGCCTCCAGGTCGCCCTGGACCACGTAGGCATCCCGCCAGCGCTGGACGGCCTTGTGGAAGCGTTTGCTCTCGTGGGTTTCCTGGGCCGCCCCCTTGACCGTCTCAATGCCCTCGATGGCCTCGGCCAGGGTGGCGTTCATATGGCCAAACTCCTCGCGCACCTGGGTGGTGGCCGGTCGGAGTTGGCGCAGGTAGGCCCGTACGACGAACCCGTAGGCCAGCAGGTAGACCAGCGGCGTCAGGACCAGGGCGGGATGGATGGTCGGGGCGACCAGGATGGGCATCAGTAGGAAATTGGCCGAGCCGATGACCAGGTTTACCCCGGGATTGAAGAGCAGGTTGACCTCGCGTACGTCGTTGGTGGCCCGGGCCATGAGGTCCCCACTGGGCCGCAGGTCGTGAAAGGACATGCTTTTGCCCAGCAGGCTGGCATAGAGTTCGTCGCGGATGTCCCGCTCCAGGCGCTGGCCGATGGTCTCGCTGGACCAGTTCCGCCCCAACTGCAAAAAGGTGCGCACGGCTTGGGAAAAGATCAACAGGCCCGCGGCCAAGCCCAAGCGGTCCAGGTCAGCGCTGGGCGCGGCAATGGCATCAAAGCCCCACCCTACCAGGACCGGTACGGCCGCGGCCAGGGCGGCATTGCCCAGCGCTCCCAGAAATAGGCTCAACACAAACCATTTGTGCCGCAGGACGTGCGAGAGGACCCAGCGCACGGGTCCGCGCCGATCCGATGTCCAGCTCTGGGCGACGGCAAATTCGCTCATGCATTTCCTCGACCGCTACAGATATCTGTTGAGCTCAGTGTAGCCCAAAAGACGGCCGGCGTCAAGACACGGCATTACATGGTTAGGGCCGTTTCATGTTTCGCCAGTAAGGTATCGAGTATTTGAGAATACCAAGTTGTCATTCTGAGGAGGAGCAGTTGCGCAGCAACTGCGACGACGAAGAATCTCCCGGACCG
>JAFGKG010000077.1 GCA_016928715.1 Chloroflexia bacterium
AGAGCCTGAGCACGCACCTTTGGCGGCTGCGGCAAAAGCTGGGGGTGGGGCCGGCCGGCCGGGAGTATATCGTCAACGTGCGTGGCCGGGGCTACAAGTTTGTCTCCTAAAGATCCCATTTTTGGAACGATGCCGGGCGAAAGCTGGAATGCGCCCGGCGTCTTTTTCTGCTATAGTATAGACAGTCTATCGAGCCATGCAGAGTGGGAAAGCAGCGATGAGAAAACGCATCTTGATCGTCGACGATGAGGAGAGCACCGCCTTTTTCCTGGGCGAGAACCTGTCCGACCTGGGGGCCGAGTACGAGGTTGATACGTCCTTTTCGGGGGAGGATGCCATTTACAAGATCGCCGTGCAGCCCTTTGATCTGGTGATCACTGACCTGCGCATGCCCGGGATAAGCGGCCTGGATCTCTTTAGGTGGATTCGCCGGGCCAGCCCCGATACACGGCTCATCCTGATGACGGCCTATGGCTCGGCCGAGGTCGAGTCCCAGGCCAAGCGCCTCTCCGTGCAGCGTTACATCACCAAGCCCTTTCGCATGGAGACCTTCCTGGAGGCCGTGCAGCAGGCTCTGGGGGGGAAATCGCTCAGCCAGCCGGGCATGCTGGTGCTCTCCGATGCGGCCTTTGAGGCTATTACGGGCCGTCTGGACGAACTGCGCGCCGAGATCGATGCATCCTGCATCGTCCTGGCCGACATTATGGGCCAGGTGATTACGCACAGCGGCATCGATTCCGACCTGGACGTGCATACCCTGGTCTCGCTGATCGGCGGCGGCTTTGCCACCACGTTTGAGCTGGCCCGCTACATGGGTCAGGAGGGGGCTTTTAACCTCAACTACCAGGAGGGCGAATTTTACGACATCTATACCTCCAATGTGGGCGACAACCTCCTTTTGGTCGTGCTTTATGGCAAGCCGGCCCAGTCCAGCCGCATTGGTCTGGTCTGGTTGTACACCCGGCGGGCGGTCGGCGATTTGCTGAGGCTGATGGCCGAGGCCGACATGACCGAGGCGCACGACCTCTTGAGCCAGGATTTCGAATCCCTGCTGCAGCACGAAATGGAGCAGGTCTTTGGAGGGGGGGACGACGATCTATTGGCCCTGACGGCGGCGCTGGAGGATGTAGCGGAGCCGGCGGTCCAGCCCAAACCCCCGCAGAAACCGGCCCCCGCGCAGACCCCTCCAGCGCCCCAGTCCGAGCCGGCCCCGGTGGCTCCAGGAAAACCGGCGGCCGCCCCAGCGCTGGTCCAGCGAAAGCCGGCCCTCGCGCCGGAGGCGCGCCGTCCCGCAGTTCAACAGCGGCCGGCTCCAGCGGAGGCGGCCAGTTCCAAGCCGGCCCCAGCGGCCCGGCCCAGCCCGACGGCTCAACCCAAGCGCCCCCGGCCGGAGCCAAAGGCGGCCCCGGCCACCGCCCTGGCGGGCGGTCTGCAGGGTGACCGCGCCACCTATTCTTTGGAGGAGGCGCTGCGCCTGGGTTTGATCGATGCTGAATTGTTCCAGAAACTCATGGGTAGGAAGGATAGCGAATATGCTGCCGAAAGCTCTTGATTTCTCCGACCGGCAATTGGAAGAGATCAGCGCCTGTCTGACGTACATGCGTTGGGAGGCCGAGGCCAGCTGCGTCCTGCTGGCCGATATCACCGGACAGCTCATTGAATCGCAGGGCCGCGTTGGCCGCATGAACACCGCCGTACTCTCGGCCTTGGCCGCCGGCAACCTGGCCGCCACCAAAGAGATGGCCCGCCTGGTCGGCGAGGAGGCCCGCTTCAAGCTGCTGGTCCACGAGGGGGAGTCTCGTAGCGTTTATCTCTCCGATGTGGGCGGCGAACTCGTTTTGATCAGTGTGTTTGGTAGCAGCACGCCCATCGGCATGATCCGCCTGCTGACCCGCCGCACGGTGGAGCGCCTGCAGGAGATCTTGCTGCAGGCGCAGGAACAGGGACCGGTGCAGCAGGACCTGACCCAGGACTTTGGCCAACTGTTGGCCGACGAGCTGGACCTGTCCCTGGGCAGTTGAGGAGAAGGCCATGTTTATCAACCGTCGCCGCAAGGAATTGAATCTCAAGATCGTTTACTACGGGCCGGCCTTGAGCGGCAAGACGACCAACCTGCAGATGGTGCATGCCAAGACGCGGCCGGACCTGCGGGGGGAGCTCATCTCGCTCAAGACGCGCGAGGACCGCACGGTGTTCTTTGACTACCTGCTGTTGGAGCTGGGGCAGGTAGCCGGGCTGACGCCCAAGTTCAACCTGTACACGGTACCGGGGCAGGTCTATTACGCGGCCAGCCGCAAGCTGGTGCTGCAGGGGGTGGATGGGGTTATCTTTGTGGCCGACTCCCAGCCCAGCCGGCTCAAGGCCAACCAGGAGTCGCTGCAGGACCTGCAGCGCTATCTGCGCGAGCTGGGTTACGATGCGCAGCAGTTGCCGCTGGTGGTGCAATTCAACAAGCGCGATCTGCCGCGGGTGCTGCCGGTGTCCTTTATGCGCAAGTACCTGCAGCTCAATGGCAGCACGCCGGTCTACGAGGCGGTGGCGGTGCAGGGACAGGGCGTCTTTGATACGCTCAAGGCCATGATCAACCGGGTCGTGGGACAGATCCAACGAGGTGGTATATAGGCCCAAAAGGGGAGTGTGTGGCGATGGCTGTCAGTGGCAATCTACGCGATATGACCTTGACCACCCTGATCTCGGTCAACTGTAACGAGGGGAATCAGGCCCTGCTGCGGCTGCGGCGGGGCGAGGAGGAGGCGCAGATCTATTTTGACGAGGGCAATATCGTGCACATGGTCCTGGACGACCGCGAGGGTGAGGAGGTGATCCATGAACTGCTAGCCTGGGAGGACGCGCAGTTCGAGTTAGAGATGGGTGTAGCAGCGCCGGCCCGTACGGTGCAGACGCTCTGGTCCAACCTGGTGTTGGGCGGCATGCAGATGATCGACGAGGCCGAGCTGACGGAAGAAATGTTAGCAGAAATAGAAATGGAGGAAGATCTGATGGCAAATCTACAGGAAGTACTGCGGGAAATGGGCTCTTTGATCCCTGGCTTTATCGCCACCGACGTGGTGGGCATGGATGGCCTATCGATTGGAGGGTACGCGGCGGATCCGCACTTTGACGGCGAGGCGGCCAGCGCCCAGTTCGCGCTGGTGATGAAGCTGGTGCAGCGGACGGTCGGGGAACTCGCCGGCGGCGAGGTGGAGGACAACCTGGTGACGACGGACAGGATCTATATCCTCACCCGTTTTCTGGGGGATGGGTCCTATTACCTGGGGATGGCTATAGACAAGGAGCAGGCGACCCTGGGCAACGTGCGCTTGGTATCGCGGCGCTTTGCCGATCGCATTTGGGCGGCTATCCCCAAGTTCTAGATTGAGAAGGCTGTACGGAATACGCCATACGAAAGGAGATGAGTGATGGCTACCGAAGAACAGAAGCAACAGGCGCGTTTGCAATTGCTCGGCACCGTTCTCGCTGGCTTTATCACCGGTTTGTACAAGCTTTTCGGTGATGGAGCCATGGCCACCGTGGACACGATTGGCCAGGACGTTCTGAAGGATATGGAGCACAAGCTGGGGCTTGAAATCCACGGCGAGGATCCCCAGGATATCCTGACCGAGCTGGAGCGCCTGATGATCGACGAGTTCGGTCTGCTCCAGGACGCCAAGTTGGTCATTGAGGGTGGCAAGATCGCGCTGAGCTGCGAGAAATGCATGCTCTGGAACCTCTCGCGCACTTTGCAAGAGGCTGAAGTGCCGCTCTACAGCTGTGTGCCGATGATGATGGCTTCGACGGCGCTGCGCAAGCGTCTGCGCAAAAAGGCCAAATTCATGGGTATTACGCAGGATCAGGAAAATCACATCTGCAACATTGAGTTTCGCCTGCTGGATTGACCCAGCGCTGTTGCTAGGAAGGGGTGGGGGCGCTGTTCTGCCCCTACCCCTTTTGGGATTTTTAGGCAGACATTCCGATGAAGCAGCCCATCCTTTTCCGTCGGGACGACGTGCTCGACCACGAGCAGGCCAGGTACTGGAAGGACCTGCTCTATCGCACCCTCAAGATCGGTACTGAGGTCGAGTTTGCCATGCCCAAGGGCGTGCGCAAGAACGATCTGATGCCCCTCTTGTGGGAGGCATTGCAGCCGACCAAGGATCTGGGCCATCTGGGGCGTTACGGTGTGCTGGACGTGATCAGC
The DNA here is from genome assembly GCA_016928715.1 of Chloroflexia bacterium. Classification (GTDB taxonomy): domain Bacteria; phylum Chloroflexota; class Chloroflexia; order DTKN01; family DTKN01; genus JAFGKG01. The sequence goes on from JAFGKG010000077.1 coordinate 4,199, forward strand.
GAGCACTGCGGCATCGAGATCCAGGTCATTGGCCGGCAGCCCTACTATGCCGCTCTGCGGCAGCAGTACCAGGAGTTATTCGCCCTGCTGCCGGAGGGCATTCGCGCTCGCCCCACCTGCGGCCTGCACTACCACGTGCTGGGGGTGGGCTTGTGCGAGGCCGTGCCCGAAATCGTGCTGGCTAATATCTGGAACCTGACCCGGCGCTATGCGCCGGAGCTGCGCTTTCTGAGCAGCGCAGGGGAGGGCATGGCCGCCCTCTGCCGGCGGCGCAACCATACCAGCCACCTGGAGATGGTCAAGCATTCTCCGGCCCTGCACCGCATGGCCCAGATACAGCAGTTCCTGAAGGAGAGCCGGCAGGTACCGGAACACCAGAACTTTATGAATCTGGAGCACCTGCGTTTTGACGAACCGGGGGACGTCGTTGACTTTCACCTGGAGTTTCGCTTTCCCGACGCCGACCTGTCGCCGACCTCGATTGTGGCCAAGACCTTTCTTTTCCTGGCGTTGGTGCTCAAGTCGGTCGACATGAGCCAGTACGGGGTGATCCACGTGGGCAAGATTCGGGAGTGGCGGCGCAAGATCGAACTCTTGGACCTCTTGAGCAATAACGAGGGTAAACTGGCTACCAGTGACACCAGTGGCATCGGGCCGGACGAGATCGAGGAACTGCGGGTGGGGGCGCGGGAACTGCTGGAACTCTTGAAGCCGGCCTTTGTGCGCTTGGCGCGAGTGGCAGGGGACAGCAGCGAGGAGCACCCGGCTTTTGAGGTGCTGTCGCTGCTGGCCGAGACGCCGATCTCGCTGCTGCGCAGCCGTGGGCGGGACTGGGTCGAGGTGGAGGCTCTGCTGGCGGAGCGGGCCGAAACGCCGGTCGGCCTGCTGGACCCGACGGAACTCAAGTTAATGCGCTGCATCGAGCTGGCCGAATTGAGCGGCTGTCCCGGCCTGGAGTCCTGGAAGTGGCAGGTCGCGCAGGAGCTGTTCCTGACGCCGAGAGAGTTGGAGCAGCGCCTGGACAAGTTGGACCGGCTGCGGGGGCTGCGTTGGGACCTGCAGTTGGGCACAATGGTGTTCACGAGCTAAAGGAGAGCGAGCGTGTGCGGATTAGCCGGCATCCTGCTACACCCGCAGGAGCGCACGCCGGAGCAGTGGCAGCAGTTGCGAGAGCTGTTCAGCCAGACCCTGCTCTACAACCAGGAGCGGGGTCGGGAGGCCTCCGGGGTGGCCCTGATCCAGACGGACGGCGACTTTCGCCTGTTCAAGCAGCCGCTGGCGGCTTCCGATCTGCTGCAGACGGCGCGTTATCGGGAGATACTGGCCCAATTGGGACCGCGGACGAGTTGTCTGTTGGGACATACGCGCATGCCGACCAAGGGCAGCCGTTGGAACAATGCCAACAATCACCCCTTGCTGGTGGGGCGAGTGCTGGGGGTACACAACGGCGTGATCCAGAACGACGACGACCTCTTTGCCCGTCTCCAACTGCCCCGGCGTGGGCAGGTGGACAGCGAGATTATCTTTCGGCTGTTGAACGGCATCGAGTCCTATCCTCAGAACGGGCAGTTGCCGCAGGCGGTGCAGCAGGTGGCGCAGCAGCTCGACGGACCCTTTGCCACGCTTTCGGTGGATTTGCGCCGTCCCCGGGAGATTCTGGTGCTCAAGCACCTGCGGCCACTGTGCTTTCATTATGAGGCCGAGCTTCAGGCGGTCTTTTTTTCCTCGCGCTACCTGTTTTTGCGCAAGGCTTTTGGGCGTTCGGTGCTGACGGAGGCTTTGGATTCGGACCATGGCTTTGTTTTTGACGCGGAGAGTTTACCGCAGTGCGGGGGTCGGCCGCGGCATAACTTTGCCCTGGAGTGGCCGCAAGAGAGCGAATAGGAGCAGGACGCATGAGTACAATAGAACGCCGACAGTATCCCCGCTCCCAGGATTGGCACCTGGTCTCTTTTACCCATTACGATGAGCAGGGGGAGGTGGACGACCAGGGACTGGCCCGCACATTGGATATGAGCCGTGGAGGGCTGCTGCTCGAGATGACCTGGGCGCTGCCGTTGGGCAGTTGGCTGGATCTAGAGTTGCAGTTGCAGGATGAGATTCTCTGCTTGCAGAGCCAGGTGAGCCACGTGGAGGAGCGGCCCAACGGCCGTTTCGCTGTGGGGGTGGCCTTTCTGGATGTGTCGGAAGAGATTTTGGAGCGGATCGAGCACCAGATCCGTTGGTTGATGGGGCAGTAATGTCGGGTATGCCGTGAGCGCTCCTCTGGAGGAGTACGTAAAGGATGACCTGGATGACAGAACTGGACCAAGCCGGGGGGGCGAACTGATTCAGTCCAGCCCCTGGCTCAACACTTGCCCGGCCACTTCTTCCAGGCGCTGCCCCTGGCCGCGGGCCAGGGCGGCCTCGATCTCTGCTGAGGAGAGTTGCTCGTGCAAATAGTCCAGGGTGGGCTGCAGGTTGAGCTTGGTGTCGATGCGCAGGGAGGGGTGCTGCAGCACCAGGCCCAGGAACTCCAGGGCTCGTTCCATCCGGCCGGTGCGGGCCAGGATGCTGGCCAGGCCCCCCAAAGATTCCAATACGATGGGGGTGACCCGGCCGGCCGTGGCCCCCCGTAGGGCGCGATAGAAATAGGACTTGGCACGGTCATAGTCCTCCTGGACGACGGCGACGAGGCCCAAGTTGGCCAGCGTGTTGGCGGTGTTCTGGGGATGGTGCAGTTTTTCAAAGAGATCCAGCGCCTGCTCGTAATAATCGCGTGCGGTGGGATAATCCTGCTGGCTCCAGGCCAGCACGCCCAGGTTATTGAGGACGGCGGCCGTGCCCCGGTGGTCGCCCAGGCCGCGGTACAGTTCCAGGCTTTGCAGGAGGAATTTGTGGGCCGCCTCAGGGGCATGCTCGCGGGTGGCGACTGTGGCCAGCCCGTTATAGGCCAGGGCCAGGAGGCCCTGGTCGCCGATCTCCTGGCTTACAGCCAGGCCCTGGTCCAGATAGGAGCGAGCCTGCTCATAGTTGCCCAGGCGGTATTCCAGCCAACCCAGGTCAAGCAGGTTTTGGGCCTCTCCAGCGCGGCGCCCCAATTGGCGGTTCAGCTTTAATCCTTCCTCCAGCCACTGGCGAGATTCGTCAAAGTCACCCTGTTCGCGGGCGATCAGACCCAACAGGAACAGTACTTCGATGATTTCATCGGATCGGTCTGCCTGGCGGGCCAGGGCCAGGCTTTCCTCTAGCCGGCGCCGGGCCCCGGCATAGTTGCGCAGGCGATAGAGCGCGTTTCCGGCCTGCATCAAGAGGGGGATGCGGGCCGAGCTTTGGCGGGGTAGGGAGGCCAGGGCTCGCTCCAAAAAGATCTGGGCTTCCCGAAAGGCATAGACCCGCGCGGCCTGTTCGCCGGCCTGGCTCAGGTACTTGGCCGCCAGGCCGGGTTGGCGGGCCTGATCCATGTGTTCGGCCCAGAGGCCGGCGTAGGTGTTGGCCCGCTCCTCGTTCTGTTCCATCAGCCAGCGTGCGGCGCGTGTGTGGTAGCGCCGGGCGAGCTCTGGGGAGAGGGCTTGCCAGGCCGCCTGGCGTATTTGGCCGTGTTTGAAAACGTATTCAGTTTGTCCGCGCAGGATCGAACCCTCTTGGCGGCGGATCAGGTCACGCTGTTCCAGCGCTGCCAGGACAGAGTCAACGGGCGCGTGCTCTTGGCCAGGGAACTCGAGGACTTGAGACCAAAAAGTGAGCCCCAGGACGGCGGCGCGCTGCAGTACGTCCTGTTGGTCAGCCGGCAGATGGTCAAAGCGGGCCTGGACAACCTCTTCCAGGCTGGGGGGGATGGGCTGCGGGCTTGTGCCCTGCTCGACGATCAAGCGGGCGATTTCCTCCAGGTAGAGGGGGTTGCCCCGGGCCTGTGCGAGGATGGCCGTGATTTTGTCCTCGCCCGGCCTGTTCAGGGCGTTTAAGCGGCTCTCGAATAAATGGCGGCTGTCCTGGTCGGTGAGGGGTGACAGGTCCAGGCGGCTGTACCAGGGCGATCCCTGGGCCGTGCGCAGGAGGGCTTGGGTGGTTTCGCCGGCCTGTTCCCAGTGGGGGTCGCGCTGCAGAAAGGCCGGTCGGGCCGTACAGACGACCAGGATGGGGCGGTCGGCCAGGCCCTCGGCCAGTCGTTTGATGGCCTGGAGCGAACTCTCGTCGGCGCGGTGCAGGTCTTCGAGCAGGATGAGCAGGGGCTGCTGGGTGGACAGTGCCTGCCAATAGTCGCTGATGGCGAGCAGGGCCTGATCGCGCAGCCGGTCCGTTTCGTCCAGGGGGCTGGTGGGCTGGGGGCCGAGGCCGGTCTGGAAGCCGAGCAAATGGCCGATCAGGTGGACGTATTCCATGGCATCCACCTCTTGGATCGGGCCGGCGATGCCGCGGGCTAGTTTATGGCGGGCCAGTTCTGGGGGGTCGCTCTCGCGGATGTGGTGGGCGTAGGCAAAGAGGTTGCGCAGCAGGGCGTAGGGCAGATATGCCCCGCCCGGCTGGGCCCGGAACTTGAGGTAGGGGCGGGGTGACCGTTCGGCCCAGAGGTCAAACTCGTCCAGCAGGCGGGATTTGCCCAGGCCGGCTTCGCCGACGATGGTGACGATCCAGCAGCGCCCCTCTTCCCACAGGGCTTGGAAGGCTTCCTGCAGATGCTGCAGCTCTTCGTCGCGCCCCAGCAGGGGAGTTTCCTCCCCTTCGACGCGGTGGATAGGGCGGCGGAAGGTCCAGGGCTGAACCTGATAGATGGGCTTGTCCACGTTGCTATCCGCGATGGAGGGGGGGAACCGGGGCTGCAGGTCGAACCGTCCGCGGACGAGATCGGCCAGGGGGGCCGAGATGAGCATAGTATCGGCGAGGGCAGCCTGCTGCAACAGGCCGGCGACCTGGGTGATGGCCGCAGCCTCTTGAGGAGGGCCGCTGTGCAGGCCAATTTGGAGAGTGCTTTGGGATGCTTGCCCTGCAAGGGCAGTTTCCTGGCCGGCGGCGAGTATGGCCAGCCCGGTCCGGATGGCCTGTTGGGGGGCCTCTATTAGCGAGCTTGCGGGCTCCCATTGGGCGGTCCAGTTGTTGCCCGACCCTGCTTGGAATTGCCCCTGCTGCGCGGCAATGATGCTTTTCAAGCGCGCTTCTAGGAGGTCAATTGTGGGCGCGTTGGGGTCCGCTAATCCGGCCTGGAGCACGACCACGTTTTGGTAGGAACGCAGCCGGGTCAATTGCTCCCGCAGGGGCGCCAGTTCGGGCTCGACGGCGGCATCCCCCATAGCAAAACGCCGCTGTTCCAGGGACTCGATGGCGGCTTCCAGTTCGGCGATCCGCTCTTGCAGGGACTTTTCCATGACCTGTCCTCCGAGTGGGTGTTTACACTATGGGTTTTAGTATAAGGCATTTAGCGGCTAAAGTCAATGGTATGGGCGCTCCTTGACAGACAAGCAACTCGTGGTATAATGATATTCGGATATAGTTATGATCTGTGAGGGTAGTGGATTGAGTGGAAAACGAAAGCTATTCAGGCCCAACGTACTGGGGCGTTTGTTGAGCTACTTGCGCCCTTATTGGCGGCAGGTATTGATCGCCTACGTGTCGATGATCCTGGCGACGCTCTTGAGCCTTTTCATTCCTCAGGTGGTCAAGACAGCGATCGATCGCGGCCTGGCGGCCGGCCAGGCGCGTTCGCTTTTTATCGCCGCGGGCACGATTTTGGGGCTGGCGCTGCTGCGCGGGGTGGGTGCATTTGGGCAGCGCTACTTTGGGGAGTGGTTGACCCATCGCTTTGCCTACGATCTGCGCAACCATTTCTACCAAAGCGTACAGCGCCTGCCCTTTGAGTTTCACGACCGCACCGAGACGGGCGACATTATGAGCCGGGCCACCAGCGACATTTCGGAGGCGGAGCGTTTTGTGGGGATCGGCTTGATGCAGCTGCTGACGACGGTCATCATGCTGGTTGGTGTGACGGTGGCTATGTTATTGGAGAACTGGAGCCTTTCGCTGCTGGCCCTGATTCCGCTGCCGCTGCTGTTGGTGGCGACCATTCACTTTGGGCGGACGGTTCGTCCGATGTTCAAGGGCATTCAGGAGCAGATGGGTGTGCTTTCCAGCCTGATGCAGCAGAGCCTGACCGGCATGATCCTGGTCAAGGCTTTTGCGCGGGAACCCTACGAGCTGGGCAAATTTGACCGGGAGAACGAGGGCTGGTTTGATCTTCGCTACCGCCTGTTTCGGGTTTGGGCCAATAACTGGCCCTTGTACACTTTTATCCTCATGGTCATGGTCTTTATGCTGCTCTGGCTTGGAGGACAGCGGGCACTGGTCGGTGAGGTCAGTGTGGGTTCGCTTTTTGTCCTGGTGGCCTATGTGTTGATGCTGAACGGTCCCATGCAGCGCCTGGGTTTTTTGGTCAACCTGGCCGCGACGGCAGCGGCCAGTGCCACCCGGGTCTTTGAGATCATTGATACGCCCAATCCGGTGCGCGAGCAGAGTGGGGCGCGGGAGTTGCAGGAAGTGCAGGGGCGGGTCAGCTTTCGGGATGTCCATTTTGCCTATCCGGGCGGCTCCAATATCTTGCAGGGGGTCGATTTCGAGGCCCAACCAGGACAGCGGGTGGCCTTGATTGGGCCGACGGGGTCGGGCAAGACGACCGTCATCAACCTGATCCCGCGCTTTTACGATGTCACAGAGGGACAGGTGTTGGTCGATGGGGTGGACGTCAGGGATGTGACCCTGAGCAGCCTGCGCCGGCAGATTGGCATCGTTTTGCAGGACACCTTTTTGTTTCGGGCCACGATCGCTGAGAACATTGCCTATGGCCGGCCGGATGCGTCCATGGACGGGATCGTGGCGGCGGCGCAGGTTGCCCGGGCCCACGATTTCATCCGCAGTTTCCCCCAGGGCTACGAGACCCGCATTGGGGAGCGTGGGGTCACGGTGAGTGGGGGCCAAAAGCAGCGCATTGCTATTGCCCGGGCACTGCTGTACGATCCACGTATCTTGATTCTGGACGACGCGACCAGCAGCGTGGATACCGAGACCGAGCATTTGATTCAGCAGGCTCTGGAGGCCTTGATGGAGGGACGGACCACATTTATTATCGCTCAGCGACTGCTCTCGCTCAAGGCGGCCGACGTAATCCTGGTTCTGGACGAGGGACGTATTGTGCAGCAGGGCACGCACGAAGCGTTGGTAGCTCAGGAGGGTCTCTACCGCCAGATCTATGATCTGCAGTTACGGGAGCAGGAGGAATTCCGCTCCTTGGTGCGAGGGATCGAGGTGGGGGTGGGAGCATGAGCAGTGGAGCGCAGTCCAACGGGATCAGTTTGTGGGATTGGTTTCACCGTCTGAGCCTGACCCTGGAGGACGAGGAGCGGCGGGCGCGGGAGGATCGGGTTCGCGACCTGCTGCCGGATCAGGAGGAGGAACTGGGCAAGGCCTACGACGCCCAACTTTTCCGGCGTCTGTTCGGTTATGCCCGTCCTTACCGGCGCATGTACATTGGGGCCATCATCCTGATGGTTCTCCGCTCACTTTTGAGCGCGGCCGGCCCTGGCATTGTGGGTTTGGCCATTGACGAGGGCATCCGCGAGGGTTCATTATCGGTGCTGCGTTTTTGGGCCCTGCTCTTTATCGGGGCGGCCCTGCTGGAGTGGCTCTTTAACCGGGGACGGGTGATGCTGTTGGCCTTTGTGGGCACCCGGATCGTAGCGGACATTCGCAGCCATCTCTACCAGCATCTCCACCGGCTGACGCTGCATTTTTACAACAACTATAGCGTGGGCCGCTTGATGAGCCGGCTGATCAGCGACGTGCAGGCTCTGGAGGGTTTTCTCACTTGGTCCATCACGGGTGTGTTTCGGGCCGTTTTCACCCTGGTGGGCATTGTGGGCACCATGCTGCTGCTGAACTGGCGGCTGGCGCTGGTCTCTTTTGCCGTTTTGCCGCTGATGGTTGCCTTGACCCGCTATTGGAGTGGCCGGGTGCGGCAGACCTATCGGGCGACCCGCCAGCGCATCTCGCTGCTCAACGGCTACCTCAACGAGTCGGTTTCGGGCATCCGGGTGACCAAGAGTTTTACCCGGGAGCGCTACAATGTGGAGCATTTTGACGATCTCAATCAGTCCTATTTTGAGGCCAATGTGCGGGCAACGCTGCTTTCCTCGCTCTATCTGCCGGGAATTGATGTGTTGAGTTATGTGGCGATGGCCCTGGTCGTGGGTGTAGGGGGCTGGTTGGTTATGGGGGACGCACTGACGCCGGGTACCTTGGTGGCCTTTGTCCTCTACGTAGAGCGTTTCTTTGAGCCCATTCGCGAGCTGGCCGATCGTTACAACTCGTTCCAATCGGCGATGGCCGCCAGCGAGCGGCTATTTGCCCTCTTGGACAGCGAGCCCGAGCTGCAGGATGCCCCGGACGCCTACGACTTGGGGCCCATTCAAGGCGAGGTCGAGTTCCAGGATGTCTGTTTTGGCTACGAGGAGGACGAGTGCGTGCTGGTCGACCTGGATCTGCACGCCGACCCGGGGGAGCGTATCGCCCTGGTGGGGGAGACGGGAGCGGGCAAGACAACCGTGATCAAGCTGCTGGCGCGTTTCTTTGACGTGGATCGCGGGCGCATTTTGGTCGACGGGCATGACATTCGGGCGGTGACGCGAGAGAGCCTGCGGCGCCAGTTGGGCATGGTGTTCCAGGACACGTTCCTTTTCAGCGGCACGGTCGCGGAGAACATTCGTTATGGCCGCCTGGAGGCCACGGATGAGGAGGTGGAGGCCGCGGCGCGGGCCGTCGGGGCAGACGAGTTTATTGAGCGTCTGCCGCAGGGCTACCAAAGCGAGGTTGGGGAGCGGGGGGGCAATTTGAGCATTGGGCAGCGGCAGATCCTGGCCTGTGCCCGGGCCTGGCTGGCCAATCCGCGCATTCTGGTCTTGGACGAGGCCACCAGCAGCGTGGACACGAGCACGGAGAAGCAGATCCAGCGGGCCTTTGAGCGGCTGATGGAGGGCCGGACCAGCTTTGTTATTGCCCACCGGTTGAACACAGTCGTCCAGGCCGATCAGATCCTGGTGATCGAGGACGGAGAGGTCGTGGAGCGGGGCCGGCACGAGGAACTCTTGGGCTGGCGGGGGCGTTATTACGATCTTTATACCATGCAGTGGGCGCAGGAGTAGCACGGAGAACACAGAACTTTTCGCTCAATCGGCGGCTGGTTCTTTCTTTTGTACCCGTGCAGGCACGCCATAGGCCACGGTTTTGGGCGGCACATCGTGCGTGACCACGGCGCCGGCGCCGGTTTTGGCCTCGTCGCCCACCTGGACGGGTGCGACCAGCATGGTATCGCTGCCGATAAAAGCCTTTTTGCCAATGACGGTGCGGTGTTTCTGCGTCCCGTCATAGTTACAGGTAATCGTTCCGGCGCCGATATTTGTTTCGGCGCCGATTTCGGCGTCGCCAATGTAGCTGAAATGCCCCATTTTGACGCCGGGTCCAAGGTGGGCGTTCTTGACCTCGCCGAAATTGCCGACGTGGACACCATGGGCCAGGTGGGCTCCCTTGCGCATATGGCTAAAGGGCCCCACGTCCACCTCGTCCTCCAACAGGGCTTGTTCCAGCACCGAGGCCAGGATGCGGCAGCGATCTCCTACTTGGCTGTCCAAGAGCAGGCTGTTGGGGCCGATGACGCAATCCTCCCCGATGCGAGTTTCCCCGTAGAGATAGCTATTGGGGTAGATAGTGCTGTCCCGGCCGATCTCGACGGTATCGTCGATGTAGGTGCTGGTGGGATCGAGGATAGTGACACCGGCGAGCATCAGTCGCTGGGCCACCCGTTGGCGCAGGATGGCCTCGGCCTGGGCCAGGTGCAGGCGGGTATTGATGCCCATAATTTCCTCGGGGTCGGGGGCCGTATAAGCGACGACGGGGGCCTGTTCCTCTACGGCCATGCCGATCAGGTCGGTCAGATAGTACTCGCCCTGGAGGCTGCGGGGGATCTGGGGCAGGTGCTGCCAGAGCCAGTCGGCCTGGAAGAGCAGGATGCCGCTGTTGATCTCGTGGATCGCCCGCTGCTCGGGGCTGGCTTCGGCGTCCTCGACCACGGCCTGGACCTGCCCACGTGCATCGCGCAGCACGCGTCCATAGCCCGTCGGATCGGGGACGATACCGCTGAGCAGGGTGAGGACGGCCCCGTGCTCCTGGTGGGCCTGGCGCATGGCCTGGATGGTCTCCAGGCGCAGCAGGGGGGTATCCCCATAGAGCACCAGCACCTCCTGGCATTGGCCCTGCAGGAGGGGTTGGGCCTGTTGCAGGGCGTGTCCGGTGCCGAGCTGCGGTTCTTGGAGGACCTCCTGGGCTTTTGGGTCGAGGGCGGCGCGGACCTCTGTGGCCAGGTGGCCCAGGATGGCCAGGCGCTGGGCCGGCTGCAGTTCTGCGACCAGGCGCATGGGGTAGGCGATGAGGGGCCGGCCGGCCAGGGGGTGCAGCAGCTTGCTTTTTTTGGAGCGCATGCGGGTGCTCTGCCCTGCGGCCAGGATCACGACGGCGAGTTGGTTCATGGGGTCCTCCGGCTGTGGGTGCTCAGACGGGCTTGCCGATTGCTAGTTTACATTGTACTACAGGCGGCGCAGACGTGCAAGGCCATACTCGATGTGACGCTCGTCATGCCCCCTCGTTTATTCGTTTGTTGAATCTGTCTCCTCGAGCCCCCCCAGGCGCCGGCCGAGCCAGAAGAGGGCCACGGCGCCCAGGCCCACGCCGAACCAAAGGGTGCAGAGGCGGATGAGAAAGGCCGCGCTGGCGGCGGCCGCCGTGGCGGCCTGGGGGGAGAGGTGGGCAAAGGTCCCCAATGTGTCCAGCAGGCCGGCGTAGCTGGCCTCGGCGACGCCCAGCCCGCCCGGTAGGAAGGAGACCAGGCCGAGCAGTGTGCTGGCGGCAAAGATAAAGGAGGCCTGCAGCAGCAGGTCGCCCCCGCCGGGGACGCCCAGGCTGCGCAGGACGTAATAGAAGGCGACGCACTCGCCAAACCAGGAGAGCGCGCTCAGCAGGGTCATGAGCAGCAGGGGGCGCCAGCGCAGCAGTTGGTAGGAACTCTCATAGAGGGAGCGCAGGGGGGCGCTAAAGCGCCGGCCCAGGGGGATGCCTTCGCTCCAGTTGAGCAGGGCCATGGTCAGGGGCCGTATCTGCACGACCGCGATGAACGTTGCGGCGCCGGCCAGCAGCAGGGCAAAGGCCGGTAGGCCGTAGCGGTAACGGCTAAGGCCCACTCCGGCGATCAGGAGCATGCCCAGCCCGTCGGTCAGGCGCTCGGCCACGACGATGGGGGCGGAAACGCTCATGGGCGTGCCGTTCAGGCGCTTGAGCAGATAGGACTTGAATACCTCGCCGATCTTGCCCGGGGTTACGGCCATGGTCATGCCGGCCACAAAGAGCAGCACGCTGTCCCAGAGGCCGATGTCGTGGAGGCCCAGATGGTGCAGGTAATAGTGCCACTTGGCCCAACGCAGAACATAGTTCAGGGCGGTAAAGCCGAGGATGAGGGGGATAAAAGCCCAGCGTAGCTGCCGCAGGGTTTGCCCCACCTCCTCCAGTCCTCCCCAGATGGCCAGGACCAAAAAGATGAGCACGCCCAGTCCCAGTCCGATCAGGAGCCGCCGGCGCAGTGTCTGCCACTGGATCAAATCTGCCTCCAGAAGGAATATCCCGGTAGAGTTTGCCCCCGCGCAGGCAGGGGGTGAGACATACATTGTCCCGGGTACTCTATTTGTGGAAGTGTAGCAGAAAATGCGTCGGCGTGCAAGTGGATTCGGGCTTGCCGTCCTGCCCGGAGCGTGGTAAAATAGGGAGTACGCTTGTTCGGGAATGTCAAGCACGGCGCGGCGCATTCTGATTTCCCCCGCCGGCTCAAGCAGGCGGTCCCTGACAGGAGGTTTTTATGGAGCAGCAAGAACGTTTGGGCATGGTCGTTTCCGGCTCGCTGACCGAGGGGCTGACGATTCGGCTCGATGGGCGGGTCTCGGTCGAGGATATAGCCGTCGGACGTTACGTCGTGGTCGAGGGCGAGCGCCTGCGCTTTTTCGGTATGTTGACCAACGTGCGCCTGGGGCTGCTCAACGAGCAGTTTCGCCAGGTCCCCCCGCCCATTAGCGATCCCTTTATCGCCCAGATCGTGCGGGGAACGGGCACCTTTGGCCTGCTGGAGGTCTCGCCGATGTTGACCCTGCCGCTGGGCAGCGAGGCCGCCCTGGAGGGGCCCCGGCCGGTCAAGACCATCCCCTGCCACTTTGCCCCGGTGTACCCGGCCGGCCCGGATGACGTGGCGGCCGTCTTTGGGCAGGAGGACGAGCAGAACTTTTATATCGGTGCGCCCGTGGACATGGCCGAAACGCAGATATGCCTGAACCTGCCCCGGCTGCTGGAACGCTCCAGCGGCATCTTTGGCAAGTCCGGCACGGGCAAGACCTTTTTGACCCGGCTGCTTTTGGTCGGCGTCGTCCAGCGCGACGCGGCCGTCAGCCTGATCTTTGATATGCACAACGAATACGGCTGGGAGGGCAGTTTCGAGGACCCGCGCTATGGCAAGGTACAGGGGCTGAAACGGCTCTTTCCGGAAAAGGTGGCCATCTTTACCCTGGACCAGCAGTCCTCTCGCCGCCGGAATGTCTCCTTTGATTTTGTGGTCGAGATCCCCTACAACCAGGTGCGGCCCGAGGACATTGAGATGCTGCGGGATACCTTGGACCTCTCCCAGGCCATGGTGGATGGCGTCTATCGCCTGTCCGAAAGGCTGGGTCCAAACTGGCTGCAGGAGTTTTTGGAAAAGGAGAACCGCGAGGAGCAGGTGGCGCTGTCCGACGCGCTCGGACTGCACAGCGGCTCCTTGCAGGCACTGCACCGCAAGCTGGGCCGGCTGCGGCGGCTCAGTTTCCTGCGCCCCGAGGTGATGGACGATTCGGTCGCCCGTATCCTGGACTGCCTGCGTCGGGGCATCCACGTCGTCCTCGAATTTGGCGGCTACTCGGATCTCACGGCCTATGTGTTGGTAGCCAACCTGCTGACGCGGCGTATCCACAGCCATTACGTCGAGTCGATGGAAAAGGCCCTGGGCGAGCAGCTCCAGCAGCCCCGGCCCCTGCTCATCGCCATTGAGGAGGCGCACAAGTTTCTCAACCCGCGGGTGGCCGCTCAGACGACCTTTGGCACGATTGCCCGCGAGATGCGCAAGTACAACGTCACCCTGCTGGTGGTGGATCAACGGCCCAGCAGTATTGACGACGAGGTGATGAGCCAGATCGGGACCCGCATTACCTATCTCTTGGACGACGAAAAGGACCTGGCCGCTATCCTGACCGGAGTTTCCGGCGCCCAGGGCCTGCGGGCCGTGCTGGCGCGACTGGATTCGCGCAAGCAGGCCCTGTTGTTAGGGCACGCGGTTCCGATGCCGGTGGTCATCGAGACCCGCGAGTACGGTACGCCCGAATCGTACGAGGCGCTGGCCCGTTTTGGCGAGGCAGCCGACATCGCCCGCCAGGCCGGGGCGACACGCAGCCTGCTGCGCAGTAGCCAAGAGGAAGAGGACTGGCTGTAAGGAGGGAGCGCTGGCCGAGGAATTGTTTGGCCCCAGGACGAGCAGGACGCCCCCATCCCGTGTTTACGCCGACGTCATTGTCCGGCAGCGCAATCGGGCCGTGGGGACCTTTTCCTACACGGTGCCCCCTGAACTGCAGCAGCAGCTCAAGCCGGGACTGCTGGTCTGGGTGCCCTTTCGCCAGGGCCAGGTCCCGGCCATTGTGGTCTCGATGAGCACCAAGCGTCCGCCTTTTCCCACCAAGACGCTCCTCTCTATCATTGATCCCGCTCTCGTGTTGACGGAAACCCAATTGGCCCTGGGCCGTTGGATGAGTGAGTACTATGTGTGCTCGCTGGGCGCCTCCCTCTTTGCCATGCTGCCGCCCGGACTGCTGCACCGCACGCGTTCCTTGGTCCGCCTGAGCGAGGCCGGCCGCAAGCGCTCGCTGGAAGGACTCTCGCCCCTCTCTTGCCAGGTCATCGAGGTCCTGCGCGAGGCCGCAGAGGAGATCAGCGACCGTGCCCTGTCCCAGGCGCTGGGCCGGCGCAGTGTCTCCCGGGTGATGGGACGCCTTTCCCGGCGCGGTTGGTTGGAGTTGCGCACGGTGATTGAGGAGCCCCAGGCCCAGCCGCATTACGAGACCTTTTTAGAGTTGGATGGCTCGGAGCAGGATTTGGCGGCCCTGCGCCAGCAGCTCTGGGCCGGCCGGCGCAATTCGGCCCCGGCGCGGGTGTTGGAGGCCCTGGCACGCAGCAGCGCGGGTATGCGCGAGCTGCGCGGGCTCTACCGGGAACTCCACGTGGGCCGTTCCACGCTGCGGACTTTGGAGGAGCAGGGCCTGGTGGAGGTGGAGGCCGAATTGTGCTGGCTGCGCCTGGCGGCGGGCGAGGAGGAGGTGGAGGCCTTTTTGGCCGAGTGGGAGTCGCGGGCGCCGGCCCAGGCGGCCCTGCTGCGGGAGGTGCTGGGGGCGGCCGGCCGGCTGGATCTTTGCGAGACCGATGTGTCGTCCTCGGTTCGGCGGGCCCTGCGCGGTCGCGGCCTGATCGAAGAACAGCGCCGGCCGGCCCGGGCCCGCCTGTTGGTGCTGGTGGAGGAGGCCCTGGAACGGGCGGCGGAGCTGCGCCGCACGCGCGGCGACGAGCGGCAGTTGGCCCTGCTGGACGCGCTGACCCAGTCCGAGCAGGGGTTGCTGCCCCTTTCCGCGTTGTACAAGCGGGTGGATGGGGCCGATCGCTCGGACATAGACGCGCTGCTCGAGACGGGCCTGCTGCGTTTGGAGGAGTGCCAGCGCTGGCGCGATCCCCTGGCCGATCAAGAGGTCGCCCCGGCGGTGCCTCCTCCCCTCACCGGTCCCCAGGGACAGGTCTGGCGCGAGATCTATGAGGCCTTTGGCCGTGGGGGGCGGCACGTTTTCCTGCTGCACGGGGTGACCGGCAGCGGCAAGACCGAGATTTACCTGCGGGCCTTGGGACGGGTGCTGCGGGAGGGCCGGCGGGCCATGGTCCTGGTTCCCGAGATCTCGCTGACGCCGCAGACTGTGCAGCGTTTCGAGGCACGTTTCCCCGGCCGGGTGACCGTACTGCACAGCGGTCTGAGCTTGGGAGAGCGTTACGACCAGTGGCGCCGGATACGCGATGGGCTGGTGGACGTGGTGATCGGTCCGCGCTCGGCGCTGTTGGCGCCCCTACCGGACCTGGGCCTGATTGTCCTGGACGAAGAGCACGAGACCTCTTATAAGCAGGATGAACGCTCGCCGCGTTATCATGCCCGCGAGACGGCCCTGGAGCTGGCCGGCATTACGGGCAGCGTGCTCATCCTGGGTGGGGCGACGCCCTCGTTAGAATCCTATACCCGGGCCCTGGAGGGCCGGTTTCGGCTTTTGGAGCTGCCCGACCGCATCCGTGTGCGCCAACTGCCGGGCGGGGTTCCGCAGGCCCTGGTGGATCGCTCCATGCCCCGGGTCGAGGTAGTGGACATGCGGGAGGAGCTGCGGGCGGGCAATCACAGCATGTTCAGCCGGGCGCTGCAGGCGGCCCTGCGGCAGGTCCTGCGCGCTGGGGAGCAGGCCATCCTATTTCTGAACCGCCGGGGGACGGCGACCTTTGTGTTGTGCCGCGAGTGTGGTTATGTGGCGCGTTGCCCCCGCTGCGAGGTAGCGTATGTCTACCATGCCGATCTGCAGCGGTTGGTCTGCCACCGCTGCGGCCGGCAGGCGCCGCCGCCGCAGCGCTGCCCCGAGTGCGGCAGTCGCCGCATTCGCCACTTTGGCACGGGCACCGAGCGGGTGGTGCAGGAGGTGCGGAGCCAGTTTCCCCAGGTGGGGGTCCTGCGTTGGGACAGCGACGTCGGCCGCACGCAGCAGGATCACGAGCAGATTCTGGGAGCTTTTGTCCGCCAAGAGGCGGCGGTCCTGGTGGGGACGCAGTTATTGGCCAAGGGTTTGGACCTGCCCCAGGTGACCCTAGTCGGGGTCGTCAGTGCGGATACGGCCCTGCAGTTGCCCGATTTCCGGGCGGCGGAGCGGACGTTCCAGTTGGTGACCCAGGTCATTGGCCGGGCCGGCCGGCGGGAGGAGCGGGGGCGGGCGGTTATTCAGACCTATCATCCGGAGCATTACGCTATCCAGGCGGCGGCACAGCAGGATTACGCCGCCTTTTATCGGCAGGAAATGGGCTATCGGCGGCGCCACGGCTATCCCCCCTTGTGCCAACTGGCGCTGTTGCTCTACAGCCATCGCCGGGAGAATCTCTGCCGGGAGGAGGTTTCTCGCGTGGCCGAAATCCTGCGGGCGCGCCTGCGGGCGGTGCCGCCAGCCCGGCTCGTGGGGCCGGCGCCAGCCTTTATGCACAGGCAGCGGGGCCAGTATCGCTGGCAGCTTTTGCTTTTGGCGGACGAGGTCCAGCCCTTGCTACGGGGGCTGGATTTGCCGGAGGGGTGGGTGATCGACGTGGATCCGCTCCGCATTTTGACATAAGACTAACACCCCTACTCAAGGTGCAAGAACTTGCAGTAAGGAGGAACTAGCGATGCCATCCAGTCCGCGTTCGGATTTGGCTCCGGCCTGGCGCAAGGGCTTGCGCAGGGTGGTCGACGAGATCCTGCTCGGCCCGCTGCGGGACATCTTTGTGAGTTTTGAGGGATTCAAACTGAGCCAGCGCATTTTGGCCGTGCTGGGTTATGCGTTTATTCTGGCCTTGCTCATCGTGGTCCTGGTATTAGAGCTGTCAGGGAGTCCAAACCTCCTGACTTATGAGAACGTCGATGGCTCTTTGAAACAGATTCCCCTGATGGTCGTCATTGTCTGCAGTGTTGGCTTTGCCGTAGCCTGGGCCTTTTTGTTGACCGGTGCCACCGATTGTCCGCCAATTGTCTTTGGACCGATCGTTGCGTTTTTTCTCTTGCAGCTCATGATGACGATGCCTCAGGAGGATGTGTCCGGTTCGGACGTTTGGATCTGCACGGCGCCGCTTTTTTACATCGCCCTGATCGTCCTCTACATCCTGACCCGCCGAAAAAAGCGCTATTGGTTGGCCTATCCCCTGGTCGAGTTTGGGCTCTGGCTGGCGGCGATGCTCTTTTTCATCGGCCTGTCCTGGCTATCTGGACAGAGTTGGTCCGCCGTCGCCGAGAACTTTCATGGGGGCTTTACCTTTGTGGCCCTCGTTTCGATCGTTTTCTGGGCGCTTTCCGGGTTGGCCGTAGTCGACGCGGCGGTCAAGATTGCCCGCTATGTCATTGGACTGCTGCGCCGTTTGTTTGCGCGGGACCTCTTTCCGCTGCTGACGGTTTTGTTGGTGCTGGCGCATCCCCTGGTCGTCTTTGTTGCGATTGGCTTCGGTGGGTCTATTACGGATAACTCGTTGAATATGGGCCTTTTGGCCGACGGCATGCTGGCCCTGGTGCTGGTGATTGTCATGCTGCTGCTTTTGGTCCTGCGCCGCTGGACGGTCACCGCTGCTTCGTTCGTGCTGGCCCTGAGCGTGGTATTTTCGGTATTTTCGGTGGGCTTGGGTCTGGTCTTTGGGGGGCGTGATCTTTCGGACCCTCTGGGGTTGGCCTTGGGCGAGTTGGGCGTGCTGCCGCCACAGATGCTGTTCGTCTTTTTGGCGGGCTATAGTATTCTCAGCGTGGGGGCTTCTTTTGCTAACGGGGACAGCAAGGGCCTACCGCGCAGCGGGCGGTACTTGCTGGTCTTGGGGGTGACCCTCCTCATGATCTGTTTCACGCTGTTTTTCGTCAACATACGCGATGCCCATACGGGGGAGCCGGAGGGGCTTCAGGAATCCGTCGACAACTTTTTCGCGATTGGCCTGCTGGTCCTGGGCTTGCCCTATCTGGGCTGGGTGATCTGGAAAGAGCGCGAGGACTTGATCGGCAGGGAGTCCGATTTCGAGGGGGTCGAGCCGGTCCTGGGCCGGCTGCCCAGTATTTCCAGAAAATGGTTGGTGGTAGGGGTGGTCGGCTTGTTGATGCTGGCCTGCCTGGGCTGCCTGCTGCTGGCCTTGTGGGCACCCCCGCCGTCTTAGGTGGCAAGGAATAAATTCCCGGCTAAAGCCTCGACTCCGAAAGGACTCCTAAAAGGTCTAATTCCCGGACCGGAGTCGAGGCTTTAGCCGGTGACGGAGAACAAGCAGCAAAACCGGGAATTTATTCTTTTACAGTCCCCTTTCCCTGGTTCAGGTTTGACATTCCCCGGTCTTGCACGGTATAATACGTTTAGAGGCGTAGACGCCTTGGGGAGCCAATCGGCCAAAGACGACCGAGAACAAGGAGGTCTCAATGACGACACAGTGGCAGGTCCTTCTCTCCGAGGGGGGGCGCAATATCCGGGGTTCCGCGGTCCGTGACTTGTTCAAAGTGGTGCAGCGACCGGGCATGATCTCCTTTGCCGGGGGCATGCCGGCCCCCGAGATGTTCCCCTGCGAGGTGGTCAGCGAGGCCTGTGCCAAGGTCATGCGTGAAAACGGCACGGTGGCACTGCAGTATGGGCAGACGGAGGGCTATGACCCCCTGCGGGACTTTATCGCCCAGGTCTGGATGGCCGACTTGGGGTTGCGGGCCGGTCGTGAGAATATTTTGGTGACTACGGGCGGCCTGCAGATTTCGGACCTGCTGCCCAAGATCCTCTTGAATCCTGGAGAGGCCCTAGTCTTGGAGGCGCCGACCTTCCTGGGGGCTCTGGCCTGCTTCTCCCCTTACTGTCCTCGTTACATCAGTATCCCCGTGGATGTATGCGGGGCCGGGCCGCAACAGGAAACGGGCCTAGACGTTGACGCGCTCGAGTCCGTCCTGGCACAGGAAGCGGATGTCAAATTTATCTATGTGATGCCCAACTTTCACAATCCAGTGGGCTGCACGTTGGGCTTGCAGCGGCGCAAAAAGCTGGTGGCCCTGGCGGATTATTACGGGGTGCCCGTGTTGGAGGACGATCCCTACAGCCAGCTGCGCTACAGTGGGGAGCCGTTGCCGCCCCTGATTGTGCTGGACCAACAGCAGTTGGGGCTGGAGGAGGATGGCGCCTTTGAGCAGGGCAATGTGCTCTATGCCGGCTCGTTTTCCAAGATACTCTCCCCTGGCATGCGCCTGGGATGGGTGGCGGGACCGGCCCCGATCATCGCCAGGCTGGCAAGGGCCAAGCAGGGGGTGGATCTGCACACCAGCCTGGTGGTGCAGATGATTGCCTACGAGCTTTGTAGCCAGGGCTTTTTCCCGGGGCACATTGCCCGAATCCGTGAGCTCTATGGCCGGCGGCGTGACTGGATGCTGCAGTTGATGCAGGAGTACTTTCCGCCCGCCGTCTCCTGGACCCATCCGCAGGGCGGCCTGTTCATCTGGGTTACGCTTCCGGAGGGGCTTGAGGCCCAATCCTTGTTGATGGAGGCGGTCGAAGAGCGGGTGGCTTTTGTACCCGGACAATCCTTTTTTACCGACGACCGAGGGGCGAATACGTTTCGTCTGAACTTTTCCAACGCCAGCGAGGACAATATCGAGCAGGGCATTTCGCGATTAGGACAGGTTTTGAGAAAAGCGTTGACAAGTTGAGTTCAAGGGCAGCCCATACATGCGCCCGAATTTGGCAGGACGCCGGCTGGCTGTGCTTGGCGTCCTTTTTCTTTTAGCGGGAGAGTTGGGGCTTTGGACAAGCGTTTGGATATTCTCTTGCTCGAACGGGGGCTGGCCGAGAGCCGGGCTCGGGCGCAGTGGCTGATTCGCCAGGGCTATGTGCGCTGCGCGGGCCAATGTTGCCGGAAACCAGGTCGGCAGTATGGCAGTGATGTGCCCATTTCCATCGAGGGGGCATTGCCCTATGTCAGCCGGGGTGGACTCAAGTTGGCCCATGCCCTGGATGTCTTTGGGCTATCTGTACGGGATCGCCTGGTCCTGGACGTCGGTGCTTCGACGGGGGGGTTTAGCGATTGCCTGCTGCAGCGGGGAGTTCGTCGTGTCTATGCTGTGGATGTGGGGACCGGCCAACTGCATCGCAGCCTGCGGGGGCACTCCCGGCTGGTCTCTCTGGAGCAGGTGGATATTCGCGAATTGGACGAACTGCCGGGGGCTGGGTTGGTCGATTTAGCGGTGGTGGATGTCAGCTTTATCTCTTTGCGTCTGGTCTTGCCGGCCGTGTTGCGTTTTCTGCAGACAGGGGGCCAAGTTGTGGCCCTGATCAAACCCCAGTTCGAGGCCGGCCCTGAGGCGGTGAGTCGCCGCGGGCGAGTCTGGCGGTCGGAGGACCACCGCCGGGTGTTGCGCGAGGTGCTCGAGTTTTCGCAGGATTTGGGGCTGCTTGTGGTCGGCCTTTGTCGGGCGCCGGCCGATACGGATCGGGCCAATTGTGAGTATCTGGTCCATCTCAGACGGGCGGGGGAAGCTGTGTCACTGCCAGAGCTGATTTGTAGCGCGATGCGGGATGCCGACGAGCGGTTTGCATAGCAGGAGCTTTTCGGCGGGCTTGGCGATTTGCCTGTGAGAGGGGTCTTGAACGGTTCTGCCAAGGAGGTGTTATGGGCGTATTTGGGCAGCACAGCATCCTGGTTGTCTCGGACGGCACGGGAGAGACGGCCGAACGGGTGACGCGGGCAGCCTTGCTGCAATTTGAGGGGATTTGTCCACAGATTGAGCGCCGTCCCGAGGTGCGGAGCAAAGCTCAAATCAGCGAGGTAATCCAGGAGGCTCGCCAGCGATCCTCTATGATCGTGCATACCCTGGTTTCTTCCGATTTGCGTCGCTATCTCTATATGGAGGCAAACTCCTATCAGGTGATCGCTGTGGATTTGATGGGTGGTGTGTTGACCGAGATGTCCGGTTACCTGGAGGCGGCGCCCCAGGCCCGACCGGGCATCCTCTATGGCGACGAGAGTTATTTCCGGCGTGTTGATGCGCTTGAATTCACTATTCATCACGATGATGGACAACGCTTGCACGATGTGGACAAGGCGGACATTGTCCTGGTGGGTATTTCCCGGACCTCCAAGACGCCGGTGAGTATTTTTTTGGCCTATCGGGGGTACCGGGTAGCCAATATACCCATCGTCCTGGATGTGCCTTTGCCGCCGGTCCTGGATAGAGTGCCGATTGGTCGTATTGTAGCCCTGATCGTGGACCCTCGTCGGTTGGCCGCCATTCGCGAGACGCGCCTGCAGCAGTATGGGGGGGTTCGGATCGAATATGCGGATTTAGAGCACATCCGGCGTGAGCTGCGTTACAGCCAATCCTTGTTTGCGGTGCGGAACTGGCCGGTAGTGGATGCAACTGGCAAGGCCGTTGAGGAAACAGCCTGGGAGGTGCTCGGCCTGGTAACGGATGGCCTGGACCACGATTTGTCCTGATTGCGTTTGGGTATGATATGGGTGATCGGGTTTTTCCCGCAGGAGGAGATGATGCGCAAAGGATTGATTTTGCAGAACGGGCGGATTTATACCTTGAACCCGGATCAGCCGGTTGCTGAGGCGGTGGTCCTGCGGGGACCCCACATCGCCCATGTCGGTGCGACGGCTGAGATGAAGGTCTGGGCAGGCCATGGCGGTTGGGAGGTCATCGATCTTGAGGGGGGCGTGGCCTTGCCTGGGTTGACCGATGCCCACGTCCATCTTTCGAGCTATGCGATTGCTCGTTCCCGGTTAGACCTATATGGGCTGCAAAGTTTGGAAGCGGTGCAGGAGCAGGTGGCCCTTTGTGCTCGGCGGACGCCGCCTGGGGGCTGGATTTTGGGTCGGGGCTGGAATCAGAATCTTTGGTCGGGACAGGAGCAGTGGCCGACGCGCCAGCAGCTCGATCAGGTTGCCCCGGATCACCTGGTATCTCTCCAGCGGGTCGATGGTCACACGATTTGGGTGAACAGTCTGGCCCTGCGCCAGGTGGGCATCGATAGCGAGACCAGCTCTCCCGCTGGGGGGGAGATCCTGGTGGATGACGAGGGCCGGCCCACGGGCATTCTGAAAGAATTGGCCGCGGACTTGGTCCTGGAACATATCGGCAAACCGGGTGCCTCTGAGAGACAGCGCTTGTTAGAGGACGCCTTTGCTGAATTGCATGCCTACGGTTTGTCGGGTGTTCATGCGCCAGAGGAGGCTGAGGCCTTTAGTGATTACCAGTCCCTCTGGGTGCGGGGCAAACTAGGCCTGCGTCTGGTGACCCACCTGCCACAGAATCGTCTGGAAGAGGCGATTTCCTTGGGGATCCGGGCTGGTTTTGGCAATGAATGGCTTCGGGTGGGTGGGCTCAAGATATTTGCCGATGGCACCTTGGGCTCCAAGACAGCTTCGCTGCTGCAGGGCTATGAGAATGAGCCGCAGAATCGCGGGCTGCCCACGCTTTCACTTCGTGAGTTGAACGCTTTGGTGCTGCGAGCCGTAGAGGCCGATCTCTGCGTGGTGGTGCATGCCATTGGTGATCGGGCGGTACGGCTTTCCTTGGATGCAATAGATCGGGCTAGTCGAGAGGTGGGGCCTCCTCCGATCCCGCACCGTATCGAGCATGCGCAGTTGCTTCACCCCCAAGACCTGCCGCGTTTCCGAGAGTTAGGCGTGGTCGCTTCGATGCAGCCCATTCACTGCACTTCGGATATGCCAGTAGCCCTGCGGTTTTGGGGTGAGGAGCGCTGTCGATATGCCTATGCCTGGCGCAGCCTGTTGGACGCCGGGGCGCTGTTGGCTTTCGGATCGGATTCGCCGGTGGAACCGCTGGATCCCTGGGCCGGCATTTATGCGGCGGTGACCCGCAAGCGGGCTGACGGCACGCCGGAGGAGGGTTGGTATTCTGAGGAGTGCCTTACGGTAGAGGAGGCGTTGCGAGCCTATACGTTGGGGCCGGCCCGGACGGTTGGGGAAATGTCGCTCAAAGGCTCTATTGAGGAGGGCAAACTGGCTGACATTATTGTTATCGACCGGGATATCTTTAATATTCCGGCAATCGATATCTTGGATACCCAGGTCAAGATGAACATTCTGGGTGGGAAAGTTGTTTACGAGCGCTAAAGTTGTGCCGGTATAGGTCTTTGTCCGGTGGTAGTTGGCCGCTGGGCTTTTTCCGCAGACAGCGCGCCCATTCTTGCATAAGCGTCGGTGTTGTAGTACAATACCCCTGAAAGTCGGCGCATAAGCTTGTATTTGGCAAGGGTTGGTTTAGGGAAAACGCGCGAGTCCTTGGTGGCCTTTGGATTTTGAAATCGAGCTTGCTCTAACTGCTAAAATTCTTGTACACCGGGCAAGGATTTGGGCTGTGGAACAGTCCTATGGGGTTCTGGCTAGGCCAGGGTAGGATAGGGTCTGAAAGAAATGGGTGTGTTGGTACTTGATGGACAGGTTATCCATTACGAGGTTCTTGGTCAGGGGGAGCCGGTACTTTTCCTGCACGGGTGGATGGGCTCCTGGCGCTATTGGTGGGCTACGATGGAGAACGTGGCCGAGCACTTTCGTACCTACTCTTTTGATTTTTGGGGTTTTGGGGATTCGGACAAGCAGGCGGAGGGCCATAATATTGATGAATATGTCGAACAGGTGGTACGCTTCCTGGACGGTATGGGCATAGCGCGTACTCGTCTGGTGGGCCATTCTATGGGGGGCATGGTCGCGCTCAAGATGGCCCTGGCCTATCCGGAGCGTGTCGTTCGCGTGGCCACGGCGGGGGCCGTGATTGAGGGTTCGGCCCTGGCGCCTCTGCTCAAGTTGACCTCAAATCAGTTGATCGCCCGATTTTTCGTCCGCCGGACCTTGGTGACGAGCATTTGGACCCGTCTGATGCAGAACATTCGCTCCGGGTGGCGGCGCTGGTTCCAGGAGGTTGTGGACGACAGTGCCAAGGGCAGTCAGGAGGCCATTTTGGGCAGCGTACGCTCTATGCGCAGGACAGACTTGCGGCCCGAATTGGCCAGTTTAAAGGTGCCGGCCTTGATTATTCATGGTTCGGAGGATGACATTGTCGATCCTGACCAGGCCGAGATATTTGAGCAGATCCATGTGCCTATGGCCCAGGTCGTGGTGATGGAGAACTGCCGGCATTTCCCCTTTATGGATGACCCCCAGACCTTTAATCGTATTTTGCTCGATTTTTTGTGCGGAGAGATCCCCGCCTTGATTGATTGAAGGAGTTTCGATGCCAGTATTACTTTTGCCGGATCGTTGTGATCACAATCCATCCTGTTTCGCTGCTGCGGCTTGCCCCAACCAGGCCCTTTTTTATGATGAGAAACAGGAGCGCGTGGTCGTTATTCCGGAACGCTGTGGTGATTGTCGGGGGCCCTGTCTAAATTTTTGCGATCTCTATGCCCTCAGGTATGCCCCGACACTGGAAGAACTGCGTTTGCTCCAGGCCGAGCTGGATGGCACCATGTCCCAGGAGGAGATTGCCCAGGAAAGGCTCCGTTTGCGCAAAGAGGCGGAGGATCGTCAAAGACAGGCGATCACTGAGGTGACAGAGGCCACTTTCCAGAAAGAGGTGCTGCAGGCCCAGTTGCCGGTGCTGCTGGAAGTGTGGTCACCGCGGGCCGGCCAGGATCTGCTGGTGCCGTTAAAGGAACTGTCCCGGCGGTATATCGGCCTGTTACTGATTCGTCGGGTCAATGCAGATAACGCGCCTCAGCTTATGAACGCCCTCCAGGTTCGGGGAGTGCCTACCTTGTTCTTGTTCTATCAGGGGCAACCGTTGGATGCGGTGATGGGGATGCTTTCTTTGGCCCAGTTACAAACCTGGGTGCAGCAAGTTTTGGAGCAGATCGAGGAAGCCGAGGCCTCGGACCAGGAACAAGAATCGTTGGGTCCTTTGGGGCCTTCTGGCCGCCCACTCGGTAAGCGTGGTTGAGGTGATCATGTCCGAGCGCCGCCGCTGGCCAACCATGTTGGGTTTGTTGCTGACCACGGCACTTGGTGCCGTGCTCTCCTATCTCTTGTCCCGCCGGGCTCGTTGGCGCCGAGAACGCTCACCCGACCAGGCCTCGCTTGGCGAACTTGCCGCTCGCCTGCGGCAGAAGGCCCGGGAACGCCTTCGCACTCACGCGGATAGGCCGGCTCAAGAGAATCGTGAGGGGGAGATCGAGAACGTGTGACGAATTCACTTGACAGTCATTTCTGTCCGTGCTAAAATACCCCTATAGGGTATAAGGCTCAATCATACGTTGGAGGAGGTATGTAGTGTCAAACCAAAATAACATATTGCATGTAGGGGATCAGGACTTTGAGGAAATCATTCTGCAAGCAGAACTGCCCGCCATGGTGGATTTCTGGGCTCCTTGGTGCGGGCCGTGCCTGATGGTCGCCCCCACGATTGAGGCGTTGGCGCAGGAATATAATGGTCGACTCGTTGTGGCCAAGCTCAACACCGATGAACATCAGCAGTGGGCCCGGCATCTGGGTATCCGGGGTATTCCTACGATCATTTTTTTTCAAAACGGACAAGAGGTTGACCGGGTTGTTGGAGCACTGCCCAAGGACGCGCTCAAGCAAAAACTCGAGATGGCCCTGGGCCTAGAATAAATTTGGCCCGGTCAAGGCGGATTATTTCTGCCGAGACGGCGAGCCCAAGCGTAAGCCATCGATATGCTGTTGACCCCGGGCAAATTGCTCGCCGGGCAGGCGTTGTCTCCCGGCGAGTTGTACTTGCTCTAGGATCAATATCCCTTTTCCCGTACAGACTTGAATCTGCCCCTCGGCGAGGGAGATCGTCCCGGGAGGCTGCTGGCATACCTTGGCTTCGGGGCGGGCGCGCCAGATGCGCAATCGTCGTTCCTGCAAAAAGGTGTAGGTACCTGGCCAGGGGTCGTAGGCACGCGTCTGCCGCTCAATATGGATTGCCGATTGGGTCCAATCTATTTCCCCATCTTGTTTGCGCAGCAGTTGGCAATAGGTGGCCTGGTCTTCATCCTGGGGCTGTGGCGTAATGGCTGCGGCCAGCCAAGGGGGCAGCTTCCGCCGCAGTAGGGCAGCCCCTAGTTCGGATAGTTTGGCGGTCAGTTCACCCCGGTGCTCGGTTCCTTTCAGTGGCAGGACATCCTGAGCCAGAATAGCGCCGTTGTCCATTCCTGCTCCCATTTGCATCAGGGTGACGCCCGTTTGGGCATCCCCGGCCAAAATACTTGCGGCCACTGGGGCCGGGCCGCGGTGTCGGGGGAGTAAGGAGGCATGGATGTTCAGACAGCCCTGGGGCGGGATCATTAAAATTTGGGGCTGCAGGATTTCACCATAGGCTGCGACAATGATGATATCGGGCGCTAATTCTCGCAGTTTTGTTTTGGCCTCGGCGGTCCGCAGAGTTTCTGGCTGCCACAGTTCCAGCCCATGCTCCCGGGCAAACTGTTTAACGGGGCCGGCCTGCGGCTGACCGGACCGACCCAGCGGTCGGTCCGGTTGGGTGACAACGACCGCAATATCATAGTCCTCCTCTAGCAGTACGCGCAGGGTGGGTACGGCAAATTTAGGAGAGCCCATAAAAATAACGCGGGTCACTTGTATATCATCGTTACTAGCGGGCAAAACCAATGGGCTTTTCATCCTGAAAACCCTCTGCCTGGGTACGAATTTCGCCAAACTTTTCCTCATAATTGGACAGGTTCTGTTGCAGGGCGCGCAGGAGCAACTTGGCGTTGACAGGGGTCATCACAATCCGCGCATATACCTTAGCCCGGGCCTGTTCGGGCATCTGGCGGACAAAGTCAATGACGACCTCGGAGGGAGAGTGTCGAATGACGGCCAGGTTGGCATAGGTTGCCTCCAGGTCGGCTGGCACCTCGATATTCACCCGCAGTTGTTGAGGTTGAGGTTTTTCTTGTTGCGACATGGGACCTCCTTGAGAGTCTATGTATGTGTGTCTTGTCCATTGGGGTAGATCATTGCTTACTAGAGGATGCCGGCCCCATATCGTTATGGGCGCCCTGTGGATACAGTGCTTGTCTAAGCAATCCAGCCATCAGGCTGAATAGTAGGTAGGTAATCAGGGAGACGGCGGTGGCGCGTTCTACGGTGCTGATAGGCAGTTGGGTTGGGGGCCACCAGCGGTCCCATGGAAATAGAAGCGGACGGCTAATCGCAAACACAGCGGTGGTCACGGGATTATCTGGATTGGCGATGAGCAATCGGAAGAGCATTCTCAGCCCCAGCAATCCGCTGAGGGCTCCACAAAAGCAGTTGAACAGGTCCAAGCCGGTGTTCACGAGATCGGTAGGCTGGCGAGCTCTAGCCATCCATTCGCCTCTCACCTCAAGTGAGGAGCAGGGCCGCGCTGCAGAGGGCTCCCGCGGCCAGCACAAAACCCAGAACAGCCGGCAGCCACCATTCTAGTCCTTTGCCCCCTATTTGAAATCCGTGATGGTACAACAAATGCCCGCCTCCGTAGCTGAGTGCTGCCGTCAAGGCCAGAATTAAAAGGGGCGAAGAAGCAGGTTGCGCGGAGCGTCGGTGTTGGATGAGCAGCAGGCTGCCCCCCCAACCTATGCTGGCCCCACAGATCAGGCCGAACAGAAAGCCATGGGGCAACTTGCCCTGGGCGGTGCGGGATAATAATCCTTCCCAGGCCTCTCGGATCCGGCGCGAGAGTGGTTCAAAGCCTATCCCGGCGCGCCAAGCCAGGGCAATGAACAGGGCCAGTCCCAGGGAGGTGAGGACGGCAACGTTGCCCCGACTCGTACTAATCGAGAAATCCCATGGTGGGAGCCTGGGGAGGACGTTGCTCCCCACCCAGGCTCCCACCATGGCTGCAAGGATAGAACCACCATAGCCCAGGGGGCGCGGTCCTGGCCGGATACATTCTGCGATGTATCCGGCCAGCGCCCCAATGAGAAAAAAGATGAACAGTTGCCCTGTAGAGGGGGCTGCTCCTGCCAGCAAGTCGGGCAACAGAAGGGCCAGCGTCAGCGCGACAACAGCGATGATCAGCACCGCGGTTGTTGCACCCAGGCAGGTCGTTAGAGTTTTGCCGAACCCTTCGGTTGCCTCTCTTGCCATGATTTGCCCTAGTTGCTATGGTTCTTTAGGACCAGGGGCAGGCTGATCCAGTAACCAAGGACGTTAAGGCTGGTTTCCTCCGTAAAGGTGGCCGGGCCGACCTGGTCCGCTGCTATGGTCATGCCCAGATACACGGAACGCACACCGAGCGGGGGTGAGGGATCCACCCCTACTTGCATGAGAATCGTACCGCTCTGGCCCCCCAAAAGTACTCCCAGGTTCCAGACACAGTAGTCGGGGGCGATGTTGTTGGGGAAGCACGAGGCGGGCTCTGGAACGATACTGACGATACTGTTGGCATAGGGGTCAAAGTTGATTGTGAGCACGGTGTTGGTGGCGGCGATGCCAAGGTTTTCATATTGTACGGTGTAGCCAATTGTGTTACCAGGGTCCACGGGATCCATGTCGTCTGTGGCCTCAATAGTCAACTGCGGCACAAAGAGCCCGGTGCGTACAGTGGGGCCGGAGAAGGGCACGACCTGGTCACAGCTAATCGAGACGTTGTTTGTGATGGCATATACCCCTGCCGGTACAGGCTGGTTGACCTCAACCTCCACTTGTACCATGGCGTTTTCTGAGAAGGGCAGGGTGCCCAGGTTCCAGCGATTGTTGCCCTCGTCCGGCATCGGATTCGCGCTGACAAAAGTGACGTTAGGATCATAAGTGTCCTCCAGCCACAGGTTGGTAGCGGGAACCAGGCCCGTGTTGCTCACATGGATCGTATAGCTGATGGTTTGGCCGGTTTCGACGTTGGCGGGATAGCCCTCTTGGAAAATGGACAGGTAGGGCATGTTAACCCGCGTAGATTCGATCTCCTCGACAATGCCGAGGGCATCGCCTTCTCCATCGATGGCCGCGTAGTTAAAGAGATAGAGGTCTTCTTGGTCCAGGGGAGACTTGACCTGGAAGGTGATGTCGATCCAGTAGTCGTTGCTGTTGCCATTGCCCAAAAGCAGGCTTTTGCCCCAGACAATGGTGCGGTTTTCCAGGTCGAGGTCAATGATAAAGATCGAGGGGTCGCTGCGTGTTTCACCGACGTAGCTCAGGTTGGCATCAAAGGTGTCGGTGATGAGTACATTGGTCGCTGTATACTCGGCACTGGTGTTGCCAAACTCCAATCGATAGACCAGGGTATCCCCGGGGTTGATGGGGTCATAGTCGCCGCCCGCGTGTTCATCCAGCTTGTCCAGGCACAAGCCCAGTACCATAAAGGGCTCGCCATTGTTAGGATTGGGGATCGGGTCGTCGGCGAAGGCTCCGTCCCAATCCTCATAGTGGCGTTCATAGGGGTTCTCGTCGCCGGGCTGGCTGCTGTAGGCCCGGATGCGGGCCGTGTTGGTCAGCCAGTTGCCCGGAACGGCCGCCGGTTCAATGATCGTGTCATAGTTGAGGATGATGGTCCCTCCGGCGGGGATCTCCCCCAGCGTCCAGGTCACTACACCGGTCGCTCCAACCGTGGGTTCGTGGACCAGGTTACCGGGATCACTCGGAGTCAGATAGGAGTCGACGACTGCGATTCCCGGGGGCAGTTCATCTAGGATTGTGATATCGTAGGCCGAGCCAAAGCCGATGTTGTGGAGCCGCACGGCAAAGCGTACGGTTTGACCGACCTCAAAATATTCGGTGGGCGTGTCCCGTCGGTATTTGTCAAAGTCAGTGGCCAGATAGGGCTGCACAATCCAGGTCTGGGCTTTCAGATTTTTGTCCAGGCAGTGGAGAGGGGATCCAGGTGCTTCGGAAGTGTACCAGCAGGAGTTCAAGTTGTTTTCGGCCAAGCGACTGCTGACCAGGTCGCCACGACCGGCGATGTAAGTGTTATCGTGGTGGCAATCGGTGCCGCTGATCACGGCCTGGTACTGGATGACGACGACCATCGGTTCGGCTTGGGAATTAGCGAGAGTCTCCAGTCCCCACAGGAGCATTTCTCGCCGGTCGCCGTCGGGATCGCAGATCGTCATCGGTTCGGTGATGATCTCAACTTGATCGTCGACAACCTGGAGGGTGCCGGATATGTAATGGTAGCCTAGCGGGAGCAGATCCTCGTAGGAAGGACGATACATAACCATCCCCGGGTTTACAGTGATGACGAGGGAGTAATCGGCGATGTCGCCAATGGCCAAATCAGTTTCTGTGGAGTCCAAGCGTTTCTCTAGCTCAAAGCCGCCAATGACCACTTGTTGGGCGGTGTAGGGGCTGTCCAGGTAGTCCCCCTCGTTTGCCACTTCCCCCTCAAAAGTGGTGTAGCGGGCCTGGGCTGTGCTGACCAGGGGCATGCCGGCGCCCAGGATGGCTGGCAGCGAGGTAGTGATGCTAAAGTTCATCGCCGTGGTACTGATGGGCATGGTCAGGGTCCAGTGCAGCAGGGTGCCCACACCAGGGATGGTTTCGGTCCAGTCGGGAGTAGGGATGGCACTTTCGAAGATCAGTTCAGGGGAAAGCGTGTTTGTGAGAAGGACCTCGTGAGCATTGGGATGTCCGACCCCCTCGATGCGGTTGCGCAGATGTAGGACGTAGTTGAGATTGGCCCCGCCCTGGAATTCGTCACCGGAGAAAAAGTGGGTAAAATAGGAGCCACTGCTGGCGTTCTGGTAACGCAGGTCCGGGCGGACAAAGCGCACACTGACATCTTCATTGCTTTGAGTGTCTCGATAGCGTAGATAAGGGTGCTGATTGTCCACCGGCTCATCGGGTTGGTCGGACCAGCGGATCAGGGGGGTGATATCGAGCAAGCTGGCGTGTGCAATCTCGCCGCTGCCGTTGGGCAAAAAGTTATACTGATCCACCCAGGCGACAAGCTTGTAGGTCCGGGAAACCGCTTGGGCTTCCGTATTGATGATGGGGGGGCGATTCGTCCACTCCAATTCGGTATGGCGGCCATTGGGACGCCATACATCCTGGTCGTTGGGCTCTATGGTAACGTTTGGTTCAATGCTGGGGTATTCCATGTGGTCGTAGTGGAGCCCGTCCTCCAAAAAGATGCGCACGGTGTGGCTGTAGATGATGAGTCCCTGGGGAACGGTATAGTGTACGGTGATGGTGACATATTCGCCGGCCATTGCCTGCAGATCGTTGTTGTTGGGGGGATATTCGGGGGAGTACTGGATTTTGGCGGACTCGATGTTTTTCATATAGGCTTCGGTCGTGCGTTGTAGATCATAGATCCGCTCGCCATCGCAGGCGCCGGGGCAGGAGGAACGGCGCAGGTCGGCCTTGTGGTAGATCTGATCGTGAGCGACGCTGCCGGTTCCCGGCAGTGTGGCATAGATCTCCATGTTTTCGCTGGCCCCGACGTCCAGGCTGTCTAGATACCAGTAGAGATGGTTACCCACGCGAGTGGGCGATATAGGACCACTATAGCCCACAAAATCTGTCCCCTCTGGCATGGTGTTCGTAATGTAGAGGTTATAGGCTGGGCCGGCATAGTTTACATTGTTGTTTTGCAGAGTCAGCGTCCAAGTGACCAGGCTTCCTGGATCCAATTCTTGGTTGGCCGGGGGAATCTGGGTCATGTTGAAAGTAAAGTTGTGTGGTTGGATCAACTGTGTGATGTGGATAGCGGGTGGAGTGTAGGATCCGCCGCCGTCCCAATAGAGCACGGCGGTGTTGTAGGCTTGGCGGTTGGTGTTGCCATTGTTGTCAAAGTAGATTAGGGCCGAATAACTCACCTCGTAGACATAGTTAGCGCCCGAGGTGTTGTTGATGTCGGCCAGGTTCCAGACCAGTTCTGGCCGGCCTGCCTCCGGATAGGTGATCTCGGGTTCAACTGGGGCTACCGACGGTGTCTCTGGGGTGACCGCAATGGGGCCTTCCAAAGTTGAAGTGATGATTTCGGCCGGGAGGTAGATGGGAGTTCCCTCCGGCTCGCTGAAAATGTCCTCCAGGCTTACATTGGTGATTGTCTGTCCAGCGGGGATGGTGTAGCGCAGGGTATAGTCAATGACTTCGCCATAACTCGCCTCGCCATTCGGTGAAAAGTCAGAGGCCTCGAACTTTTGCAGGGTCACATCCTGCTGGACGCTCTGTTGGGCTGGGGCGGCTTGGATTGGCTGGGCCGGGATGAGCCCCCCCGGCCCCAGTATCGTGCCGACCAGCATTGTCAAAATAAGCCACAAGGAGAGTATACGGGGGCTTTGGCGTGGCATTTGCTGCGTACGCGACTTGTTCATGTGCGCCTCCTTTTGTGTGTCCGGGTCTTTGAGGACCTGCCGTTGTGATCCCTTTTATTTTACCACAACCGCGCGGTGCTGTCCACAGCAGGCGGGCGGGATTGCGGTTTCGCAGAAAACACCGGCCCGGTTAGTGGGTGGCTAGCGCTGGCATTGCGGGCAAAAGTGACTGCTGCGGCCGCCGATGTACTGGCGTTCGAGAGCTGCCCCGCAGCGAGGGCAGGGTTGTCCCCCCTGCCCGTATACTTGCAACTCTTCGGCAAAGCGGCCCGGTTGTCCCGGGCCAAATCGATAGAGGCCATCGGACAGGGTGGTTCCTTGGGCGGCGATGGCCTCGATCAATACGTCCCGAATGGCCTGGTAGAGCCGCCGCACCTCTTCCGGATCGAGGCGGCCGGCCTGCCGCAGGGGATGCAGTCCCGCTCGAAAGAGAGATTCGTCGGCATAGATGTTGCCCAGGCCGGCCAGGAATTCCTGATCCAACAACAGGGGCTTGAGCCGGGCGCGCGCGCGCCGGGCCAGCCCTTCGGCCAGCACGGTCGGGCTAAAGGCTGGCCCCAAGGGCTCCGGTCCCAATTGTTGGTCCAAGGCGGTGTATTCCGCTGCCGTCAGCAGGCGCATACGGCCAAATTTGCGCACGTCCTGAAAGTGCAGCGCCTGGCCGTCGTCCAGTTCCAGGATGATCCGGGTATGCCGGTCGCCGCAGGCCCCGCGACTCTGCACAAAGAGCCGGCCGCTCATGCGCAAATGCACGCTGAGGATGTCCCCGTTATCCAGAAACAGCAGCAGGTACTTGGCCCGCCGGCCCACCTCTGTGATGCGCCGCCCGATCAGGCGAGCGGCCAGGCCGGCCGGGGAAAGGGGCTCGATAGTGGGGACATAATCGGGGCCGCGAATGGTCTGGATGCTCCGTCCCGGTAGGCTATCCCGCAAAGTGCGGGCGGTGGTCTCAACTTCGGGAAGTTCGGGCAATTACGTCCTCCAGCCAAATCTTTGCCAGTCCACGCGCCCCTGGACGTCGAAATCGACTCCCTCCGTTTCCAGCATCGCCCGTTGGAGAGCGCCCCCCTCGAGGGGATGCAGCGAAATCGATCCTTGGTGGTTGATTACCCGGTGCCAGGGCACATCCGTTCCTTCACCCAGTGCCCGCAGCGCCCAACCTACAGTGCGGGCGGAGGCGGGCCGGCCCAACATGCGGGCGATCATGCCGTATGAAGCGACCCTGCCTGGTGGAATTTGTCGTACCAGGGCATAGACCTTTTGAAAAAAGCCGCTCATTGAACTCCTCTTTAATCTAGCCATCATTATACCACTATAACATGGGGCCACTTGGCTGTCAAAAAAGTGGCGCCCTTGAGTCAGTAAAAGAAAGTATGCTATAATAGGGGCGAGTTCAGAAATGGAGGAATCGCTATGATTGCTACATTGCGCGGCGAGCTGCGGGTCCGGGGCGAGGAGAGCGTGCTGGTCGATGTGGGGGGGATTGGCTTCCGGTTACTGGTTCCTGGCTCGACTTTGGACGTACTGGGAGAAATCGGGGAAAATGTGCGGCTCTATACCCATCTTTTGCTGCGGGACGACAACCTGAGCCTCTATGGTTTTGCTACTCCTGAGGAACTGGAGCTATTCGAGTTGCTGTTGGGGGTCTCTGGGGTTGGTCCCAAGTTGGCCTTGGCTGTCTTGTCCTCTACCGCTGCTGATATGCTGCGTTTGGCCATCGCCCGCGAGGATGTCGATTTGTTGGTGAGGGTTCCAGGAATTGGCCGCAAGACGGCCAGCCGCATGATTTTGGAATTGAAGGGGCGGATCGATATCTCTCGCTTGGGCCTGCCAGGTGTGTTGGCTATCACTCCGGAACAGGCCGAGCTTGTCGAGGTGCTCACCAGCCTGGGCTATAGCACTGCCGAGGCCCGTTCTGCGGTGGCCTCCCTGCCCCCGGAGGCTGCGGATCTGGATTTGGAGGAGCGCATTCGTTGGGCCTTGCGCTACTTTGGCGGTGTTTAGAGGAGCGATGGAATGCGGGTAGTACTGCAACGCGTGACGCAGGCGGCTGTCGTGGTGGGGGAAGAAAAGGTGGCCCAGATTGGGACCGGGCTGTGCATCCTTTTGGCTGTCGGGGAAGGAGATGGGGCGGAGGAAGTCGCCAAATTGGCGACAAAGGTGGTTCAGCTACGCATTTTCCGCGACGAGGCCGGCTACTTTAATCGCTCGATCCTGGATCTGGGTGGCGAGGCCCTGGTGGTTTCGCAATTTACACTCTACGCGGATTGTCGCAAAGGGCGTCGGCCCAGTTTTAGTCGGGCCGCTCGTCCGGAGCAAGCTGAACCCTTGGTGGACGATTTTGCCCAGGCCCTACGCTTGGCCGGCGTGCCCACCCAAACGGGGATATTTGGGGCGATGATGTCGGTCGAGATTCACAATGATGGCCCTGTGACCATTATATTGGATAGTGATGAACTTGCCAGACCGCGCTGAAGTAAAGCGAACTGAATCGATGCAAGATTCCCTGCTGCTCTCCTGGCGGGTGCACCTGTGGAAACGCCGGCCCTGGAAAGGGCTGTTGGCCCTGGTGCTTTTGCTGGGAACGATAACCCTGTTGTGGTGCCTGTTGGGTCTGTTTCCCGCTTTGTTGTTGGGCCTGGCCCTCTTTTTTTCGGTGGCGCCTTTTTTCCTGCCCCAGGAGTATCGCCTATATCCGCAGCACTTGTGTTTACATCAGGGCTTGTCTGGGCGAGTCTGGCGTTGGGATTTTTTCAGGCGGGCCTGCCGTCGCGGGGGGGTGATTCTGCTCAGCCCGTTTTCTGCGGCACATCCCCTGGAGAAGTGGCGTGACTTGGTCATTGTCCCAGCGGGCAATGAGGAGGCTGTTTGGAGCGTCGTCAACTCTTGCCTAAAGGCTAACGGCGGGGAATCTCGGCAAGGCTTATCTTGAGGACAGTGGGCTGATGGAACTTGTTTTGACGCACAGCAACACGGATTTTGATGCGTTGGCCTCCTTGTTCGCGGCTTCGCGATTGTTTCCCGGTGCGCTGCCGGTTTTGCCCCAACGCATCAATCGCAACCTGCAGGATTTCCTATCCCTGTATCGGGCGGAACTGCCTTTTATCAACGTGGAGGATCTGCCGGCTGAGCATGTGAGCCGTATCATTTTAGTGGATACCCAGCAGGTGCCCTCTCTATCCATTCCGTTGGGTCCCTTTCCCCCACCGGTAGAGATTCTGGACCACCATCCCCTCAGTCGAGAGTTGGGGGATCATGAGCGTTATACCGGATTTGAGGTGGGCGCTACGGTTACCCTCTTGTTGCCGCGGATGATCGAGCGTGGGGAGCAGCTTTCGCCGGTTCAAGTGACGCTCTTGTTGCTGGGAATCTATGAGGACACGGGATCCCTATCCTATCCGGGAACAACGCCGGAGGATCTGCGTTGCGCGGCCTGGCTTTTAGAACATGGTGCCAGTCTGCACATCATGTCCGAGTTTCTCAACCGCCCCTTGAGCGAGGGGCAACTGGAAATCTATAACCAACTGGTATCGACCGCAGTTGTACACGAGGTTTACGGTTGGCCTATTGTTGTGGCCCAGGCGCGGGTCAAGGGTTATGTGGAAGAGATCTCTACCCTGGCCCACCCCCTGCACGACCTATATGATCCGGCGGCCTTGTTCCTGTTGGTCCAGCTTGGAGGTATGGTACAAATCGTCGCTCGCAGCAATGGAAGGGCTGTACATGTTGGGGAGGTTATGGATCGTTTTGGCGGGGGCGGTCATGCCCAGGCGGCAGCGGCGTTTTTGCCAGGGCGGCAGGTGGACGAGATCCGTGAGGGACTGCTCCAATTTTTAGCCGAGTCGGTGCGGCCCATGCGCACGGCGGCCGACATTATGACCCGGCGTTTGCATACGATCTCTCCCCAGGCCACTTTGACCGAGGCTGCCGAGAGGATGACCCGTTATGGGCATGGGAGCCTGCCGGTTGTCGATGGGGAGGATCGCTTGGTCGGTCTGCTAACCCGGCGTGCTCTGGATCGAGCGCTGCATCACGGGCTGGAGGGCAGGCCTGTGGCTACCTACATGTGGAAGGGGCCGGTAACGGTGCCCCCCGATTTGCCGGTAGAAAAGGTCCGCCACACAATGATGGATCGTGACGTGGGGCGATTGTTGGTGTTGGAGCAAGATCGTCGATTGGTGGGCATTATCACCCGCACAGACTTGCTCAAACTGTGGCCCGCAAGCCCTCCAGAGAGGGAGGGGTTGCCGGGAATCTGGCTGGAGCGGTTGCAACAGACCGTCCCCCCAGCCGTTTTTCACCTGCTTCAGCGGGCCGGCCGGCTGGCTGATCAGGGGGAATTCGGCCTTTATGTGGTGGGTGGATTCGTGCGGGATATGATGTTGGGCCTTTCCAATCTCGACCTGGATTTGGTGGTTGAGGGGGATGCGATCGCGCTGGCGCAAGAATTGTCCGCTCAACTAGGGGGGCGAGTTCGCAGTCATCGTCGCTTTGGTACGGCCAAGTGGATTCTGGAGGGAGTTCGGACGCCGGATCAAGGCCGAGCCGGATTGCCCCATCATCTGGATTTTGTCACCGCTCGGACCGAGTTTTACGAGGAACCCACTGCTTTACCCACGGTCGAGTTTAGCTCCCTGCGCCACGACCTCTATCGCCGGGATTTTACCCTGAATACTTTGGCCATTGCGTTGAGTGGCGGTCCGTCTGGCCGGCTATTCGACTTTTATGGCGGAAAACGGGATCTCGACCGGGGCCTGATCCGGGCATTACATAATTTAAGCTTTATAGAGGATCCTACCCGCATCCTGCGGGCGGTCCGTCTGGAGCAGCGTCTGGACTTTCGGATTGAGCCACGAACTTTGCAGTTACTGCAAGATGCCTTGCAGCAGGGATTATTGGAGCGAACGACCGGCGAGCGTATCCGCCATGAGCTTTTATTGATCCTAGAGGAGGCTTCTCCAGGGCCGGTACTGGCCCGCCTGGACGAATTGGGTGTGCTGGAGCGGATCTCGCCCCGGCTCTCTTGGGATGATTGGCTTGCTCAACGTTTTCATCATGTAGAGCAAGTGCTTTTGAGGGATAAGGACCGTTCTACGCTCTATCTGGCGTTGCTCTTTTACCGCTTACCGCCCCAAGATATCGAGCAGGCTATTGAGCGCTATCGTTTTCGGTCCCGGCGTAGTCGAGTGTTGCGGGAGGTGTTACAGCTACGTCAAGGGGCGGTTTTAGAGTTACGTAAAGGCCTGCCCCCGCCGAGTCAAATCTATCATCTCTTGGAGCCCTATTCTGAGGTTGCCTTGCAAGTGCTCTTTTTGGCCGAGATAAACGAGCACGTGCATCAGGCGGTAGAGTTGTATCTGAAGAGGCTTTCCTCTGTGCGCACGGAACTCAATGGGGATGATCTCAAGGCTCTGGGCCTAGCGCCTGGCCCCTTGTACAAGGATTTGTTGGGGCGATTGCTGGAGGCCCGTTTGGATGGGCAGGTCCAAAGTCGGGTGGAGGAGCAAAGGTTGCTCCAAGAGCTGCTGAGTGTGGAGGGCTTGTCCGGTCTCTTGGGCTGAGACGGTCCTGGAGAGGGAAGGCTATGACAGAAGAGGCGCTTTTGTACAATCGAACGCGTGGTGAGGTTCTTGCTTCCTCGCTGGTATATTGCGACACCTTTCTTTCCCGTGGGCGTGGTCTAACTTTTCGGCGTACGCTGCCTCCGGATGAGGCGTATGTATTTGTCTTGGATCGAGAGAGCATTGTGGAAGCGACGATCCACATGTTTTTCGTCTTTTTCCCCATTGCTGTGATCTGGTTGGATTCAGATCACTGTGTTGTGGACAAGACCTTGGCCCGCCCCTGGCGTCCCTACTATGCTCCCAAGCAACCGGCGCGCTATTTTGTGGAGGGGGCCACCACCTTGCTGGATGGTGTCCAGCTAGGTGATCGGTTGGATTTTGCTCGCGGGGTGGGAACCAGTTGAGCCGAGGGTGCTGACTCTACTCGTTTCTGGCCATTAGGGCGTGCGTAGGTCTCGCTGCAGCACTTGTTTTTGATAGCCACAGCGAT
Organism: Chloroflexia bacterium; assembly: GCA_016928715.1. Classification (GTDB taxonomy): domain Bacteria; phylum Chloroflexota; class Chloroflexia; order DTKN01; family DTKN01; genus JAFGKG01. The sequence goes on from JAFGKG010000077.1 coordinate 42,403, forward strand.
CGCAGCGATATACTCGATAGCCGGCCACTTCGAGGGAGCTGAGGGGGGTATCGCAATAGGGGCAGTTCGGTGTGGCCGCTCGTCTGGCCCACTCGGGTTGATCGGGGGTGGTTTTTTCTATCGCCGTTGTCATTTCTTCCTCCTTCTCCTCGTCCTCCTCGTCTTCAGGATACCGGGGCGGCATGGGCGTCCGAGGTTGAAAGGGCCGTTGCAGGCCGATAGTGGCTTCTCCGACCAGCAGAGTTTCCTGGAGTAGCAGGTCTACCAGGCGCGAGTAGTCAAAGGAGCCCCGACTTGTGGGAGCATATTCAAAGATCGTCTGTTGGAATGAGGGGGCTTCGGAGAGGCGGACGTTGATTCGAATTGGATGGGCCACCCGACGGCCGTATGTCTCGCGCAACTCTTGCAAGAGCTGGCGCGAGACCCGTTTTCGCATGTCGTACATTGTGGGCAGGATCAGGGTAATCCCCAGGTCTGTGACTTGATCGCGGGGGCGGTTGGGCGAGCGTATGCGGGCCAGGTTCTCCAATACTTGGTTCAGGCCGGCCAGGGAGAGATACTCCACCTGGGTGGGGATAAAGATTTCGTTGGCGTAGGTCAGGGCATTGATGTTGAGCAGGGTGATGGAGGCTGCACAGTCGAGCAGAATCCAGTCGAATTCGTTTTCGAGCTCTCTCAACAGGCTGCCCAGGGCGTGTTGCCATTCCGTATATTGCGCCAGTGCCCTTTGCGCTTGCAGCAGCGAGTTGTCACTGGGAATCAAGTAGAGATTCTTTCTGGCCTTGGTAATGCACTCGGAAATGGTGATTTCGTGGGTGAGGGCTTGGGACAGCGTATGGGTCGAGGAAACGCCCAGAGAAAGGCTCAGACTGCCCTGGGCATCCACATCGATCAGCAGGACTCGCTGGCCTTGTTTGGCCAGGCCGGCTCCCACATTGACGACGGTAGTTGTCTTGCCCGTTCCGCCCTTGAAATTGACGACGGCGATCTTGCGCATCTGCACGCTCCTGTGTGGTAAGACTGCCTTATATTATACCACAGAATCAAGCGCCGATTTGCAACTTTTCCGAGAGGTCATTGAAGGTCGATCCGATTTTTGGTATAATGCTCCCACTGATCATCAGTCGCAAGGAGTTGACTATGGACAACACCGTTTTTGGATGCTCCCCTGAGTGGCACCACCTGTGGCGGCACCTCCTCAGCCTGGTCCTGCTCGCCGCGCTCCTGGCGGCCGTGGGTGCCGGGCCGGCAGCTTTGCCGGCGGTGCGGGCCCAGGACCCGGTCCAGTTCGACGGGGACATGGATGCTGCTTGGCACCGGGACCACGAGATCGAGCAGGCCTGGCGGCCGGATTACCTGCACCTGGCCACCGGCGATCCGAACCTGCCCGCGCAGCACGGTGTCTATGCCTGGCCCTACGTTATCGAGTCGATCGGTTGGAACATCCAGTCCTACCAGGACTATAATGGTACCCCCTACTTTCATCATGGTTTGGACATGATGAATGACTACGGTACGTATGTCTATAATCGCTCCGGGGGCCAGGTGATCAATATTGAAAATTATCAGCCCGGTAACTCTTTGTACTGGGAGGTCGCCGTCCTGGACCCGGACGGCTATATCTGGCAGTACCATCACATCGATGAGCCTACGATTCCCCCGTATATTTGGGACAAGTACGCCGAGTACCAGACCTATCCCATCACCGGCGGGGTCATCCCCGCCGATACCCACATTGGCAATATTGTCGAATGGCCGGTATGGTCCTTTGGTAAACAGTTCAACCACATCCACCTGAACATTTTGGGGGCTGGGGGTGTGTACGTCAACGGTTTTGAATTTCACGTCCCTCTTTTCGACACGGTGGGCCCCGAGATACAGTCCGTCGGGCTGCTGCAGAACGGCCAGGTCTATCCCGGCGATGAAATCGAGGGGGATTACAGCTTGTACGTCCGTGCGCGCGACCTGGTTTTGGACGATGTCTATTACCTGCCGCCATACGAGGTTATCTTTGCCGTGGACGGCGGGCCGGTGCAGACCACCTGGCGTTTTGACACTCTTCCTGGCGGTGCGAGCCAGTATGCCTATTTGCAGGACTTTTTCGTGGTGCCGCCCACGTGCGGGGACTATTCCTGCCGGGACTTTTACATCGACCTGGGCTTTATCCCCGGTTCGCAGTACGATTTTCCTTCCGAGGGGGGGGATCATACCGTCCTGGTGACTGTGCGCGACTATGCCGGCAACCAGGTCAGCCAGCCCTATAGCTACACCGTGATCGGTCCTCCGCAGGGCACGCCGATTTGGGAGGATGATTTCGAGACCGAACGGGGCTGGATTCGCGATCCCTACGGCTCGGATACGGCGACCCTGGGTTTGTGGGAGCGGGGTGATCCCGAAGCCACCTATTCGAACGGGCCCAAGCAGTTGGGGGCGACGGTGAGCGGGGTGAAGGACCTGGTCACGGGGCGGCTGGCCGGCAGCGGAGCCGGTGACTATGACGTCGACGGGGGGGTGACCTCTATCCGCTCGCCGGACATTCCCCTGCCGGCTGGCGCGGCCCTGGTGCTGTCTTTCCGCTACTATCTGGCACACGCGGAAAACTCGTCGGTGGATGATTACCTGCGGGTCAAGGTGGTGGGATCGAGCACGACGACGGTGTTTGAGGAACTGGGCGCGGCGGAGAACGACGATGGGATGTGGGCGCTCAAGAACGTCAGCCTCGACGCCTTTGGCGGGCAGACCGTGTACCTGCTGATCGAGGCTGCGGATGAGGCCGGCGCCAGCCTGGTGGAGGCGGCTATCGAGGATGTGCTGATTGTGGATGTCCGTGCTAATAATGAGCCCCCGTTGGCCTACCCGCAGGCGCTGACCACGACCGAGGACACCTCCCTCGGCATTGTCCTGGCCGGCTTTGATGCGGACGGCGACCCCTTGACGTTCAGCGTGGTCTCCAGCCCCAGCCAGGGGCTGCTGGCCGGCCCGCCGCCCAGCC
>JAFGKG010000078.1 GCA_016928715.1 Chloroflexia bacterium
CGGAGGGGTTCGACTTGCCCGACCTGGTTGAGGCGCGCGCCCTGGTGGAAGAGCTGTCAAAATCGGGATCGCGGTAAAAAGAGCGCCGCGCTGAGGCGATCTTTTTCGGGTCTTGCTCCCTTGACCCTGTACCCTGCTCGGAGCCGCTTTGTCTCATGGTGCTCAAGGCCCCACGACCGACCCGCAAGACGGTATTCATTTGACAAATCCCCAATCCTGGTTATAATATAAACGCCTGTTTATACAAAGGACGGTTGAACTATAGGAGGTGCAGCGGTGGACCGCGAAGGGACAAGGTCAATTCTAAGTCAGAGCGTTCGACAGGATCTGGAGCAAGTCGCAGAGCTGCTTCGCGTTCTGGCCGAACCGCGCCGCCTGCGTATTCTCTACCTGCTCATGCAGCGGGAGCTGTGCGTCTGCGAGGTTCTGGACGAACTGGACATCTCCCAGCCGCTGGCCTCGCATCACCTCCGCGTGCTGCAAGAGGCCAATCTGATTCGCTCCCGCCGCCAGGCCCAGTACGTCTTTTATTCTATCGTGCCGGAAAGCCTGGCCCAGGTCAAGGAGAGGCTGCTGGCCCACTTTGACCCGGCCAATCTGCCCCCAGAGGCGGCCTGTGGTATGGGGATACCGCGCTGCCCCGGCCCCGAGGTGGAGGAACAAGGGCACTCTACGCTCAAGGAAGGGCAAGTAACCGTGGGGGCCTAGTCCGTGCTCTCTGTGACAGATAGACGGAATGACCACCCACCACCACGACGAGGAGGTTTGTATGAGCGCTATGGAGACAACGGCTACTGGTACTCTTTTTTCTTTGTGCTCTTTTGCGGTGTCCTGATGGTCAGCCGCAGGGTTGGCTTTTGCTACGCCGATTCGGCGACGACGTCGTTCCACTGCACGGGGCGCAATTTTGAGCTGGCCATCGCCATCGCCCTGACCGCCTTTGCCTCTCGCCCAATGGTTGCGGTCTCGACCGTAATCGGCCCGCTGATCAAAGTGCCACTGATGTTGACGATCGTCTGGCTGGCGAAAAAGAGCGAGTGGATGCTCTTTCGCTCCAATACGGCCGGCGCCTGTTCGATCCAGGCAGAACGGGCCCTGGCCTCGCGCGACGGGGATCTGTCTTGATCGTTCAGAGAGAATATCGTGGAAAGCAGAGGATTCGTAATCTACAACTATATCGCGCAGGGAAGTGAGAACACCTATGGCTGGGCCCTGCGGATGGCCTACCGGGCCTATGTCCGCAGCAAAGAGACAGGAGACCGGCGCCTATGGCTACAGTATACACGGCCGTAGTGAGATGGCTGTTTTGTCCATTGGACGGATAGAAAACGAGGTGAATCATGTCTATTCTGGAATATCTCGTCACCATGCTGCAATCGGGTGCCGCCAGCCTGGCTTCCTACCTAGCCGCGCACGTCCTGCTCTGCCTGCTGCCGGCCTTTTTCATCGCCGGGGCCATGACGACCTTGATCCCCAAGGAGGCCATCACCCGCTACCTGGGCCGGGACGCCCCCAAGTACGTCTCCTACCCCATGGCCGCCGTAGCGGGGTTCGTCCTGGCGGTCTGCTCCTGCACCATTATGCCCCTCTTTGCCGGCATCTATGCCCGGGGCGCCGGCCTGGGGCCGGCCATCACCTTTCTCTTTGTCGGGCCGGCCATCAATATCCTGGCCGTGAGCTATACCGGCGTGGCCATCGGCATGGACATTGCCGTGGCCCGGATTATCCTCTCGGCGGTTTTTGGCATCGGCATCGGCCTGATCATGGCCTTTATCTTTCGCCGGGACGATCGGGCGCACAACGAAGGCACGAGTGCGAATGGCGGCCTCTTTGGGGCCAAGGCCGGGGTCAGGCCGGCCATATGGGCCTTTTTGCTTCTGCTCCTGGCCGTCCTCGTCGTGGGCACGCTGGCCGTCGATCTGTTCGCAAACACCTACGCCGAGATGCGCCTGCCCGTGGGGGACGCGTTGGGCTGGCAGGCAGAGCTGGACCGGCTGGTGCCCTACGACGCCGCACAGGGACAGGAGGGGGTCTCTCTGCAAGGACTGCTGCTGATTGGCCTGCTGGTGCTGATCGGTGTAACGGCCTGGTTTGGTTTCAATCACATCGACGAGGGCTTTAACCGGTGGTCCTGGGCGGCGTTGGGCCTGATCGTCCTGACCCTGCTGGTGGCCGCGCTGCGGGTCACCCCGCAGGTCGACGGGCTGCGCATTGGCCTCACCGGCCGCTTTATCGGGGAGTTGGTGGTGCTGGCGGCGGTGGGCCTGCTGGCCTGGAAGGGGCTGGACGCGTTCCAGGTGCAGGAATGGCTCTGGGAGATGTGGCGCTTTGTCAAGCAGATCTTTCCCCTGCTGATTGTGGGCGTGTTCGCCGCCGGCATGGTCCGGGTGCTCATCCCGCCGACGCTCATCGAGACCATCGCCGGCAAGAACACCGTGCTGGCCAACCTGGTCGGGGTGCTCTTTGGCGTATTCATGTACTTTCCCACCCTGGTGGAAGTACCCATCGCCAATATGTTCCTGGGGCTGGGCATGCACCGCGGACCGCTGCTGGCCTACTTGATGGCCGACCCCGAGTTGAGCATCCAGAGCATCCTGATCACGGCCAAGGTCATCGGCCAGAAAAAGGCCTGGGTCTATGTAGCCTGGGTCACCTTGTTCAGCACGCTGGCCGGCCTGATCTACGGCGCCTGGGTCAACGGGGCCAACGTCTGGCTGCTGTCGCTCCTGGTGGCGGCGGGCATTGCCCTGCTGTTGTTGGCCCTGGCCGGCTTGTCCCGGATCGGCCAGCGGAAATCTATAGCTGAAACTCGTCAGGAAATTCAATAAGGAGGAAATCCACATGGAAATCAAGATTCTCGGAACCGGCTGTCCCAAGTGCAAGCGGTTGGAGCAGGTGACCCGCGAGGCCCTGGCCGATATGGGGGTTGCGGCAACGATTACCAAGGTAACGGACATGGCCGACATTATGGCCTACGAGATCCTGATCACGCCGGGCCTGGTCATCAACGAAAAGGTGGTCGTGTCGGGGCGCCTGCCCAGCAAGGCCGAAGTGTCTTCCATGATCGCCACGGCGTTGGCGGAAGCGGAACTATGACTGTTTCAGGAGACGGCCTGTTCAATCCGGCACTGCCCGCCCCGAGATTTGGGAACGACCTGGACCATCCCAGGGGGGACAATGGAGAAAGCCCTGGTGCCATTCCTTGAGCGACAAGAACTGCAGGAGTGAAACCCGGAAAACTGTTAAAACAGCTTTCCCAAGAAAGGGGCGATAAATGAACGTGGTAGTAGTTGGCATAATAATCTTTGCAATTGCGGTCATCATGACGATGACAGGCCGGGGTGGAGGGAATTTTTACGTCTTGGTGCTGGTTGCAGCCGGGCAGACCATGCATCAGGCGGCTACTTCGGCACAGTTTATTCTGATATTAACAGCCTTTGCCGGGATGTTGATCTTTCAGCAAAACAAGACAGTTGATTGGAAACTTGCTCTTGTTATCGAGCCGCTAACGGCTATCATGGCGTTTGTGGGAGGATTTTTCTCCAGTTACGCCAGCAACGTTTCTTTAAAGCTGCTATTGGCGGGGCTTCTTGTCTTGGCCGGTTTTCTCATGTTGACAAAAGTTTCAGAACGCCCCATTCACGCCGAAAAGAAATTTGGATATTGGCATCGCAATTTCCAGGGTCAAAGCTATGTCGTAAATCTTTGGTACACACTTCCTATTACAGCTCTTGCGGGGTTGGCGGCAGGTGCGGTAGGGATATCAGGCGGTTCATTTAAGGTTCCGTTGATGGTTTTACTCTGCGGAGTTCCCATGCGTATTGCTGTGGGTACGTCTTCGGCGATGGTTGCCACAACAGCTTTTATGGGTTTCATTGGTCATGCCACTCAAGGGCACTTTGACCCTACAGGAGCAATTCCATTTGCGGTGATCGCTGTTCTTGGCGGACTCGCAGGCGGCAAACTCGCCTTAAAAACCAAGCCGAGAAAATTAAAGCTAGTATTCGCGTATACAACTTTGGCGGCAGCGTTATTTATGGTATTCAACGCATTCCTTTCAAAGTAATAAAACTCGTAACTGCTCACCCTGCTGCTGCCGTCCACGAATGATCCCACGAAACTAAAGAAACCAAAAACTCACCGCCAAGGCGCAAAGGACGCCAAGAAAAATAAAACAGGCATTAGAATTGATCGCAAAACTGCCAAAGGAGGATCTATGAACCGCTGGATGAGGAACCGCTTTGGGTTTTTGCTGTGGGTACTGGCCTTGCTGTCTCTATTCGTTGCCGCCTGCCGAACGGACGGGACCGGCTCGTCGGTCGGCCCGCAAACTGCTGCGGTCCCTCCGAGCCAGGCCCCGGTAACGGCAGCAGGTCCGGCCGGCCCCCCGTCCCCGACCAAGCCAGCACACAGCGCCACGGCTCCGACGGCGCCACCTCTGGGCCAGACGTCCGCGAGCGGTGAGGTGGCCTTGACCCTGACCATCCTGCACACCGGGGAGGTGTACGGGGAGATCCTCCCCTGCGGCTGAGGGGTGCCCAAGGGAGGGTTGGCCCGGCGGGCCAGCGCAATCGAGCAATTTCGGCAGCAGGCGCAGGGGAGTGTCCTTGTTCTCGACAGTGGGAACAGCCTTTTCGCCACCAATCCCACCAAGACCAGCGACCACAGCCAGGGGGCGCTGCCGGTGGCGGCGATGAACGCGATGGGCTACGATGCTATGGCCCTGGGAGAGCGGGACCTGGCTGCAAAAGCCGACCTGGTCGGCCAGCGCCTGCAGGAGGCTGCCTTTCCTATCCTTTCGGCCAACGTCGGGCCGGAGGGCGTTCTGCCCAACCTGCAGCCATACCTGCTGCTCCAGACGGACGGGCGGAGCATCGCCATGATCGGCGCAACGGCCGGCAATGCCCGAAACCGGTCTGAGCAGCTTGGCCTGACCCTGGAGGTGGAAAAGGCCTTTGACGCCGTCCAGCGCACGGTGGAGGAGTTGAGGGGCCAAGCGGAGGTCATTATCGTTCTTTCCAACCTGGCTGCAGAGACGAACGAAAAACTGGCCCAGGAGGTTGCCGGCATCGACGCCATCATCGGCGTCGCCGGGGGGCGGCAGATGGATCCCAAGGCAGTCGCCGGCCCCGAGGGCAGGGTCGTCCTGCACGCCTCCTACGTCCAGGGCGAATACCTGGGCGTGTTGACGCTGGACCTGGACGAGGCCGGGCGGGTGCTATCCTTTGAGGGTCGCTCTGAGGCCCTGGCCCCCCAATACGCCGACGATCCAGGCATGGTCGAGATGATGCAAGAGTACGAGGTGAATCCCTGATGTGGGAACCCCCTCGCCATCGCGTCCCTCAAGCCCGGAGAGACGGTGCTTGATCTTGGCAGTGGGGGCGGTTTCGACGCTTTCCCCGCTGCGCGGGCTGTGGGGGAGACCGGTCGCGTCATCGGCGTGGATATGACACCAGAGATGGTGGGCAAGGCGCGCCGTTTGGCCGCCGAGCACGGGTACGACAACGTCGAGTTCCGCCTGGGCGAGATTGAAGCATTGCCGGTCGAGGACAATTCCGTGGACGTGATCATCTCGAACTGCGTGATCAACCTCTCTCCGGAGAAGGAACGCGTCTATTCTCAACTTGGTGCAGGAGGTTCAGCCTCAGGTGATGCTGACCTTCGGGCCGGACGGGCTGTCGGGGCACCCGGATCACGTCGCCATCGGCAAGTGCGCGGCCGAGGCGTTTCGCCGCGCCGGAGACGTGGCTGCGCTATACACCGTGGCCGTGCCACAATCCGTTGCTACACGGCTGGGGATGGAGCGCCTCCACGCCGTGCCCGACGAGGAGATCGCGCTGGCGGTGGACGTGACGCTCGTCTGGGAGCAAAAGATGGCCGCCATCCGTTGCCACGCCACGCAGTGGAGCGCATCGCCGATCACACGAGCCAACATGCCCGCCGGGGCGGGCACCGTAAACGAGGAAAATGCCTTTGTAGGGCAGCCCGCCCCAACAAGTTGGGGATGTGGCTGCCCGGTCGGACAGGGGGCAACCACAAGGGTTGCCCCTACAGGAGGGATGACCAGGACGGGCTATTTTCAGAGTAGCAGCTCGCCCATGCACGGGCCGGTCTCAACTCGTGCAAAGGTATGAGCAGGAGTCTTGTCCCACAGCAGGCCAAGCTGAACAGTCACCCAGTGGATGAGAGCTTGACTAATGTGTCAAATTTTGATATACTTTATATAAGTGTTTAGTAACTGCTCAGGCTGTAGCCGTTCAATAGATGTTCACAGAATTCTAACGAGATTCTTGCACAAATCTAACGCTTTTAGAGTATCC
>JAFGKG010000079.1 GCA_016928715.1 Chloroflexia bacterium
GGGCCGAGTAACCACTCCCGTGCGGCGGGTGAGGGGGAGCGATCCAGAAAAGAGGGAAAATCGTGCGCGGAAACATCGGATGGCAAAAGAAGGGATTCCAGGACAATATGCGGGATACGCAAAGAATGCGCAGGGCAGATTGTTAGTTGATTGCTTTCCTTGTGCGTATTTCCTGCAATTCGATGTGTATGTCGTAGCTACCTCGAATCGTTCGCCGCCCCCAAAATACCCGGTAGCCCCAATTGCTTTGGCTCTCGGAAAATAAGATTCCTCATCGTATTGTGATTTTGCTTCCACATTGCGAAATTTCAGACAAAACCTATTGCCCTGAGCGCGATTTTATGCTATAGTAGGTCTGGGATTCAACCGTTGGTCCAGTAGGGAGTCCGCAAAAATGGCCCTTCAAGGCCGCTATGCAGGCAACGGCTGTTGTGACCTCTGGCCCACCTACAGCAAGCAGGTGGACCTGTCTGATGCATTCTCCAGAATCCTTACCCAGACCAAAAGCATTCGCGTCGTTTGCTTACTCAACTACCTCCGAGGCTACCTGCATTCCCGGCTGCAATTCCGGCACCTGCGAGTATACGACGACAGGTTGCAGTCCAAGCTGAGGCTGAAAGACAGCCAACCAGGGGGCTTCCCGATAGGCCAGGGCCAGACCAGTCCACAGCCACTGCGGCAGTTTGCCGCTCAAGACGACGCCCCTCTCCCAATCTGGAACCGGAACGAACAGCCCCTGCCCCTCCCTGTAGTCCAGATAAGCCTGGGGCAGCCGAAGCTCAATGCGCACGTGGTCTGGCCGCGGATGCACCTGGGCCGCAAGCGGCGCATCGGCGGCCGGTTCACCCAGGTGCAGCTCGGCCGGCCGGACCCAACCCAAGCGGATATCGAACTGGTACAGGGCCGCCGGGTGCACGTGCAGGGCGATGGCCGCGTAGAGCCAGATGGGCGCCCGGTCGTAGATGGCCAGCGGGCTCGCCTCTGGCAAGTAGTCCAACACCTGCGGTATATCCTGGGGCTCCCACGCGTGAGGATCCACCCCCAGTGCACGTGCCACCCGCTTCAATTCGATCACAGTCTCCACCGGCGCCATGGCCGTGTGCGCCTGGCGCAGTTCCTGGGGATCGTAGGCAAAAAGACCGGCCAGCCGCTCCACCAACGCATCGAAAACAACCCCGGAAGCGGTTGTTCCCCGCTCCAGTCCACTCATTGTCCCCCGGAGCACGGCACCGGCATCGGAGAGCACGTTCGTCCCTCGCAGCTCGGAATGGAGGTCGGCCAAAGGGACCAATCCGTGCCTCTCGACCCGCTCGGCCCATTCGTCCCGCGAGGCCTGATCCGGGGTCAGCAGGATGGCATGGGTACAATAATCAAAGACCTGCTCCTGGTAGGGTGTCGGCCGCCCGCCCACGTCGACCAGGAGGGGCAGGTGCCTCCCTTGCAAACTCTGGCAGATAAAGTCGACAAAATCGTCGCCGAAAGGGCCCTTGTAGCGGATGGCGCGAACCAGCTTCTGGGCAGATTCGGCGGCCCAGTCTCCTTCACCATCAGGCGCAGCGCGCAGGACATAGTGATCGATGTGGCGCTCGCGCAGGGCTTGGGTCAGGCTGTAGGTTAGAACCGATTTGCCGCTGTGTGGCGGGCCGCCGATCAGAACTGCAGGAAAGGTTTCCATTATCGTTTCTCCTTGTAGTTATGTTGAGACGAGGACAGTTTATGGATGATCGCTTGGTCGAGACAAGTACTGTCGTTGCTACACTGGGAGGGCAACCCCAGGTGGTCACGTTTGCCCTGGACGCCCTGCTGGAGCGTGGGGAACGCATCCGCGAGGTGCTTGTGCTGCACCTGGCCCACGACAACCCCCGCTACGGCCGATCCCTGGCCCGCCTGGCAGCCGAGTTTGTGGAGGACCACTACGCCGGCCGGCCCATCCGCTTTCGCCCCATCCCTATACGCACTGGGGCGGAGCGTTTGCAGGACATCCGCAGCGAGGTCGAGGTCGAGGCAGCCTGGCAGGCGGTGCATGAGCTGGTCTCTAACCTGAAAACCCAGGGCCGGCGTTTGCACCTCTGCATTGCCGGGGGTCGGCGCCTGTTGGCGCTCCTGGCGATGTCGGCGGCAATGCTGCATTTTGGCCACCACGACCGTATGTGGCATCTCTATACCCCGGAAGCGTTTACCGAAGAAGCCAAAGAAAAAGGCCTGCTGCATGCCCGTCCGGGGGCCGGGGTGCAGTTGATCCAGGTTCCGGTGGTGCCCTGGGGAGCTTACTTTCCCCTGCTGCGCACTCTGGCCCAACGGCCGGCCGGACAGGTCGTGGCCGCGCAGGCCGGCTGGCTGGAGACGACAGAGCAGAGCCGTGGCCGGGAGGTTATCGGTCGCTTGACCCGCCGCCAGCGGGAGGTGCTGCGGGCCTTTGCTGGCGGCAGTTCCCCGCAGGACATCGCGGAGGAACTGTGCATTTCGCTCAAAACAGTAGACAGCCATAAGACCGTGATCCTGACCGAGTGCCGCAACGCCTGGAGCATCCCCGAGGATGCCTGGCTGGACTATCACTTTTTGCGGGACAAGTTCGCCCTGCTGTTGGGCGAGCTGATCTGACCAGGCTGACAGGCCACAATAGACCGGTACAGGCCCAATCTCGCCCTCGAAGCCATCGAGAGAGCAGTCGAAACCAAACAACTGCCAGTATAACAACCCAAGGTAGGAAAAACATCAGAGAAACCTCTGAGATAGATGGGTAAATGCTCCGATGCGTGAAAGGAGAAGTATAGTGTATCATAGAGAAACGAGGATTGGGTAGTCTCCCTGCAATTGGATGTAATGCGTCAGTTGGTAACAAGCTCAACTTTCAGATTTTGGAAAGGAGGAGATTATGCCACAATTACAAGTAACGCTTGAAACAGTGACCCCGCTTTTTCTAGGAGGGGCTGATGGGCGATCAGCCGAGTTACGTCCCTCGTCCTTCCGGGGAGCGTTACGATTCTGGCTGCGGGCATTGTTGGGCGCCCATATTGGGAATGACCTAGAAGAACTGCGTCGGCAAGAAAATACTGTATTCGGTAGTACGTCCGGAGCATCACCAGTCGTGGTGCGTACTTTTCCTCTCGCGCTACCTGAACCTGAAGCAATCAGGATTGACTATAGAGTGAATCCTGGAATGATGTACTTGCTCTGGACAACCTCTCGCCCAGTGCGTACTGCTTTTCCCGCTCAGCAAACTCGCTTTCGATTGGTTTTGTCCACAAGGCCAGGATGTCACCAACAAATTGCTATTCCAGCATTTCAGCGAGCTGCAGGGGCACTGTGGTTGCTCGTCTATCTAGGTGGAATTGGCACACGTTCCAGACGAGGGCTTGGAAGCCTGCGCGTTGTGAGCGTGGATGGCTGGCCAGATGGTTTGCCTGCTGTAGAACCAACCAATGAGGGTTTGTCCTATGATTTGGAACGTGGTATTGCCCAACTGCAGGAGCACTTGGGATTGGTTCCTACTTCCAATGTAACTCGGCCAGTACCCTTTGATATACTCCACCCTGATGTTTGTAGTATTTATGTGCGAACAGGCCCGACACCTCTCTGGGCTAATTGGAAGGAAGCCCTGGAAAGCATTGGCCACGACCTAAGCAGTGCTCGAAAGCGACAGCCCCCTGATTATGACATCGTCAAAGATGTGCTGGAGCACCGAACACCAACTGGCCCTATGGAACGCGCTGCATTTGGTTTGCCGATGCAGTTTTATTACCGTAGTTTGCATCGCAACTACACAGAGAAACTGCTAAGACAGCAGCCTAATTTGGA
>JAFGKG010000080.1 GCA_016928715.1 Chloroflexia bacterium
TATCGCTATTATACTACAATTACAACTACATCTACCAAAATGGCGCGCGCCTTGTCGATCTTGGCCTCTATCTATTCCCGCAGTGCCCCCTGCACCATGTCCTGCAGTCGGCGCAGTCGTTGGCTGCGCTCCCGGGCGAAACGCTCGATTCCCTGCAGGAGCCACTCCGGCGAGAGATGGGCCTCCTCCAGGACCTCTGCCAGGGTTCCCCCGCTGCGCCAGCGGTCGTCCCAATCCGCCGAGAGGGCGTACGCTTCGGCCAGGGGGTTGCGCAGCCAATCGTGCATCAGCCAGCGGGCCTGGGTCGTCACGACGGTGGAATCGGCCCAATCCGCTGGGGAGAGCACCTCCCGGCGATAGGCGGCCGGCTGCAGGGCAAAGAGCTGCGGGCTCGTAGCGGTGACGACCTTGACGTTCAACTCGCGCCGGTCCAGTTCGGGCAGGACCTGGCAGAGCGAGACCATGGCGCTGGTGCCCTGGACGATGATGGTTCCCAGGCGGGGTTGATCCGGGCGATAGTCGCGGGCAATGTAGGCCCCGCGGGCAGCCGCCAAGTGGGAGGGTAGCCCCAGGGCCTTTCGGTCGGGGATCTCGATCGCCGGGCGGGTCAGGTGCAGGGCGACGATGGGGACGTCCTGCCGGAGGGCGGCGCCGAGGACGACGGGGACCTCGTTGTGCTCCCAGGGGTGCAGGTTGATGATCTGGCCCCAGGGAAAGAGCTGGCTGACGCCGGGGGCCAAGATGCCAAAGTGGGTGCGCGAGTCGTCGGCCGTCTCGGGGCCCGAGTGGCTGACCACCCAGAGGACCTTGCCCAACCGGAGCTGGCAGTCCTGGGCCATCTGGCTAAAGAGGCGCAGGGGGCCGTATTTCAGGTAGGCAAAGGAGCCATAGGTGGAGCAGGCCCCCCAAAAGCCGTCAAAGCGGCTTTCGGGCTCCGGGTCCAGGTTAACCGCCGCCACGCCCGTCAGCAGGCCGGCGTTGGTGAACTCGGTGATTTCCTGGGGCAGCATCACGCCCTCGCTGCTGCCATAGCGTTCGTACCAGCCATAGCCGCTGCTTTCCTCCCAGCCCTCGGCAAAGCCGATGATGTGGGTGGACTCGGCCAGGTCGGCGGAGCAGGCCAAAAAGAGGGGGCGGCCGTATTCCTGACGGCCAAAGCTGTTGACCCAGGCGCCCCAGCGGCGCAGGGCGTGCCGGTTGGCAGCCCGTTCGCCAGGGGGCAGGTACATAGCCGCCGGATAGCTGCCAAAGTCGTAGAGACGCTCGTCCTGGAAGGGATTGCCCCGCCGGCCCAGGCGAAAGGAGGGAATGTCCTGGGGCACGCTGTCGCCGATGGCCACCAGGGTATCGGCCAGGCAGTCCAGCAGGCCTTGGTCCTGCTGCAGGACCTGCATCACGGCCTGCAGGTTGGCCCTAAATTGGGCCTGCAGGGCCGTGGGATCCTCCGGCGCCGGCTGGCCCATACCGGCAAAGCGGACCCCGTACTGTTCGGCAAAGCCGGCCTTGGTCCGCCAGAAATCGGGGCAGTTCATGTGGTGGGGGGTGCCGTGGGATTGGTAATCACAGCGCAGGTACTGGCGGCCCTTGCGGGTCTTGAGCCAGGCCACGCTGGGACGGCGTTCGGGATTATCCGAGAGGACCATGCCCAGCAGGGCTTGGGCCACCGGCCCCCATTCGCTGCCGAATTCGGCGCCAAAGACGCGCCAGCCGTGGGGGGCGAACCAATCCCGGGGTGTGCCAGGCACGGTCGCGCTGAGGGGATGCTCGTCGATGCCATAGTCATTCCAGTCGACGATGTAGTAGAGGTTGTCCAGGGCCATGGCCCAGGCGGAATTCATGGACTCGTGCGCGGCGCCGGGGGTCAGGCCGGCGTCGCCCTCCAGGGCAAAGACCTTGACCCCGTCCGCCCCGGCCCGCTTGAGGGCCAGGGCCTCCCCAACGGCGGCCGGGCTGCCGTGTCCCGAAGGGCCGGTATTGTACTTGATCAGGAGGGTCTTGCCCTCCATTTCGGCGTGCCCGGAGAGCCCGCCCCGGCGGCGCCAGCCCAGCAGGTCCTGCCAAAAGAGGGCCATTTCGGGTGGGGCCGGCCGGTAGCGCTGCGCGCCGGTCTGGGCATATTTGAGCCGCAGGGCCTCGTTAAAGACGGCCAGCGTGCAGTAGACCAGGGGGACGTTGTGGCCGGCGACGAGGATAAAGCGATCGCTGAATCTTTTGCTGGGCTGGCGGATGTCCCAACGCATGATGCCGCTGAGCAGCAGGGTGACCAGGGCGTGGACCTTGGAGCGCGATCCGCCGGGATGGCCGCTCTGGCGGTAGTTGAGGATAATGTCGATTAACTGGTCGATCATGTCCTTGAGCTTTTCCCACTGGGCAAAAGCCGGTTGGAGTTCCGCGTAGCGCAGCGCGATTTTTTCCTCTTGGGCCCGCAGTATCATGTTTCCTTTCTCCAATCACCAGGGATAAGCCCTACACTCGGCCGCATTATACTTTAAAATGAGGGGGCGCGCAAACCTCCGGCAAGTCTTGACGACGCTTGGGCCCTGTGGTATAGTAGTAAATGGAGTGATGACCGAAAATTGGCGCACATTGCCGCCCAAACCTTAGATTTTGTGATCCAAGATCGCTGCCCGGCCGTTCTCAGGAGGTAGGAAAATGACCCGCATGCGCACCCTCGTTCGCCGTCTGGCCTTTTTCTCGCTGCTTTTTTTATTCTTGTGGCCCTTTGGCCTGTCGGGACAGGTAGCTCGGGCTCAATTAGCCGTTCCTGTTCAGGTCAGCCCGACGGATGGCTCCTATGTCACGCTGGTGGAGTATCCTCCGACGGGAACGCCTCTGCTGGAGTGGGAAGCCATCCCTGGGGCCACGCGCTATCAGGTGCAGGTCTGCCCGTCGATGGGCTGCGCCACCCCCGAGTTTTCCGTCGAGACCTATGCCCATGAATATTTCCCCACCGCGGCCCTGGCCGATGGCGTCTGGTATTGGCGAGTCCGGGCCCTGTTCCCGGGCAATGAGGGCGGCTGGAGTGAGTACAGCTCTCCTTGGAGTTTCACCAAATCCTGGTTGGATGGGGGAACCCTCGCACCCCAGCTTTTGGCCCCGCCGGCTGATGCGAACGTCGAATTCTTTGCCCCCCCCATTTTTAGTTGGTCCTCTGTGGATGGCGCGGCCTACTATCGCTTTCAGATTGCCTCTAACTATGACTTTACCAACATCACCCATCAAAAGGATACGATCAAGTCGATCTACTCGCCTTCTGATCGGCTCAGTCGGGGGCACTATTACTGGCGCGTGATCGCCATCGACCACCGTAACCATCAGGGGGATTCCAGTGAGGTGCGCCACTTTTTCATGGATTACCAACAGGTCCCCACCTTGCTGGAACCAGCGGACGGATTGCCCCAAACCTTTACGCCCGAGTTCCGCTGGACTGCGGTGCGGGGTGCCCAACGATACCACTGGCAGATTAGTACGGTGGCTGATTTCAGCACGATCCGAGATGAGGATTATACCTCTAGTACCCGTTATACGCCCATAGGGGTCCTGGATAACGACACCGAGTACTACTGGCGGGTGGCGGCCGTCGACCACAGGGGCACAGAGGGTCCCTGGAGCGAGCTCGGCAATCACCGCAGCTTTGAGATGCGCTGGCACATTCTCCCCCGCCTGCTCAGTCCGTCGATTGGCTATATTTACGCCCCCTTTCCCGTTTTTCAATGGACCCCGGTGGCCGGAAAGCACGACTATAGACTACAGTGCGACACGGACAATACTTTTGGGTCTCCGTACAATATAGAACCGGACGATCCCCGCTTTGACCACTTTAACTGGGGGACAATCTATTTGAACGAGGACTATCATTGGCGGGTGCTCTCTCAGCAGAGTGGCAGCACAACCCCCTGGAGCAATGTTAATTATTTTCGCTGGGCTGGGGAGTATGGGCCCACGTTGATTTATCCCCCCTTTTATTATGATCCGGACCTGGAGCCCTCCACCCAGCCCTTGGATGTGCGCACGGATCCCACCGTTGCGGTACCGGTCTTTATGTGGGATCGTGTTCTTTACTATCAGAGTGGTTATTACCAGCCCCCCGCGGAATACTATTCGATCGAGGTTTCCACCGACCCGACTTTTAGTACCCTCGATTGGTACTCAGAGACGGGGAACCTCAGCATCGCGCCCACGCTGGATCATCCCTTTACCCTGACGACGGGGGTCAATTACTACTGGCGGGTCAAGCCCTGGTTCGATGGTGGGGCAACCTCCGGGCCCTACAGCGAGCGTTGGACGGCCCGTTTTGATCCCACTCTGGAAGCCCCCACATCTACCATCGAGCTGTACTTTCCCGACGATGGGATGGACAATGTCTACGATTCGCCCCTCTTTGGCTGGGCGCCGGTGCAGGGGGCGGCCTACTACCAGTTCCAGATCGACACGGTGCCTACCTTTGACAGCCAGCGTCTCTACCAGCGCTATCCCCTCTACCATTTCTTTACCCCACTGGAGCGCCTGCCAGCCGAGACCTACTATTGGCGGGTCCGGGCGCTGGACGCCGGGGGGACCCCGCTGGGGGAGTGGAGCGAAACGCGCCGCTTGTTCATTACCCACCAGTTGCGCCTGCACATGGAATGTTCGGGTTCGCCCTATGGTCCCTGTCCACCCCTGAACCATCCCATCAATGGCCTGGATGCCTCCAAAACGCGTATCGCCAACGACCCCTCGTTTGACACGAGTCCTTTAGCCTACGACTTGCAAGGCCTCTACCTGGCCCAGGACGCCACGAATTGGTACCTGACGATCGATCGCTATCCCACCAATACGAACGACATGAATTACGTGTTCTATGTGGATCTGGATCACGAGGAGGGATCGGGGGGCACGACTAATCCGCACGGATTTGGTACCCACGCCGATTCCCTCTACCTACCCGAGATCGTCTTGGTCGCCCATCACAATACCGCTGGTAATATCGACCAGGTCTATCTCTACCGCTGGGAGGGGGGCTACTATTGGGAGGCCTATACGCTGGGCGAAGTGGGCGGATTGTGGAGCGACGGCGGTCCCTATGGCGAATTTTTAGAGCTCACGATCCCCAAGACGCAGTTTGACGTCTTTTCCTACATCGGCACGGTCCTGGTGCAGGCCTTTACGGCCGACGCCGGTGGGCAGGCTGTGGATACCGTGCCCTCGGAGGCGACCACTCCGGTTGCCACCCTGAGCAACTTTACGGCCGTGGCGGACAAGCTCAACCCCCTGCATCCCTGGGACAATCCCTTCGACAACCCGGTGGTATATCACACCAATCCGCTGCTTAGTTTCTCCAAGCCGCTCTACCAGTCCATCGTCACCGGCTATGACATCGAGGTGGCCCGTGACTCTGCTTTCACCCAGAAGGTGCTGGAAGGGAGTTGGGACTGTGGGCCTAAACCCCTCTATTGGTTTATGAGTACCCGCTGGGGTTCGGTGAAAACCTATGAGGAGAATATCACCCTCTATTGGCGCGTGCGTATGGACCATGGAGATCGCTTATCACCTTGGAGCCAGCCGGTGCGCTTTACCAAGTTCAACTTTACGCCGCTGAGCATGACCGCGCAGTACGGGTTTGCCACACCGACCTTTCGCTGGGGTCGCGTGGAGGGCGCCTCGCAGTACGTCCTGCACGTAGATGATGATCCCGAATTCGGTTCCTACAAGACATATACAAGCCGTAACGTCAACTTTACGCCCAAGGATGCCTACGCGGATGGCACCTGGTATTGGAGGATGCAGACCAAGGATGGCGACAACCAGGAGAGCGCTTTTACCGAGATCTATTCTTTTACCAAGAGAATGCCCTCCCCTATTCTGTCCGATCCAGTTGACGGGGTCACCATCAACGAGTTGCCCACCTTTAACTGGCAGGAAGTGCTCTATCCGACGGGCAGCCCTGAGCCGGTGATGAACGCCTTCCGCTACCGCCTGTGGGTCGACGATGACCCGAACTTTACCTCGCCGCTGATCAAAAAAGACGGGCTTTACATTAACTCGTTTAGCCTCGATCTAACCGTCAACAAGATGGAGGATGGGACCTATTATTGGAAGGTTGCCATCATTGACTCTGGTGGCAACCAGGGCCCCTATAGTGAGGTGGCGAGTTTCTACAAGGCTTACCTACAACCTGTCTCGCTGGAGACAAAGTTTGACCCCAGCCCCAACCTGAAATGGGCACCGCTGGATGGCGCCGCTTACTATCAGGTGCAGATCTGCAAGGATGAGAATTACAGCGACTGCGAGAACCCCGTGAACACCGATCACACGCACTATATCGCTACCGGCGAGTACCTGCCCGGCGTCTATTACTGGCGCGTGCGCATGTGCGATCAGAAGGGTGCTTGTGGCCCTTATTACGAGGACCGGCTGGCCTCCGGTTACCTGACCTATATTCCTCTGCTGCTGAATGACACCAGCCCGTGATCGATTCCGCATAGGCCTTTGTGTGGGGCGAGGCATGCCTCGCCCCCACTATTTTTAAAGCGGGCAACATGCCCGGCCCGCGGGCGCCCCAAAGGACGTAAATGTAGGGGCGTGGCGCTTCGCCGAGGCGGGCACCACGAAGGACGTAAATATCGTTGTAGGGGCGGGCCGCCCCAACAAGTTGGGGATGTGCCCGCCCGGTCGGATACAGCGCTATTTACGGA
>JAFGKG010000081.1 GCA_016928715.1 Chloroflexia bacterium
GTCATCAGGAACAATATCTGTAGCCAAAACCTCTACTTTCAGATTGCGGTGGAGCCAAGTGTTCCGGCGCAGAATGTCACAGTAGACCATAACCTGATTGACGGCTACCGGGGAACCGAGGGAGAGGTTTATGGAGATGACTATGTAACGGAAGATCCAATGTTCGTACATGCGGCTGGGGGTGATTTTCATCTACAGCCTGGTTCGCCAGCCATCGACAAGGGTTCTTCTACTGACGCTCCTACCCGTGATTTCGATGGGCATGCCCGGCCTCACGGAGCGGGTTATGATATTGGGGCCGATGAGTATATCGTCTTTAATCATTTTGTGTATCTGCCCGCCATATCAAGGGACTATGTTCCTCCGTGACTCGCCTCTCCATAAAGATGAGAGGAAAGCCGCCCAACAAGCGGTTGCAGCCGACCGCGCTATCGCGCGGCATATCGGCGGTCACACTCGCTTTGTGGTTGGTTAGCGAAGGTGACTTTTACGTACCCGCGCGGCGGGTTATGCATACCGTTTAGGCCGCCGGCCAGCTTTCGCAGAGCGAATTTACTATGCAGAATAGATACCGGCATCGTCAGCAAGTCGCAGATTTTCTCCAGCTCCACTTGGGCGACCGACGCTGGGCGCTTGCGCTGCCATCGTCGGGACGTGGTCACGAGACCTATATCGCTCAAAGTAATGGCGAGAGCTATTTTGTCAAGTTGGGCGCGCACGTGGCCCGCTACCAGGTGATGGCTTCCTTGGGCCTGACGCCCCCTACCATCGTCTCGGGGTCTTTGGAAAATGGCACCTCGATCCTGGTACAGCCCTACATCCAGGGCCGACATCCCTCCTGGCAGGATTTCCGTCATAATCTGCCCAGGATCGCCACTGTTGTGAACAAGGCGCACCACAGCCAGGCGCTGCGAGACGTCCTGCCCCCCAGTTCGTCCGAAACGTACCGAGAGGTTGGGCTGGCCGCTGCCAGGCGCGTTCAACAAAGGTGGGAGATGTACCGCCCCCAAGTCCCAACGGTAGCGGACTCGGTTGACGAAACACTCGCCCATCTCCAGCAAGAGATTCAAGGGTTCAGCGGCGCTGGACTGATCGCTTCGCACAATGACATCTGTAACGGCAATTGGCTGATCGCTTTGGATGGGAATGTCTACCTGGTGGACCTGGAGGCAATGTCCCTGGATGATCCTGCCCATGATATGGGTTCGCTGCTGTGGTGGTACTATGCGCCAGAATTAAGGCCAGCTTTTCTCGAGATCGCCGGCTATCCGTGTGAGGGGGCGTTTCGGGATCGGATGCGCGTGCGCATGGCCCTGCACTGCCTGGATATTCTGCTGCCGAGAGCCGCAAGTTTCGACCGCTTTGATGCGGCCTCGTTTGCGGAGGGGCTGACAGATTTCAGCGCTGTGGCTGCGGGAAGAGAAAACCCACAAGGGTACGGTAAATCAGATGAGGAGGAATAAAATGCTAAAGGGACTTCAATATCTCGGCAAGGTGGTCGTGCTGCTGGCCGTCTCGCTCTTGGCGGCCGGCTGTGGTTCGGCCCAGGAGGTCCGGGTGGGCGCGGGCGACAATGGGGAGCTGGTGGAACTCGAGGTCGGCCAGACCCTGGTCGTCACGCTGGCCTCCAACCCAAGCACCGGCTATAGCTGGCAGGTCGTCAAAGCGGGCGCGTCCGTCCTGGAGCAGCAGGGGGAGGCCGAGTACGAATCGTCCGACACCCGAGACCCCCCACCGCCGGGATCGGGCGGCACCGAGACCTTTCGCTTTGAGGCCAAGAGCGCCGGCCAGGCCGAACTCGAGCTGGTCTATCACCGCCCGTGGGAGGAGGACGTGGAGCCCCTGGAGACCTTTACCCTGCAGGTCAAGGTGCGCTAGCTGCCTGTAGTTTGCCATGGAGGCAATCCATCGACGGACGAAGACGATTTGCCAAAAAAACAGTCCGGGAGTGGATTTTCAAGCTGCTTATCGCCGCGGCGCACTGCTATGCCATCGCCATAGTTGCCTGGCTGGCCCTGCACTGCATGTTTGGGGACCGTTGGTGGTGGCTTTTTCTATTGAACGCCTTTTCCGAGTACTTGTTTGTCCCTCTACCATTGACGTTAATCCTCGCCGTAATTGTGTGCCGGCGTGATGTGACCATAGGTTTTGTTGTGACTTGTGTGATCGGCTGCTTTCTCTATGGCGCTTTGATCCTGCCGCCGGTCCCTCTCCATCATACACCGGGCCCGCAGATTACGGTGATGACGAGCAATATTTTCGGGAACAATACGGATGTGCCGGCCGTGCTGGAGGCAATTCAAGCAGCCGATGTGGATATTGTGGCGATACAGGAACTGAATCCCCAGATAGCGGAAGGTATCCAAAGAGATTTGGCCGAGATGTACCCCTATCAAGAGTTAGTGCCAGTTGTGGGCGTGAAAGGAGTCGGGGTAATAAGTCGATACCCCATGCAGCCCATGGGCATAGAAATCGAGGGAAGATGGGTAGGAGGACCGCAGGTGCTGGAGGTGGAATGGGAGGGGGAGAAAATTATAGTGATCAATGTGCACGCGATTCCGCCCGGTCCTCTGACACCGCAGAATCTGGAGTATAGCATTAGAGAACGGGAGCGGCAATTGGGAGTACTGCTCGAGTTTGTGGAGAGCCGAACGGAACCGGTGATTGTGCTGGGCGATCTAAATGTGACCGCGCAGAATACAGCGTATAGCCTGATGAGCACTCGTTTACAAGATGCTTGGGTCGAGGGTGGCTGGGGGATGGGGCACACATTTCCCGGCGCGGATTTAGGGGGCTGTTCGGGGGGGGATAAAAGAGCTTTATGGACCATATGGCTGCTGCGTCTGGATTACATTTTCTGTTCGGAGCAGTGGGAGGTAGAGCGAGCCTGGACCGGGCCGTGGGATGGAGTTTCTGATCATCAACCCGTGCGGGCAAAATTGGTATTGTCCAAGCGGTAATAAATCAACTTTTGCGGGAGGCATAGGAACCCTAGAGCTCAAAGGAGAGACACCATGAAGAAGCGCCTGTTCGGAACGATCGCCCTAATGATTGCATTCCTGGTACTGGCCCTGGGCCTGCTCTATGGGTCCCAGGCAGATGTCGCGGCAGGGACAGGAACCGGGGAAGAGTTGGGGGCAACGGAAAATGGCGTCCCCCTGCTTTTTATCGAGAACGTCGGCCAGTTTGCCCCCCAAACCCGCTTCCAGATCCGCCAGGGCAACACCACCATCCATATAGCCGAGAACGAGATTTGGTTCACCCTCGTAGATCAACGGGGGGAGGATTTCCTCAGCGGTGTCCATCTCCGACTGACGTTCCCCGGGGCCAACGCCCACCCGACCCTGGTGCCGTTTGACCGCCAGGAGACGCACGTTTCTTTTTTCAGCGGCAGCGATCCCGCCAGTTGGCGGCAGGATGTGCCGGTGTGGGGCGGTGTTCGCTATCTCGATCTCTATCCCGGTATCGACCTCGAAATCAGCGGCCGCGGGGGGCGTTGGACCTGGCGGCTGCTGTGCCAGGGGCGTGACGTCTCTCTTCTCCAGGATATCCGCTTGCAGGTGGCCGGGGCGGAACGGGTCTCGTTGGGGGCAGGCGAACTGCGCCTTTCCACGGCGTCCGGCCCTTTTCGCCTGCCCCTGCTGCAATTGTCCTGCGCCGCTGAAGGGCTGCCCCGATACTATCCCTCGATCGAGGGTGCAGTGGTGCGCTCACCCTTTGCGATCCAGCGACCCGGCCGGGTCCCGCAGCCCCTGGACAACCCCGATGAGATGCTCTATGGGACCTACCTGGGTGGCAGCGAGCAGGATTGGGGCCACGATGTTGCCATCGACGGCAGCGGCGCTGCCTACCTGGCCGGCCAGACTTCCTCCACCGACTTTCCGGCCACCAGCGGCGCCTTTAGCGAGACCCTCGGTGGCACACGGGACGCTTTTGTGGCCAAGCTCAGCCCGAACGGCAATGGTTCGGCCGACCTGGTCTATGCCACCTTCCTTGGCGGCAGTGGGGGTGAAACCGCCGGCGGCATTGCCGTCGACGCTTCGGGCAACGCCTTGGTTACAGGTTGGAGCAATACCGGCTTTCCCGACACCCCTGGTGTCTTTGGCGACTGCAGCGCCGGCGGGGCTTTTGTCAGCAAGCTGAACGCCAGCGGCAGCGACCTGATCTACTCCGGCTGTGTGACCGGCTTGAACGCTGCGGGCCACGCCCTGGCCCTCGACAGTGCCGGACAAGCCTACATCGTCGGTTCCATTCAGAGTGGCCTCACCACCACCTCTGGTGCATACGACACCGCGCCCAATGGCAACAGCGATGCTTTTCTAGCTATTGTCAGTACGGACGGTACCACCCTCACTTACGCCACCTATTTTGGTGGCAGCGATCACGAATGTGCCTACGTCGGCTACGTTGGCCGCGGCTGCACAGTGGCTCTCGACGACAGCAACCAAGTGTACATCTCGGGCGGTACCCTGTCTTCCGACTTGCCTACCTCGCCCGGTGCCTATGACACTATTTGTGGCACCGATGGCAACTGCAACAGCGATTGGGATGCCTTTGTGGCCAAGTTGAACCCCGCCGGCGCGGGTGCTAGTGACCTGGTCTACAGTACCTTCCTCGGGGGCAGCGGGGCCGACACGACCTCCGGCATCGCCGTCAACCCTGCCGGCAGCGCCTACGTCACCGGGCACGTCCACTCGGACGACTTTCCCACTACTTCAGGCGCCCTCAGCGAGAATCACAATGGAGCCCATTGGGATTCCTTCCTGACCAAGCTGAACCCTGCCGGCAGCGCTCTGGACTACTCCACCTACCTCGGCGGCAGCGGCAACGACCATGGCTGGGACATTGCCATCGACCAGGCCGGCGACGCCTATGCCATCGGCTATACCCTCTCTGATGACTTTCCCACCTCTGCCGATGCCCAAGATTCCACCCGTGATGGCACGGATGCCTACATTGTCAGGCTGACAACTGCCGGCAGCGGTCAGGATGACCTGGTCTATGGGACCTTCCTTGGTGGTACCGGTATCGAATGCGAAAAGGCCTGCGCCATCACGGTGGACGCGGCCGGCAACGTCTTTATCGCGGGCGACAGCGGTTCCGATGACTATCCCACCTCCGAGGGGGCCTACGACCGCAGCTACAACGGCGGCACGCAGGACGCCTTTATGGCCCGGCTGCCCTTGGGGGCGGGACCACAGCACCGGATCTATTTGCCCCTGGTAATGTGCGGCTACTGGCCTTAGCCGGCCCAAGCGATCTCGTTGAGGAAAAACAGCAGCGGGAAGGCCAAAAAGACGAGCAGGGCGACGATCCCGGCGATCACGGCGATCCACTCCAACGTGCTCAGCCGCCGCATCGAAACGGCCCGCCGGCCCGTGATGCGCTGTCGGATGCTGCGGGCGATCTGCCCGACTTCCCCGGCGACCGCCTCGGGTTTCCAGGCCTCCAGGCCGGCCCAATCCCAGCCCTCCACCTCCAGCGGCGCCAGCAGCTTGTCCGCCGCGCTCTCGACGAGGGCCCGGGCAAATTCCGCGCTGACCGCGCCCCCGGCGCCACCGGCGACGGCCGCGATCCAGGGGCCGACGATCAGCCGGGCCGAGGCGACCTGCTCCACGGCCTCGCTTTGGTCCGCCGTTCCTCCCA
>JAFGKG010000082.1 GCA_016928715.1 Chloroflexia bacterium
GGGAGGGGGAAAGGCAAAGGGCGCGTTCGCCAGAACGCGGCCTTTGCCAGGGGGAGGGGTGAGGTGGGAATGGCGCTATTTACAAAGCAGGACCGCCGATCGCTCAACTGGAGGGACACGTGCGCCATCGACACAGATCCGGCCGCTGCCTGTTGCTATTGCTCATCGCCTTGAGCACCTTGGGCGCGATTTGGTCCGCGCCGGCCGCGACAGCACCGCCGGAGCCGTCCATCGACCCCTATATCCTGCAGCAGATCGCGGTCTCGCCGGATGGCCGGGCCGGCTTTTTCATCCAGTTCGCGCCGCAGGCCAACCTGGCGCCGGCCTACCAAATTGCGGATTGGGAGCAGCGCGGCCGGTTCGTCCACGACCAACTCCAGGCTACGGCCGAGCGCTCCCAGGGCCGCGTGCGGGTCTGGCTGGAGGATCGCGGCCTGGACTATCAGGCCTTTGCCCTGGCCAACGCCCTCTTTGTCACCGCCGACCGCGGCGTGCTGCAGGAACTGGCCGCCTTTCCCGAGATCGCCGCCTTTCGAGGCAATCACCTCCACCCCCTGGAACCGCAGCCCACCGCGGCGCTGCTGGACGCCCCCAGCGGCGTGGCCTGGAACATCTCGCTGGTCCGAGCGGACCGGGTCTGGACCGATTTCGCCGTAAAAGGGCAGGGCGTGCTGGTGGCCAACATTGACACGGGGGTGGAATACAGCCACGACGCCCTGGCCGCCAACTATCAATGCGGCGCCGGCCCGCACGAGGACTGCTGGTACGACCCGGCCGAGGTCTGTCCGAATCCGGGCGTTCCCTGCGATAACGAGGGCCACGGCACCCACGTCATGGGCACCATGGTCGGGGACGACGACCCCCATCTGGCCTACAACGCGGGCATGGCCCCTGACGCCCACTGGATTGCCTGCAAGGGCTGCGAGTCCCAGACCTGCTCCGATTTCGCCCTGACCGCCTGTGCCGATTGGCTGCTGGCGCCGGGGGGCGATGCGGCCAACCGGCCCCATATCGTCAACAACTCCTGGGGGGGGGCCGGCTGCGACAGTTGGTACCAGCCCCAGGTGCAGGCCTGGCGGGCGGCGGGCATATTCCCCGCTTTTTCGGCCGGCAACAGCGGTTCTGGCTGCGCTACGGTCGGCTCTCCGGCGGACTATGCCCAATCCTTTGCCACGGGCGCCTGCGATGCCTACGACAATATCGCCTGGTTCTCCAGCCGCGGGCCCTCCTGCATGGGAGGGATCAAACCGGAGGTCACGGCGCCGGGCGTGAACGTGTGCTCGGCAGTGCCGGGGAACGATTGGTCCTGCGGCTACAGCGGCACCTCGATGGCCAGTCCCCACAGCGCCGGCCTGGTGGCCCTGCTCTGGAGCGCCAACCCGGCCCTGGTCGGCCAGATCGAGGCCACAGAACACGCCATCACCAGCACGGCCGTCTGCCGGGAGGATCTCTCCTGCGGCGGTTCCCCCTGCCACAACAACGTCTATGGCTGGGGCCGCATCGATGCTTACATGGCCGTCGCCATGGCCTCTCAAACCGGGGAACTGCGCGGGGAGGTACAGCATGCCCTGGACGGCTCCCCCCTGGCCGGCGTAAATGTGCGCGCCCAGGGGAACCTGGATTTCCCCTTTAGCACGGACACCGACGCGGCCGGCCGCTACAGCCTGACCCTGCCGCTGGGGAGCTATACCGTCAGCGCCGCCCTGTACGGTTATTCTCCCCAGACCGTCACCGGGGTGCCCGTGCTGAGCGGGACGGTGAGCACGCAGGATTTCGCGCTGCAGCCGCGCCCCCGCCACGTCGTCTCGGGCACGGTGAGCGAGGCCGGCAGCGGCAGTCCACTGTTCGCGCGGATCACGGCCGAGGACGCGCCGATTCCCTCGGCCTGGACGAATCCGGCCAGCGGCTTTTATTCCCTCACCCTGATCGAGGACGACTATTCCCTGCGGGCGGCGGCCCTGCTGCACCTCTCCGAGCGCACGCCCCTCGAACTGGAGCAGGACCGCACGGCGAATTTTGACCTGGAGCCAATCCGCTGCGCCCTCTTGGTGGACGATGACGCCAACCGGCCCGACGTGCGGGCCTACTATACCAGCACCCTGGACGATCTGGGCCTGTCGTACCAGGTCTGGGACGTAGCCGAGCGCGGCCCCCCCGGCATCGAGGACCTGCTGGGGCACCACGCCATCTTTTGGTGGACGGGAAACGACAACCAGGAGCCCCTGAGCGCGGTGGACGAGGCCGTCCTGCAGGACTATTTGGACGCCTGGGGCCGCCTGTTCCTCTCCTCGCAGAGCTACCTGCAGGGCGGGGAAAGCCAACTGCAGCGGGACTACCTGCGGGTGGCCTCCTTTACGGCCGACACGCGCTCCCTGGAACCGCTGGGAAACCGTGGGGACCCCATTGGAGAGGGACTGGGGCCGTACCTGCTGCTCCCGCCGGAGGGCTGGCAGGGACCCCTGCGCACCGACGACGTCGTCCACGATGGCTCCGGCGGGGCCTCGGCGCCCTTTCGCTGGGCCGCCTCCGGCCAGGACAACTCTATCGATTATGACGCTGGCTCCTTCCGGACGGTTTTTTTGGCCTGGCCCTTCGAGGGGCTGGCCAGCCCCCTGGCCCGGCGAACGCTCATGGGAGCGGTCCTGGGCTTTTTCGGGGAGTGCCGGCCCACCGGGCTGCTGCTGGGGCGCGTGCTGGACGCCAACACCGGCCTGCCCCTGGAGGGGGCGGCCGTCAGCCCCATCGCCGAGGGCGACCTCGACGCGGCGCAGTTGCAGTCGAGCGCCGACGGGCAGGGCCATTTCACCTTGACCCTGCCGGCCGGCTCGTACGAACTGACCGTCTATCAGGAGGGTTATCGGCCCGAGGTACTCGCCGCCATCAGCGTGCCCGCCTCTATAGTGACCCGCCTCGAGATTCCGCTGCGTTCCCCCCAACTGGGCCACGAACCGGCGGCCTTTTCCTGGGAGCTGCTCTGGGAGCAGCGGGTCACGGCCACGGCGATCCTGAGCAACGTGGGCACGGCCGGCCCGCTGCACTGGGAGATCTCGCAGCAGCCGGTGCCCCGGCCAGGGCAGCAGGCGGCATCGGCGTCCTCCCAGCGACTACGGGCCACACCCAACCCGGCCGACGTGGCCCCGCCGGGCGCCGAACCCCTGGCCCCGTCCCCGGCCGGCCAGACGGAGGCCTGGGGCTTTGAGACGCCGCTGCCCTCGGCGCGCTATCGCAGCGCCTCCTTTTACGGCCCCGACGACGGCTTTTTCGTCGGCGGCGGCTTTGACCAAGACTCGAACTGCCTGGCCGAGCTTGTACGCTACGACCCGGGCAGCGGCGACTGGACGACGCTGTCCCCCATGCCCACGGCGCGGGCTAACCTGCAGGCCGCCGTCGTGGACGGCATCGCCTACCTGGTCGGCGGCTTTTGCAATGGGCATTACTACAGCACCCTGGAAGCCTATGACATCGCCGCGGACGCCTGGATCAGCGGGCTGGCACCCCTGCCGCAGGCCCGTTCCGGCGCCCTGGTGGCCGCCCTGGACGGCTACGTCTATGCCTGCGGGGGCGGCGGGGGCGGCGCGGCCAACCGCTGCTGGCGCTACGATCCCGCCCAGGACGGCTGGCAAGAGATCGCGCCCATGCCGGGCCTGGCCTCCTATGGGGCCGCCTTTGCCTACGAGGGCGCGCTCTACGTGGTGGCCGGCTGGACGGGCAGCCAGGTCAGCGATGCCTTTTGGCGCTACGACCCGACCCTGGACGTCTGGGAGGCCGGGCCACCGCTGAACCAGGGACGCATGTCCCCGGCGCTCAACGTATACGGAGGAGCGGCCCATGTCCTGAGCGGCGGGGGGCCGGAATTCTTATGGGAACCCAACAGCACCGGCGAACGCTACGATCTGGAGCAGTGGCCCGAGGGGAATTGGCAGCTCCTGCCCGAGGTCGTTCCGGTGCCCGTAGTCGCGCCGGCCCACGCCTGCGTCGCCGACCGACTGCACCTGGCCGGGGGCGTGGGCGAATCCATCGTCAAGCGGCACCAGGTGCTGGACGAGGGTTGTTCCTGCTACCGCCCCCGGGAGGACGAGGGCCCTTCCTGGCTGGCCGTGGAACCGCTCAACGGCTCGCTAGAACTGGGCGAACGGCAGGAGCTAACCCTGGAGGTCGACGCGGCCGTGCTGTCGGACCCGGGCTGCTATTACCGGCGGCTGCAGGTCCAGGATGACACGGTCTATGGCCCGGCCACGATGCCGCTGACCCTTTGTGTGGCCCCCACCGCGGACCTGGGCAAATTGCAGGGCAGCGTGCAGAGCCTGGGCTACTGCGACCAGGAGGCCCTTTCCCTGACCGCCGCCGTGCACATTGCCGGCCCGGCCGGCCTGAGCTGGACGGTGTCCGGCGACGAGACCGGCCGCTATTACCGCTGGCTGCACGCCGGCTCCTACACGGTTACCGCGGCCGCCCCCCAACACCTGAGCCGCACGGGGTGGATCGAGGTCCGGCCGGCCGAGACGACCACCCTGGACATCGACCTGCGCTACCTGACGCCCTGCCTGGAACTGCGGCCGGCCGAACTGTCCCTGTCCGTGCCTACGGGCACCCTGCTGCAGCGCACCCTGCTGTTGAGCGACGGCGGGGCCGCCCCGCTGAATTGGCAGGTGCAGGAAGCCATCCGCCCCCGGCCCTTTCGCGCCTTTCCCGAACCCATACCGGCCGGGAGCGGCGGCCCGCCGGCGGGCTATCGCTGGTCCGACTCGCAATCCGCAGGCGGGCCGGCCTTTGAATGGGTCGAACTGGCCGGAATGGGCCGGGAACTCTTTCCCGGCGATGAACACTATGTCAGCATGACCATGCCCTTTAGCTTTAGCCTGTACGATACGGTCTATACGCCGGGCCGGACACTGCGGGTGGGCGGCCACGGCACTCTCTTTGCCCAGGGCTATGGCGCTTCCTACAACGAGTGCCTGCCCACGACCCGCTACCAGTGGCTGATCGCGCCCTTTTGGGATCACCTGGAATACGCCCAGGGGCACCTCTACAGCCACCTGTTCGGCCAACCGCCCCACCGGGTATGGCTGCTGGAGTGGTCCGAAATGCTCAAGTCGGCCAACCTGCCAACCCAGACGGTGTCCCTACAGGCGGCGCTCTTTGAGGGCAGCGACGATATTTTATTCCAGTACAAAAAGGTCATGGGCCGCCCGGGTTACGACGAACTGGGGGGCTCGGCCACGGTGGGCATACAGGCCGACGCCCTGCACTATTTGGAATACTCCTGCAACGAGCCGGTGCTGACCGAGAGCCTGTCTATCTGCTTTGAGCCGCCGGGCAGCGTCCCCGGCTGCGGCGTCCTATGGCAGGACGTGGCCTGGCTGCAGGTGGGGCCAACTGGGGGCCAGGTCCCGGCGGATGGGGCGGTCGCGCTGACGATCGAGATCGATACGCGGGGGCTGTCGCCGGGACTCTATCGGGCCGCCCTGGCCGTGGAAAGCGACGACGCCCGCCGGCCCCTGCTCTACGTACCGGTGACCCTGGCGGTGGGGCTCGAGCCGCGGATCTATTTGCCCCTGCTGGGGCGGGGGTCGGGCTTTTAAAAAAGGAGTTAGCATGCACGTAACGCTGGTAGGACTGCCCCTGAGCGGCAAGACCACCGTATTCAACGCCCTGACCGGCCAGGAACAGGCGACCGGGCCGGCCGCCGGCCGGCCCGAATCGCACCGCGCCGTGGTCCCGGTGCCCGATGCCCGGCTGGAACGACTGAAGGCCATATTCGACCCGCAAAAGCTGACCCCGGCCGAGGTGCAGTTTGTCGACCTGGTCGGCATCCCCGAAGGAGCGGCCCAGGAGGGCCTGCCCCCGCAGATCCTGGCGGCCATCGGCGAGGCCGACGCCCTTGTCCACGTCGTGCGGGCCTTTGAAAATCCGCGAGCCCCCCACCCCGCCGGATCGGTGGATCCCGCGCGGGACCTGGAACTGTTGGACACCGAATTCCTGCTGACCGACCTGGGCATCGTCGAGCGCCGCCTGGAACGGCTGGAACAAGAGATCCCCAAGCTGCCCCGCAGCGAGCGCGAAATCCAGGAGCGCGAGCAGGCCCTGCTCCAACGCCTGCGGACGGCGCTCGCGGGGGGGACCCCCCTGCGTGACCTCGAGTTGGGGCCGGCCGAGCTCAAGTCCTTGCACGGCTTTAACCTGCTCACCCTGCGCCCGGTGCTGATCCTCTTTAACGTCGGCGAGGAAAGCCTGGACCACATGGGCCGCCTGCAGCACGAGCTGGGGCCGGCATATATCCACCAGTCCATGGACATGGTCGAGATATGCGCCCAGTGGGAGATGGAGTTGGGTCAGTTACCACCCGCAGAGGCGGCCGAGTTCCGCCAGGAACTCGGCCTGAGCGAACCGGCCACCGCCCGGATCATCCGCCTGGCCTACAAGCTGTTGGGCCTGCTGACCTTTTTCACCTTTGTCTCGGAGCAAGTGCGGGCCTGGCCCCTACGCCGGGGCAGCAGCGCCGTGGAGGCGGCCGGCGCCGTGCACACCGACATGGCCCGGGGCTTTATCCGGGCAGAGGTGGTGAGCTTGGCCGCTTTGGACCAAGCCGGCAGCATTGCCGAGGCCCGCCGGCAGGGCATCCTACGCTCCGAGGGCCGCCACTACCAGGTGCAGGATGGCGACGTCTGTACCTTTCTCTTTAACCCCACAAAATCGGTTGACCGTTAAAGGGCGACCTACCCTCACTCGTCCCCGTCCTCCTCCAACACGATCCCTTCCAGGCCGGGCGCATACTCGTAGGTTTCAGGGGTGGGGATTTCCCGCAGCTTTCGCAGGACGTCACGGACGCGCAGGGCGTCCTCCTGGATACGCTGCAGGGAAAGCTCCAACCTGTCCGCGTAGACTTGGCCCCGTTTCATCTCGTGCAGCAGCACTTCGACGTAGCCCAGGATACCGGTGAGGGGGTTATTGATCTCGTGGGCCAGCGTCACCGCCATGCGGCCGATAGTGGCCGCACGCTCGGCCTGGATAAGCCGATCCTGCAGTTCCTTGATGCGCAGTTGGGTGCGAGCCCGGGCCAACAGCTCGCTCTGCCGGAAGGGCCGACTGATAAAGTCGTTGGCCCCACGGCGCAGTCCCTCCAGGGTATCCTCCAAGGTGGTGTGTACCGAGGTAATCAGAATGAGCGGGATGCGCTCGGTTCGAGGATCCTGCTTGAGCCGTTGGCAGAGGCTATAGCCGTCCATGCGGGGCATCTGCACGTCCGATATGATCAGGTCCAGAGACTGGGCCAAGGCCACTTCCAAAGCCTCCTGGCCATCGGCGGCTACGGTGACCTCATAGCCCTCGCGCGTCATATAGATCCGCAGCAACTGGCGATTATCCTCATTGTCCTCGACCACCAATATCCGCGATTTCCGGTCCTTGCTCATACAGGCTTCTCCTGGGGATGCGCACGCAGTGTCCTCGGCAGCAGCATGTAAAAAGTTGTCCCCGACCCCGGTTCGGACTCGAACCAAATACGCCCCTGCAGTTGCTGGCAAACCTGTTGGGCAATGGCCAACCCCATGCCGGAGCGTTCGCCGGCCTGTCCTTCGATGGGGAAAAAGAGATCAAAGAGATGCTCCCGGCATTCCTCGGATAGGGCAATGCCTTGACCCCGGACGTACAGGCGGTAGCCTGGGGCCAGTTCGTCGCCGCCTACTTCCAGCCTGGAGGGCACAACGCCCTGCAGCAGCCGTTGGAGGTTCAAAAAGAGGTTGCGCAAACAGGTCCACAGCAGCACCGGGTCGGTGTATATAGAGGGCATGGCCGGTTGGATCTGCACCTCGATACCCTGTTCGGCCAGACTGAGGTTGGTGCAGACCCCCTGGACCAGGGTGGTGAGGGGCATTTCCTCCGGTTCTTGTTTAATCTGGTCCAATTGGGCCAGAAAGGCCATGTCCTCAATGAGCGAGGCCACCCAACGAATATTGCGCTGGAGGCGGTCCAAATAGTCGTCCTCCTCTGGCCTCAGCCGATCCGCAGCCCCCTGGCGCAGCAGTTGGCTAAAGCCCGAGATGATCTCTACCGGATGCTGCAGTCTTTGGGACACCGTGGCCACCAACTCTTGCAGTTCCTTTCCTTTACGCTGCAATTGGCCGGCCTGCTGTTGGACCTCATCGTAGAGGCCGGCATTTTGCACGGCCACGGCCACATAGTTGGCCAGGGAGGTAAGGAAACGTTCGGCGGCCTCGTCATAAACGTGGGCCTTGGGCGACTGTACCGAGAGCGCCCCAATAACCTGTTGGCCGCTGAACAGGGGCGTGGCCAGGACCGAGCGGGGGATCACACCCTTGGAACAGCGCCATTGGATGTCGTCCCGGCCGGCCAGTTCCCGTTCGGCGTCCCCCAAACGCAGCGTCTCCCCATTCCGCATCACCCAGCCCAACACGCCCTGCTCCGAAACGGTCTTGTCCGGAGAAATCGCCCCGGAATCCACCGGAGAGAGCAGCCTGATCCCCTCCCCAAAAGGCTCGCGCAAAGCCAGCAGGAAGGAAGGGGCCTCCAGGACCTGCTGGATGTGTTCATAGATCGCCGGGACGAGTTCCTGCATTTGCAAAAGGCCGGCGATCTCGTGCCCGATGCGGTACAGGACCCGGGCCTCCTGCAGGCGGGCCTGGGTCTCTTGATAGAGCTGGGCGTTCTCGATGGCGACGGAGGCCTGCAGGGCAAAGAGTTCGGCAAAGTGCCGGGTGTTGGCGTCAAAGGCGTGGGGGCTTTGGCTGTTGCTGACCACCAAGAGACCGCGAAAGGCGGGCTGGCCCTTTAACGGAAAGAGGGCGGAGATCCGACTGGGAGGCTTTTGGCGCAGCGTTCGAATGGCCTGGACTTCCGGGTACTGTCTCAATCGTTCGGGCACGTCGGTAAGCAGGGTGACCGGCTTTTCCAGCAGCGGAACGACGATATCCGAGGGGACTTGCAAGCCTAAAAGGGGGCTATCGCCGTAGCCGGCGGCACCACGGATCATAAAAGAATCGCCCCTCTGCATCAGGATCAGGGCCCGTTCCACAGCGGGAATGGTCGAGACGGCCCGCTCGACGATCTGCTGCAGCAACCTGTGTAGGGGAATATCGCTGCTGATGCCCTGAAAGCCCTGCAGTAGGGCGCTCAGAAAGCCCTGGCGCAGCCGGGCCTGCAACAACTGCCGGTAGAGACTGATGAGGGTGTTGGAGAGCACGCCGAGACTGATAAAGGACATCGTGTGCATGCCCATCACCCGGAGCAAAGCCGGCAGGGAGAGGGTCACCTGGACGGGGATAAACCCACTGATCTCCAGGAGAAAGGTCAGCAGGTAGACCCAAATGGTCGACAAGGTAATGACCACGATACAGGGCGGGTCCATCATGACCACGGCGCCGGCGACGATCAGCAGCGCATAGAGCACCCCGGAGGTGCCGGTCTGGTAACCCGCCGCAATGTCGGAAAAGGATATGCTCAACGCCGCCATGACCAGCATCCCCTGCATGGCAAGAACGGGCCAGCGCCGTACCAGCAGCACAAAGAGGATCAGCAGCAGCCCGTCCACCAGGGCCATCAAGATGGGACCGCTGCGCCTCCCTGGGGCCAGGACCAGCGCAAACAGGAGGATCATGAGCAAGTTGAAGGAGCCCTTGATGTAAAAAAGGTAACGGGCCCGGCGCAGGAACTGCTCGTACTCAAAGCGATCCTGCGGGGGCAGGCTGGTCGGCTGGATCGGCTGCCACAGGAGCCCAGGCCAGTGGCCTGCAGCAGCGCCCACTCCTTTGGCCCTGCCCCCGCCTTTTCCTAGCTGTCGATCACTCATAGATACGCACCGGCTTGTCGTTGGCCGCGACGGTTCCCGACGACAGGCCACTGGTCAGCCTGGAGGATCCGGGGCGCGCGGTCTGGGAGGCTGCGGAGGCCAACAGATCGAGGGAGAATCCCTCGCGGCTTATAAACGCTGGGGGGAAAATTTCCTGGGCTCGCCGCTCCACCTCCTGTAGTTCCTCATCCGAGGCGGTTGGTCGGTGGTGGAACAGGGCCAGCCGTTTCACCCGGGCGGCCTGGGCGACTTTTACGGCTTGTAGCCAACTGCTATGTCCAAAGTGGGGATAGGCCCGGACCTGCTCGGGTGTAAAATGGGCATCGTGGATGAGCAAATCGGCCCCCCTGGCCAGGTGGATCAGGGCTGTGTCCAGCCCGTCGCTGGGATGACGCACATCGGTGGCATAGACAACGCAGCAGTCGTGCCAGCAGAGGCGATAGACAAACACCCCGCCGGGGTGTTCTCCACGGAGGGCCGTGACCGAGGTGTTTTCCCCCAGCAGGACGGTCTCTCCGTCCTGCATTTCCTTGATCAGGATATCGGCCTGCATTTCCCGCAGCGAGAAGGGCAGGTAGGTATCCATATACTGCGCGGCCAGCACTTGTTCCAGACGCTCGTTCACCCGTTTCTCGCCCAGGATGGTAAACCGGTTACCACGACGATGGGCCGGCTCGAAAAAGGGCAACCCCTGGATGTGGTCCCAATGGGTATGGCTGAGAAAAATGTGGCCGATCAGGCGACATCGAGGTATTTGGGACAAGTGCAGGCCCAGGGGTCGAATGCCGGTGCCGGCATCCAGGATGAGGAGGTCCCCGTCAGGGGTACGTATTTCCGTACAGGAGGTATTCCCCCCCACTTTTACGGTTTCAGGCCCCGGTGCTGGAATTGACCCGCGGACCCCCCAAAAGGTCACTTTCATCTATGGGACCCCCGACAGCATACTCTGGACCGGACTCCTCTGCCTGAGGACGGATTAAAACCCCAATACCCCACGGAGCGCCCTGGTCATCCAGGAGCGGCCAGGTCGTAACCCCCCAGGATTCGATCCGGCCGCCTGGCCAGAAAACCTGGAGATAGCTACTGCCCTCGCGCAAAGCACGGGGGATTTCTTCCGATAGAAGGTGGCTGCCCTCCCAGGCACACAGGACCTCCCAGAGCAATTGACCCCTAAGCTCCTCTTGGGCCAACCCCAAAATTTCGGGGACATTTCCATTGACCGCCTGGATCGTGCCATCGATATCGGTCAAAAATAGGCCCCAATGCCGCCCATGCCCGGCCTCATTGAGGAGCTGGCGCATGGAGCGGACCGCTTGCTCCAAGCGATGCTGGGCGGTTGTTTCGTGGAACAGGACATAGCGATACATTTGACCACCATTGTGGCGGCCTTGCAGTACCTGTACTTCAGCCTGGCGGCAGCAGCCCCGTGCATCATGGAAAAAGAGCGCATAGTGCTCGGCCCCCTGCTCCCCTAAAGCTTGCTGCAAGTACCACTCCACGAGTTCACCGCTGGGAGACTCGATCTGGCCAATCCATTGACAAAAGTCTTGCCCCACCAATGTTTCCGGCGGCTGGTCCAGCATAACCTGCACGGCCGGCGTTGTGGCAACAATGCGGTTCTGCTCGTCCAGGACCATGAGAACGTCCTCCGACAGCGCCCCAAACGCCTGGACCTGCCCCCGCAACAGATCCACCCTTTGGCGGAGTGCGGCCTGGTCCAGCACCTGCTCCAACCATTTGCCCACTATTTGGAGCAGCAGCATACCGAGACTGGGGGGACATTGCTGCTCTGGGGACAGATACAGCACCATGACGGCGACGACCTGCTGATCCTGCAGGATCGGCAGGGCCACGGCCGCGCTTTTTTCACCCTCCTCCTGGTTCGGCTGCCATTCCTGCATTGTAGCAGTGGCCAGCGCCTCCCGCACTTGCTCCGGCACCCCCTCTTTTTTGTGCAGCAGATAGGCCCGCTGGTCGGCGCTGTCCTGGGCGACGCGCAGATAAAAGCTTTCCGCCGCGCGATCATAGCACCAAATCTGAGATCTCTGGGCATGCGTAGCCCTCAAGGCAACCTCGGTCAGTTGGCAGATGTTGAGTTCTACGTCCTCAACACAGCGGATTTCCTCCGCCGTGTCGAGAAACGACTGCAGCGCACGCTGGCAGTTCTGCAGGTGATCGGCCAGAGCGTTGCGCTCCCGTCGCAGGCGCTGTTCCGTGAGCGCCCGCTCCACGCTTTCTACGATCTCGTCCAGGGTAAAGGGCTTGATGATGTAATCGCGCACGCCCAAGCGCAGCGCCTGGGCGGCGATCAATTCGGAACCGTAAGCGGTGATTAAAATGACCGGGGTATCATATCCCTCCGAGGTGAGGATGTGCAAGAGGTCCAGTCCGGTCATGTCCGGCAGGCGCAGATCCAAAAGAATCAGGTCCGGCTTTTGAGTGCGGATCTGCCAAAGCCCTTCCTGCCCATCCGTGGCGGTCAGGGTACGATAACCGTAGCTGGGCAGGACCCTCTGCCCTAAGAGAATGCAGACATCCGGATTGTCGTCAATGATCAAGATCGTTTCACCGGCCAAGGTTATCCCCCAGACGCTTTGTGCTTTGGCTCTGCGGCAAAAACATGACCCTCTACCCTTTGCTAGAAGCATTATAGCGATTTGTGGGGCCCAAGTCAAGCCGGTTCGGCGTGCAGGATGACCTGTCCATCCGCCGCATCCACCACAATGGTGTCCCCAGGGCGAAACACTCCCTCTAACATGTGCAGGGACAGCGGATCCAGTACTTCTCGCTGGATCGTCCGCTTGAGCGGCCGAGCGCCATAAGCCGGGTCAAAACCGATCTCGGCCAGCAGGTCACGGGCTCCATCGGTCCAGCGCAGGTCCAGCTTTTGCTCCTGCAGGCGCTCTTGGACCCGGCGCATCTGGATGTCGACGATCCGGGCGATCTCTTGGCGGCCCAAGCGGTTAAAGATCAGGATTTCATCAATGCGGTTGAGAAACTCGGGGCGGAAACGGGCCCGCAGGGCCTGCAGCACCTCCTCGCGCACTTGCTCCTGTTTTTCCTCGCCCAGCTCCTGCAGCGAGGAGCTGCCGACGTTGGAGGTCATGATCAGCACCGTGTTTTTGAAATCGACCGTGCGCCCGTGCCCATCGGTCAGCCGGCCGTCGTCCAGGACCTGCAAAAAGAGGTTGAAAACCTCGGGGTGGGCTTTTTCGATCTCGTCCAATAGGACCACGCTGTAGGGCCGGCGGCGGACCAACTCGGTAAGCTGCCCGCCCTGGTCATAGCCGACATAGCCCGGGGGCGCCCCGACCAGGCGCGAGACCGTGTGGCGTTCCTGGTACTCGCTCATATCGATGCGCACCATGGCGTCCTCGTCATCAAAGAGGAATTCGGCCAGGGCCCGGGCCAGCTCGGTCTTGCCCACACCGGTGGGCCCCAAAAAGAGAAAGGAGCCCAGTGGTCGGTTCGGGTCCTGCAGGCCGGCCCGCGCGCGACGGATGGCCCGCGATACGGCCGAGATGGCCTCGTCCTGGCCGACAACGCGGCTGCGCAGGCGCTCTTCCATGTGGACCAACTTTTCAATCTCGCCCTCCAGCAGCCGACTGACCGGGATGCCCGTCCACTTGGCCACGACCTGGGCCACGTCCTCCTCCCCCACCTCCTCTTTGAGCAGGGCGCCGTCCTCATGCAGTGCGGCCAATTCCTGCTCCTGCCGCTGCAGTTGTCCCTGCAGCTCGACCAGGGTGCCGTACTGCAGTTGGGCGGCCCGGTCATAGTCCTGCCGGCGCTGGGCCCGCTCGATCTCGCCCCGGGTCTCGTCGATGGCGGCCTTGGTCTGGCGGATGGCCTGGATGGCCTCCTTTTCCTGCTGCCAGCGGGCCCGCAGGGCCCGGGCTTTTTCCTGCAGGTCGGCGTATTCCTTCTCCAGCAGCTCCAGCCGCTCCTTGGAGGCGGCGTCCCGCTCTTTGCGCAGGGCCGTGCGTTCGATCTCCAGTTGGATCAGGCGGCGCTCGATCTCGTCCAATTCGGCCGGCATCGAGTCGATCTCGATGCGCAGGCGCGCGGCAGCCTCGTCGATCAGGTCGATGGCCTTGTCCGGCAGGAAACGGTCGCTGATGTAGCGATGCGAGAGCACGGCCGCCGCCACCAGGGCGGCGTCCTGAATCCGCACACCGTGGTGCACTTCGTAGCGATCCTTCAGCCCGCGCAGGATAGAAATCGTGTCCTCCACGTCCGGCTCGGAGACCAGGATGGGCTGGAAGCGCCTTTCCAGGGCGGCGTCCTTTTCGATGTGCTGGCGGTACTCGTCCAGGGTGGTGGCGCCAATGGCGTGCAGTTCGCCGCGGGCCAACATGGGCTTGAGCATGTTGGAGGCATCCATGGACCCCTCGGCCGCCCCGGCCCCGACGACGGTGTGCAGCTCGTCGATAAAGAGAATGATCTGGCCCGCACTGTCCGTGATCTCTTTGAGCACGGCCTTGAGCCGCTCCTCGAACTCGCCGCGGTACTTGGCCCCGGCGATCAACGCGCCCAGGTCCAACTGCACCAACTGTTTGTTCTTGAGCCCCTCGGGAATGTCCCCCCGCACGATGCGCTGGGCCAGCCCCTCTACAATGGCGGTCTTGCCCACACCGGGCTCGCCGATCAGCACGGGGTTGTTCTTGGTGCGCCGTGAGAGCACCTGCACCACCCGGCGGATTTCGTCGTCGCGCCCGATAACGGGG
This sequence comes from Chloroflexia bacterium, assembly GCA_016928715.1. GTDB lineage: Bacteria > Chloroflexota > Chloroflexia > DTKN01 > DTKN01 > JAFGKG01. The sequence continues at coordinate 14,533 of JAFGKG010000082.1, forward strand.
TCCAGCTTGTTGCGGCGGGCCTGCTCGGTGAGATCGCGCCCGTAACGCTGCAGTGCCTGGTAGGTGCTCTCGGGGTGTTGGCTGGTGACGCGCTGGCTGCCCCGGATCCCGGCCAGGGCCTGCAGGATCTGATCCCGCTGCAGGCCAAAGCGCTGCAGCAACTGCTCGGCCGGCCGGCTTTGGCTCAAGGCCAACAGGATGTGCTCGGTGGAAACGTACTCGTCGCGCAGGCGCTCGGCCTCCTGCTCGGCCAACTGCAGTGCCTGCTGGGCCTGGGGCGATAGGTACAGCCGGGTGGGGCCATAGGCCTGGGGCAGCCGCTCCAGTTCCTGCTCCACCGCCGCCTGCAGTTGCGCCGGCGACTGGCCCATCTGCTGCACGACCTGCGGGACCACCCCGTCGCTCTGTCCCAACAGGGCCAACAGCAGGTGCAGCGGCTCGACCTGGCTGTGATGGCGCTCCTGGGCCTCCTGTTGGGCCCGCAGGACGGCCTCTTGTGCTTTTTCAGTGTAACGGTTCAAATCCATCCGTGTCCTCCTTCACTTGCAATGGTTCATGCCGCAAGCCCACTCCCTGCTTTCAAGGGCACGACGGGAGGCTATTCCACGCCAACTTGCGCTCCCCGAACGAATGGGCTATACTATAGGTATCTTGTTACGGCAGCTTGCCAGAGAAACGCCTGCCCCCCAGCCAAAGCCGTTTGGGCTCTCCCTGCCGAAGGAGCGCTCTCATGTTTGGGTGTGGACATGTCACTTGACCCACCGATTATTATAAACCAAGTTGGCCTCTTTGTCACCACATTTTGCCCCAAACAGGATCGCGGCTTTGGACGGAGCCAAGTCTACCCACATGTTTAGCATAGCCCGGAATGATAGGAGGAATGTTGGAGAAACGTTGGAGGAACGTATGCCTGACGCAAAGAGTCCCCCCAAAAGCCCGGAGGAGCAAAGTGAACGGATCGCGGCGCTCTTGTCCCAGTTAAACCTGCTACAAAGACTCCAGGAACCCCAATTCAGCTCGCAGACACCGTTCCTCGGCCCGCTCGTAGTTGCCGTGCGGCGCTTTTGGAACTGGATGTCCACCAAGTGGTACATCCAGCCCATCCTGGAACAGCAAAGCCAATTCAACGAGCGCTTGCTGCACTTGCTGGACGAACTCGCGGCGGTGCTTTTGGAACAATCCCCCCCCGAGAGCCCCGCAGTCCCAACTCGCGAAAGGCCGGCCTCACCGCCTCCGCAGGGCCTTGGCTTGGATGGGCTGAGACCGCCCGGACAGATGGATGCGGCGGAGCTATGGTCCTGGGAGAACACGGGCATATCGCTGCTCGACCGTCACACGAACGAACTGGAAGCGCAGGCCGACGAACTGCTCGATGAGGACATCTGTTTGAACTATCCGCTTCATTGGCGCACCTGGCTGGAGAGCTGGCCCTACCTCTTCGATCTGGCGGCTGCCTGTGAACTGCTGGGGCCTTGTCCTGGAGAGCTGGTGCTGGACTATGCGGCCGGTACCTGTTGGACCGCCGAGCTCCTCAATCGTCTGGGCGTACAAACGGTCTCCTTGGACCTTTCCCTGGACATGCTTCGGCGGGGCCGCAGGCGCCTGGCCATGGACCAACGCCTGGAAAATCGAACTGCGGCGACCTTTGCGGTCGGCAGTGCCTTACAGTTACCCTTTGCTGCGGAGAGCTTTGACGCAGTCCTGTGTATGAATGCCCTACACCACATGCCCTCGTATCGACAGGCCCTGCAAGAGATCTATCGCATCCTCAAAGAGGGCGGGCGGGCCGTTTTTTCGGAACCTGGTGCAGGCCACGCCGAGAGCCCCGTCTCCCAGACCCGCATGCGTGAACTGGGCGTCCTGGAAAAGAGCGTCCCTCTGGCCCTGATCCATAGGCTGGCCCAAGAGGCCGGCTTTGCCCGCATGAAGGTCATTCCGCTCAGAGCTTTGTCCTCCTATGTGTTCCAATACACGGCGACCCCGGCCGACCAGGGAGTGCTGGAGCAGATGTGGGAGCAGACCCTACGCTTTGGGCCACGAGAACAGGCCCGCTTTGTCCTGGAAAAGGGGCCAGAGCGGCCCCTGGATTCACGGATGCCCCCCCAGGCCCTGCTCGGCCACGTCCTACGGGCACGGATCACGCTGTGCTCAGAGCGGGTCCAGGCCCGCTCCGGCGAAACCCTGGTCGAGCAGGTAAGCGTTGCAAACGAGGGGGACGTAATCTGGCGAGCTCGCGGACTGGCGGGACAAGTCAGCTGTGGCCTCAAGATTTGCCGCGAGGATGGCCAGCTCGTCCGGGACGATCTGGGGCGGACACCGCTGCCCCACGACGTGGCACCCGGCGAGGAGGTCCGGCTGGAATTGCACATTCCGGTCTCGCTCGAACCTGGGCCTTACCTCCTCAAGTACGACATGGTGGTCGAGTACGTGGCCTGGTTTGAACAGCGGGGCTCGCTCCCGGCCCAGCGATTTCTGGAGGTGACGGACTCGTAATGGTCGCTCACTCCTGCTCCAGGGTCAGGGACTGCAGCAGGATCCCCAGCGAGCGATCGTCCTGGCCAAAACCGGCCTCCTGGGGATTCCAGGTCTGGCAGCGGATCTCCAGCGAGACCGGGCTTCCCAGGGGCGCGGCCGGCGGCGGCAGCCAGATCTCCACCCCCTCGATCTGGAAGCTGCGCTCCAGTTCCCGCTCGGCCACCCACTCCCCCGACCAGTATAGTTCCAGGCGCGCCGGGGGCAGCGGCTCGGGGCGAAAGCCGGCGGCCTGCAGCCGCAGCCGCAGGGGAACATCCGGGGCGGGCATGGTAATGGTGATACCGCCGCCGCTCCAGAGCGGCTCCAGGAACGAGACCTCCAGCTCGTGGGGCGACCCGGTCCGCTGCTGCACGCGGTACAACAGCGCCCGGACCCGGATGGGCACACTCTGCCGGGGCAGGTGGTCGTAGCTCTGTTCCAGGCGCTCGCTGTCCAGATCAAAGCGGCCGACTTCCTCCACCGTCGTCCCCCCGGACAAGTTCATCGGCGGGCTCTTGAGCAGCAGGTAGGCCGTGTCGCTGCCGGGGGGCCACTCCCGCAGCAGGGACCACAGCCGCGGCCAGGGGATGGCCGGGGTGGATTCCATGAACTCGGCCTGCGGCAGGGCGTAGGCGGCCCTGCCGTAGAGATAGCGCAGGGGAGCAGTCAGGGCCGCCCCCATCGGCTCGATCAACAGGGGCGCGCCATCCGGCACCTGCTCGGCCAGCTCGGCCAAAAAGGACCGGACCCCCGGCAGGTCCCGCCGGCCGGCAAAGGTGGCGTCCGCCCGCACGGAAAGCAGGAGCAGCAGGCCCAGCAGCAGCAGGGCGCCGCCCCGCCGCAGAGCCGGCCCCAGGGGCGCCCGGCGCAGCCGCCAGAGGGCGGCGGCGATGCCAACCGTCAGGCAGGGAAAAATCAGCGGCAGGTATCGGCGCATCATCCAAAAATGAAAGGGGTCGGCCAGGGTGCTGTGGATGTACACACCGAGCTGGAAAAAGAGCAGCCCGACCATGGGCAGGAACGACTCCCCGCGGCGGTGGCGCAGCCACCACCACAGGCCCAAAATGCCCAGGACAAGGCCGGGCGTCGAGAGGTACCAGGCCATGCGCAAAAAGCTCCAACGGTTGAGGTTGGGCCACCACTGCTCGTAGGCATAGACCCGCGCCGGCCCCAGCAGCGGCCAGAGCACCGCCCCATAGAGGGCCAGCAGCAGCCAGAGGGCCGACACAAGGTCGCGCGACAGCGCCGGCCGCTCCAGCAGCCGGCCCAGCAGCCGGCCCAGCGGCCGGCGCAGCAGGACCAGCAGCAGCACACCCAGCAGGAGGACCAGGCCCCCGGCGAGCGCGGTGGAGAAGGAGATAAAGTGGCTGTTATTCAGCGAGTCGCGCAGGGTCCGCAGATAAGGGCTAGAGATCAGCATAAAGTGCGCTGCGGCGTGCCCGGTCAACACGCTGTAGGCCAGCAAAAAGACCTTTTCGTTCGGCCGGAGCGGGCGCACAAAAGAGCGCAGCATGAAATAGACGTACAGGATGGCCGGGAGGGCCAGGAATTCGAGCTTGTTCAGGGCGACCAGGCCCAGGCACAGGCCGGCCCAGGCCGCCAGGTCCCGGCGAGCCGGTTCGCGCAGGGCCCGCTCCAGCAGAGTCCAGCCGCCAAAGAGCAGCGGCAGGGTCAGGGATTCGGCGTTGGGCTCCCGGGCGAACCAGA
>JAFGKG010000083.1 GCA_016928715.1 Chloroflexia bacterium
AGGGCGTAGCGGCGGTCGTGGCCCGGCCGGTCCGAAACGTGGCGCACCAGGCTGCGCGGTTTTCCCACCAGGTCCAGAATGCGCTCCGTGATTTCCCTGTTGCGCCGCTCGTTCTCCCCGGCGATGTTGTAGGCCTCCCCTACCTGCCCCTTGTGCAGGACCAGGTCGATCCCGGCACAATGGTCCAGCACGTAGAGCCAGTCCCGCACCTGTTGGCCATCGCCGTACAAGGGCAGCGGCGCGTTATCGATGGCGTTCGTGATAAACAGCGGGGTCACTTTTTCCGGGTATTGATAGGGACCAAAGGTGTTCGAGCCGCGGGTAATCAAGGTGGGAACACCATACGTCACATAGTACGCTCGCGCCAGGTGCTCTGCCCCCGCCTTACTGGCCGCATAGGGGCTGTTGGGGCACGCGGGGTCATCCTCCGAAAAGTACCCCTCCGCGATAGAACCATAGATCTCGTCCGTCGACACCTGCAACATACGCGCCAGATGGAACTCTTTGGCCGTCTCCAGCAGCACGTACGTGCCGTAGATATCTGTGCGGATAAAGGCATCTGGCTCGAGGATCGAGCGATCCACGTGCGACTCGGCGGCGAAATTCACAATCGTGTCGATCCCCTGTTCCACAACCACCTTGCGCACGCCGACCCCTTCGCAGATGTCGCCCTGGATAAAGGCGTACCGCCCCGCAAAGTCCGCCGCCACGTCCTTGAGGTTCTCCAGGTTGCCGGCATAGGTCAGCTTGTCGTAGACGACGACGCGATAGTCAGGGTACTTGTGCAGGATATAGCGCACGAAATTGGAGCCGATAAAGCCGGCGCCACCGGTGATCAATAGATTTCTCATGCTCATGCCTCACGATCTCTTCTCTGCAGCCTCTGATATGAAAATAGGCCGGTTCAGACCTACCCCCCTGGCCCCCCTCCCTGCGAGGGAGGGGGGAACTTGGTAAGCCGACGCCGTTGGCCTACTTTGAAAATAGATGTGGTTCAATCTTTTACCCCTGAACAGCTCTGCCGCTCTTTGGGAAAGGGCCGCACCGGAATGACAGTGGCGTACTACCGCGAATTGCTCAGTACCCCTACCTTGCTATAGTCCCCCAGCATAAAGTTGAGCGCGCGGGGCTTGAGTGGCGAGCGACTAATCTCGACATTCCGGCCGATCAGGCTGTTCTCGATCCGCTGGTCGATCTCGATGTGGCAGTTTTCCAGGACGATGCAGTGTTCGATCTCGCTGTCTATAATCTCGCAGTGGTGGTAGATGCTGGTAAAGGGGCCCACAAAGGAGTTGACGATGCGGGTCTGTTCTCCAATGATGACCGGCCCCCGGATGGTGCTGTTGATGATCTCGGCCCCCGCTTCGATCACCACCTTGCCGCAGAGCTGCGAACTCGTGTCCACGTAGCCTGCCACGCGCGGTTCCAATTCCTCCAACACCAGGCGGTTGGCATCGAGCATATCCTCCATCTTGCCGGTGTCGATCCACCAACCCTCGTGGACGTACGGGTAGACCTGATAGCCGTGCTCCACCAGGTATTGGATGGCGTCGGTGATCTCGAGCTCATTGCGCCAGGAAGGCTGGATGGCGTGGACCGCCTCAAAAACGTTGTGGTCAAACATATAGATGCCGACCAGGGCCAGGTCGCTCGGCGGTTCGCGGGGTTTCTCGACCAGGCGGACGACACGACCCTCCTCGTCCAGGACGGCCACGCCGAACTGCTCGGGGTGCTGCACGCGGGTCAGGACGATCTGCGCATTCCAGTCGCTCTGGGCAAATTGCCGGGCCAGCTGGGCGATGCCTCTCTCGATGACATTGTCGCCCAGGAACATCACGAAGCGATCCGTCCCCAAGAAATCCTCCGAGATCTTGACCGCGTGGGCCAGCCCGAGCGGATCAGGTTGGGGGATGTAGGTCACCTGCGCCCCCCAGCGCGCACCATCGCCCACGGCCGTCTTGATCTCGGCCGCCGTATCGCCGACGACGATCCCCAAATCGGTGATGCCTGCTTCGACCAACGTCTCGACGACGCGAAAGAGGACCGGTTTGTTGGCAATCGGGACGAGCTGTTTGGCGCTGGTGTAGGTGATCGGACGCAGACGGGTGCCCCTGCCACCGCTGAGAATGAGCCCTTTCATGGGATGCCTCCGCACTGTAAGCGTAAGTCGGGAACGGGTTCAATGTCCTCGTCCAAATAGGGAACCGTAAAACGTGACAAGTGAAACGTGAGCCTGCAATCAGGGCCTATCCTACCAGTTCGTTACGATCTTGTCAAACGGCACGCCATGGAAAAGGCCCCCTGTTTCCAGGGGGCCCTCCGGGGAGACCTGGTAAGCGCTATGATCCGGCAAGACTGTTGTAGACTGTGCCAAACATCGCCGAAACCCGCGGTCCGATAATGGTGAGGGCGGCAATGACGACAATGGCGATCAGAAGAAGAATGAGTGCATATTCTACCAGGCCCTGACCCTGCTGGCGCGCGACAAACAGCCCGTGCATGGCTTCTCACCTCCTTTGGGGGCAATCGTGAGACATAGCCAGCGGATTGACACCATCAGCATACTGCATTTTTGCACCATTGTCAAGCCCTGTCTGGACACGGGTGACCGCAGCGGGTCCCCTCTTTTGTTTTCCCCCCATTTCCCCCCAACGTTTCCGATGCTCCGACTTGACAAAAAGGCCATGATCCTCCATATTATGTTGCAGTATCCCTAAAAGCTGGGGACGAGTAGCCGCTCGTTCCCCAAGAGAACAGGAGGTAATCATGGCCTACCCGCAGTGTACACCAAGATGCCCGATTGCACAACTCGACCATCCGCCCCCGTACCACCCCAATCAACTGGCGCACGCCCAACAAGGCTGCGCCGACTGTCTGGACCACCTGGTCCGCCAAAACGAAGCCCTCATTCCCTGGGTCCTGCAGCGCTTGGCCCGTGGTCCCCTCAGCTACGAGGAGGCCCGCCAGGCCGGGCGCATTGGTCTCTGGAAAGCCCTGCTGGGCTTCGACCCCACCCGCGGCTTTGCCTTCTCCACCTACGCGGTGGTGGCCATCCGCCGCCACATCCAGCTGGAAGTGCAGCGCAGCCGCCGCTTCTGGCGGACTCTACCTGCCCTCCACCCGCTGCTCCCACCAGAGCCTTGGGAGGCGCTGCACCGGCGGATGCTGGTGACGGCGGTGCCCTCCTGGGTAGCGCAGTTGCCGCCCCGCCGGGCCGCAGTGGTGCGGGCCTACTATGGCTTGGGCGGCGCGCCGCCCCAACTCCTGCGCACCGTCGCCCAGACCCTGGGGGTGAGCCCCCAGCGAGTGCACCAACTGCTCGCCGAAGCCCGGCTGCTGCTGGCTTTGCCGAGCTACTCCTGGGAGATACGCCAGCAGCTAGATTGCATCTCCCGCGCCCAAGTCCGTGCCGCCCTGCGCGCCTACCAGCACTTCTGCCGGAAAAGGAGGTCCTCATGAGCAGCCCCAACACCCGCCGAAAAAAGAATCAGCGCCCCCAATCCCGCCGCGCTCCCGCGCGGCGCCCGCCCCGTCGTCGAGCCCGGAATCTGCGCGCGGAATACAAACGTGCTACCCACCCCCGCTTTGTCAAGACCTTCAGCCCGGCCGCGCTGGCCAAGCTACCCATCCCCCTCGACTGCTTCCTGGAACTACCCCCCAGTCGCAAGAAACGCTGGCGCTCCTGGTACCGACCGCGCTCCCGGACCGCCACTCTTCGTTTCCTGGCCCGGCTCAAGGCCGATCCGGGCAACACCCCACCCCTTTTCCAACTCGCCCTCTACCTGATTGACTTCTCCCCTTTGCGCCCCCTCCTGCTGCACCAGACCACGATCGCCAGCGCCCGCGGCGAAGACCCCTTCGACCCCGTCTCCCTGTTGTTGGCTGGCCTGTGGAAGATTGCCAGCGATCAGCCCTGGACCCGGGTAGCCGAGCAGCTGGCCGATCCCGACAACAATGCCCTTTGGCGCAGACTGTTCGGTTTCTTCGACCACGATACCCCGGCCGCGTCGACGCTGCGCGCCTTCCGGGAAAGCTTGCCCGACGGCTTGCTCAACTACATCCACAAGCTGTTCCTCAGCGCCCTGGACCGGCTCGGGTTATTGCCTCCGCCCCAGGAAACCCACGGCTACCTGCTAGTCGGCGATGGGCAGCGCCATCGGGCCCGTTCCCGTCATCGCTGCCATCACGCCATCGCTTCCTGCTTTGCGCCCACTTCGCCGCAAGCGCCTCGTCCTTGCCCCGCCTGGGAGAAAAGCAAGGGCCACTACGGCTGTGATTGTGACACCCCGGCCTGCACCGCATCCTGTGCCTTGGCCCCACGCCTCGACCGCCAGGCCCGCTACAGCGTCTACGACCGCCAGCCAGAGCCGCGTGACCAGCAGCAACCCCCAGTCCCAACCCGCAACAAAGATGCGCTTTGGGGCTATCGTTCCCTGGCCAGCCGCCTGGTTGACACCCGTTTCCATTGTGCCTGGACCATCTACACGGACTGTCTCCCGGCCAATGCCGATGAGGGGGCGCGTTTCCCGGCGCATATCGCCGCGACGCACGCCAACCTGCCGCACCCAACCATCGGCTACGTCATCTACGATGCCGCTTGCGGGGAAAAGGACTGTCTGGATGCCGTCTATGACCTGGGTGGCATTCCCCTCTTCGACATCTCGGCCGATCCCTCCGATCGCGATGAACGCAAATGCCAAGCCCGGGGCTACGACCGGCACGGTCATCCCTTGTGCCATCTGGGCTTTGCCATGACCTATCGCGGGCTCGACCGCAGCCGTACGCAACCGCGCGCCCGGTGGGCTTGTCGGCACGCTTGTCGCCAGTCATCCCAGGGCGAGGTCTCCGATTGTCCTTTCCGCGCCAACAAGCGGGGCCAGCACATCGATGTCACCCGCAGCTTGCCTAACGGGAACTACCGTCTGGCTCGCTTGGTGCCCTACCGCTCGCGCAACTGGAAAAAACTCACGGCCTGGCGCAACGTCGCCGAAGGTCGCAATGCCACCCTGGAAAACAAGGGCCTCAAGCGTTTCCCCGACTATGGCCTGCGCCACGTTACCTTCCTGGTCATCGGCGCCGATATCGTCGAAAACCTCTGCACCTTGGCCCGCCTGATCTACGAAGCTGCCAGCGCAGATGATCGCTTTCAGGCCCAACCAGGACGGCGCCCCAGACACCGGGTCCTGCTCCGCACCTCCTCCGCGGTGTCGCCTGCGGATGAGCCGGTCATCTGCGCGGAGGTCGTCGAGATCGGCTGAGCATCCCCCGCCGCCAGCAACTGCGGCGGGGGACCAACGCACCCAGTGATCAACACCCGGCCCGCTCGAAAACACGCCTCAGGGCGGGTGGTTGCCCCCTGCCCAGCATGCACCCCAATCCTCATTGGTTGCCAGACGCGGCTTGTCGGCGGGCCTGGGCCACTCAAAAATCGGGGTACTAATCCCACTCCAGAGCCATGGCCCGGCCAGTTTGTGCCATTATGTTCTCTCACGACTGGCGTTGCCCGCCCTGTCTGGCCAACCGCTGCGCTTCATCGGCCAGTCCTGTGCTACCGACCGCCGTTTCCGAGACAGCAATGGGAGGAACCCAATTGGCCTGCTATCCAATCACGGGAAAAAGATCTCTTCAAAAACCGCTGCGGTCACCCATGCCCCAGGGGGGCACCCCAGCGGATGAAAATGTTTGTAGTTAGGCACGCAACGCAGCAGAGTGCCGTTCTTCGCCCGGGCGTTAACGCCACTCCGCTGCGCTCCGTGGCTTACTACAAACGAGTTGGGCTATTTTCATGCCAGCGCCCATGCCCCGCTGGGGCACCATAAAGGATGAAAATGTTTGTAGTCAGGCACGCAGCGCAGCGGAGTGCCGTTCTTCGCCCGGGCGTTAACGCCACTCCGCTGCGCTCCGTGGCTTACTACGAACGGGCCGATCTATTTACGAAGCAGTGCCCATGCCCCGCCGGGCACCATGAAGCATGAAAACAGGCAGCCGACGTGCCCGCCTTGCGAGTTCCCCCCTCCCGCTTC